>JACKJW010000020.1 GCA_020637755.1 Brucellaceae bacterium | reverse complement strand
CCGCCCTCGCCCTTTCGCGTTACCGGTTCTGGACGCGGCTCGATGTCGACAGCCTGAGCCCCGAAGCCACACGCGACAAGCTGTTTGCGACCTTTGTCATCGTGCCGGCCATCGGCGCGGTATCCACGGTCCTGCTCATGTTTCCGCCGCTCCTGTACGGGACGATGCATGATGCCCATGTGATGATTTCGTGCATCATGCTCGGAACGGTGATCTGCGGCATCTGCTACGTGATCCTGCCCTATGCGGCCGTGACCATGTTCGCGACGGTATTCCCCTCCCTTCTCGTGGCCGCCGTATGGTATGGCTCCCTGGCGCTACTGGCGATGGCTGCGCTCTATGTCGTTGCCGCAGCGCTCGGCTCGCAGGCGATTCTGCGCCAGTTCGCCATTGTCGCCCGGCTGGTGGAATCGGAGGACGAGGCGGCCTCAAGCATGCGTGCGGCAGCGCAGGCCGACCGGGCCAAGGCGGACTTCCTCGCCAACATGAGCCACGAAATCCGCACTCCGATGAACGGCGTGCTCGGCATGGCGGAATTGCTCGCCCGCTCGAACCCCGAAATGTCCCAGAAATCCTATGTGGATGTGATCGTCAAATCCGGTAACACGCTGCTTTCGACCATCAACGACATTCTCGACTATTCGCGGCTGGAAGCCGGGCGTCTGGTACTCGATCCCGAACCGTTCCGGCTGGGCGACGCGGTGGAAGATGTCGTGCAGATGCACACCCAGCGTGTCCGGGAAAAGGACCTGGAGATCATCCAGCGCATTGATCCCTACCTGCCGGAATATCTGGTGGGTGACGCCGGGCGCTTCCGCCAGATCCTCGCCTATCTCATCGGCAACGCCGTCAAGTTCACCGAGTTTGGCCACATCCTGATTGACGTAAGTGCAAAGGTGGAGAAGGGTTCAGCCGAAATCCGCCTGCGCGTGCAAGATACCGGCTGCGGCATTCCGGGCGAGAAGCTCCCGACCATTTTCGATACGTTCCAGCAGGCTGACACGTCCTCGACGCGCCGCCATGACGGGGCCGGTCTCGGCCTGGCCGTCGCAGCGCGCCTTGTTCATCTCATGGACGGCCAGATCGGCGTCGAAAGCGAAGCGGGTGAAGGATCCACCTTCTGGATCACCCTGCCCATGCCGATCCATGAGGTCGTGGAAACGCCCCACCATCTGCCACGCGATGTCACTGGCGCGCGCGTGCTGGTGATCGATGACAACGAAGTCAACCGGACGATCCTTCTGGAACAGTTGCACAGCTGGGATCTGGAAGCGGCAGCTGTTGAAGGCGGATTGCTGGGGCTGGCTTTCATCGAAGAGGCATCGCGGCTCGATGCTCCGGTCGACTGCGTCATCCTCGATTACCAGATGCCCGGCATGAACGGCGTCGACGTGGCGAGGCGCCTGCGCTCCGAACCGGCCTATGCCCATCTCCCGTTGGTCATCCTTTCCTCGGTTGATCAGGGTGAATTCGTGGGTCTGCCCTTCGACCTGGGCAATTCGGTCCGGCTCACCAAGCCGGCCCGCTCCAACGAGCTTCGCGAAGCCGTGATGGACCTCATCCGCCGCACCCGTGCAACCACGGCCGGCGAGCCAGCCGCAACCCGCAAGGCGGCCCCGATGCGTTTGGTGACCGGTGAAACCGCCAAGGTCGATCTGCTGATCGTGGAAGACAATCCGCTTGGCCAGACGCTGTTGCGCCAGTTCGCCGTCGAGGCCGGGTTCAGTTACCAGATGGCCGCCAATCCGAGGGCTGCCCTGCAGACTGCCGACAGGCCGGGCGTACGCGTCGTGCTGATCGACGACACCCTGCCGGGCGACGGGGCGGACGGACTGGCCCGAACCCTGCGCGCTCGCCACAACGACATCGCGATCCTGACCATGGGCCGTCACGCCGGTCACGATACCGGTGATCTCTATGACGGACATCTTGAAAAGCCGGTGTCACCGGCGCGCTTCTCGGCGCTTGTGCGCGCCCTTCTTCACAACGGCATGCTCAGCAAGACCGCCTGACGCCTGTCCCGGTCAGGACAAGGCCGGACAAGACCTGGCCCGCCGGACCCGGACGAGATCTCAGTTGGGTGAAACCTTTGCCATCTCGTGGGCAATCGCCAACCGCAGCATCTCGGCCAGTTCACGCGCAGCACGGTCATTGGCGTCACGCTCCGCCCGGTAATTGGCGAATTCCTGGCGGCCACGATCGTAGGGCGCAGAGACGAAACGTGTGCCCTTCGCGATCTCGGAACCGGTCTTGGCATCGCTGATGCTGTATTCAGCTGTCAGCCGGATCGCGCCCGCCGTCGGCAGGCTGTCAAAACCGCAACCCACACAACTCTGCACTTCGGCCACGGTCTGGTTCTTCGTCGTGACCTTCAGCTTCATGCGGTAGAGCGGATCGGAGGGCTGTCCCGCTCCGCCATTCAGCAGGAAGATGAGATGATTGCGCACTTCCAGCCCCTCGCGGTTGCCCACCGGGGCAATCTCGACGGAGGCGATGCGCCGCTTGTCCTCGTCGCCCGGAGCCACCGGCAACCGGTTGGCCGTGCCGTAAAGCGGCTGCACGGAACAGCCGGTCAGCAGCGTCAGGCCCGCCAGCAGGGCCGCAGCAAGGCGGCGGTGTCTGGTATCAGATGACGACATTGATGATCCTCTGCGGAACCACGATGACCTTGCGCGGCGGCTGCCCGTCCAGTGCCTTGGCGACCACGTCGAGCGCCAGTGCAGCCTCTTCAACGGCAGCTTTGTCCGCGTCGCGTGCAATTGTCAAATCGCCGCGCTTCTTGCCATTGATCTGCACCGGGTAGGTGATCTCGTTCTCGACCGTCAGCGCCGGATCATAATCGGGCCAGGGCTGGTTGGCGGCAAGGCCCGTCCCGCCAACCGCGGCCCAGCACTCTTCTGCCAGATGTGGCATCATCGGCGCAAACATGATGATCAGCTTTTCCACCGCATCACGCGCGGCACCAGCGGCAGATGCATCCGCCTTGCCCTCGGCCACCATCGTCAGAGGCTGAGCCATGGCGTTCACCAGCTCATAAAGACGCGCGACCGCCTTGTTGAAGGCGAGCTTGCCGATGTCCTCGCCCACGGCTTTCACCGTCTTGTGCGCTGCCTTGGACATGTCCGAGCCGTCAGCCTTGGCCGGCGATGCCTTGAGGGCATCCGCAGCTTCCGAGACAAGACGCCAGACGCGCTGCACGAAGCGATGCGCACCTTCCACGCCCGCTTCAGTCCAGATCACGTCACGTTCCGGCGGCGAATCCGAGATCATGAAGAAGCGCGCCGTGTCCGCCCCGTAGGAGGCAATGATGTCGTCGGGATCGACCACGTTCTTCTTGGATTTCGACATCTTCTCGATGGGACCGATGGCGATTTCAGCGCCGCTTTCCGCATGCACGGCGCGGCGCTTGCCGTCGGTTTCCTCGATGCGCACCTCGGCCGGGGTCACCCAGCCTTCCGGCCCCTTGTAGGTCTCGTGCACCACCATGCCCTGCGTGAACATGCCCTTGAAGGGTTCGTCCAGCGTGAGGTGGCCGGTGGCGCGCATGGCGCGGGTGAAGAAACGCGAATAGAGCAGGTGCAGGATCGCATGCTCGATGCCGCCGATATACTGGTCGACCGGCAGCCAGGCGTCGGCCGCCTCCGGGATCGTCGGATCATCCGCCCAGGGCGCGGTGAAGCGCGCGAAATACCAGGACGAATCGACGAACGTGTCCATCGTGTCGGTCTCCCGCCGCGCGTCCTTGCCGCAATGCGGGCAGCCCACGTGGCGCCAGGTCGGATGGCGGTCGAGCGGGTTGCCGGGCCGGTCGAACTCGACATCGTCGGGCAGCTTCACCGGCAGGTCGGCCTTCGGCACCGGCACGATGCCGCAATCGTCGCAATGGATCACCGGGATCGGGCAACCCCAGTAGCGCTGGCGCGAAATGCCCCAGTCCTTGAGCCGGAACCGGATCTGGTGATCGCCGACAGGGCGGCCGTCCAGCATGTCAGCTTGCAGACGCTCGGCAACGGCATCAAAGGCATCCGTGGTCGTCAGGCCGTCAAGGAAGCCTGAATTGATCATGGTGCCGGCGTCTTCGACAGCTTTGTCACCAATGGCAAACGATGTCGCATCCGCTCCCTTCGGCAAGACAACGGGCACGACAGGAAGGCCGTATTTGCGTGCGAAATCGAGGTCGCGCTGGTCGCCCGACGGGCAGCCGAAGATCGCGCCAGTGCCGTAGTCCATCAGCACGAAATTGGCGATCCAGACGGGCACCGTGATTTTGGCGTCAAGCGGGTGGCGCACGGTCAGGCCCGTATCGAAGCCAAATTTCTCGCCCTTTTCGATCTCGATGACCGAAGTCCCGCGCCGGCGGCATTCGTCGCTGAATTCGGCGACAGAGGAATTCTCCGCAGCCAGTTTCAAGGCAATCGGATGGTCGGCGGCGATTGCAAGGAATGAGGCACCGAAGAGCGTGTCAGGACGGGTCGTGAAAACCTCGATCTCGGTCTCGCCGGCCGGCGCACCTTCGGGATCGAGCGCCCAGCGGATGGACATGCCTTGCGACCGGCCGATCCAGTTTGCCTGCATGAGGCGGACCTTTTCGGGCCACTGGTCCAGTGTCGCCAGCGCCGAAACAAGATCCTCTTTGAAATCGGTGATCCGGAAATACCAGACCTGCATTTCCCGCTGTTCGACTTCAGCACCCGAGCGCCAGCCCTTGCCGTCGATCACCTGCTCGTTGGCAAGCACCGTCTGGTCGACCGGGTCCCAGTTGACCTTGCCCGGACCGCGATAGGCAAGTCCCTTGTCGAGCAGATCAAGGAAGATCGCCTGCTGGTGGCGATAATAGTCCACGTCGCAGGTGGCGAACTCGCGCGACCAGTCGAGCGACAGGCCCATGGACTTCAGCTGGCTGCGCATCGTGTCAATATTGGAGTAGGTCCAGGTGCCCGGATGCGTCTTGTTGGCCATGGCGGCGTTTTCCGCCGGCATGCCGAAGGCGTCCCAGCCCATGGGGTGCAGCACATTGTAGCCCATGGCGCGCTTGTAGCGGGCCACCACGTCACCCATGGTGTAGTTGCGCACATGGCCCATGTGGATGCGCCCGGACGGATAGGGGAACATCTCCAGCACGTAATACTTCTCGCGCGGATCGTCGTTCTTCGTCTCGAAGAGCTTGGCCTCGTCCCAGGCCTTCTGCCACTTCGGTTCGGACGTGCGCGGATTGTAGCGTTCGGTTGCCATGCCGGATAATTCACTTAAAAGCGTCGTTGGGATGCGCGGACCTTCACCATGCTTTCGCCAAAGCGTCAACCGGTGAGCATCGCGACCCTGCCAAAAACCGCGCAAAAGAGGCTTTGCCAAGGCGATGGAGAAAACGGTCGAAAACTGGAAGTCGGTCTGCGCGGAGATCGCCGCGGCAGCCCGTGAAAGCGGTCGCCCGGAGGCTTCCGTCGCGCTGGTCGCCGTCTCAAAGACCTTCGAGGCTGATGAAATAAGGCCCGTGCTGGAAGCCGGACAGCGGATTTTCGGCGAGAACCGCGTTCAGGAAGCCGAAGGCAAATGGCCCGGACTGAAGGCGGATTTTCCGGATGTCGAATTGCATCTGATCGGCCCGCTTCAATCCAACAAGGCGAAGGAAGCCGTCGCCCTGTTCGATATCATTGAAACCGTCGACCGCGAAAAGATCGCCGCCGAACTGGCCAGGGAGATGAGGAAACAGGACCGCCATCCGGCCCTGTTCGTTCAGGTCAACACCGGTCGCGAACCGCAAAAGGCCGGCATCGATCCGCGCGAGGCCGTCGCCTTTGTGAGACGCTGCCGCGCGGTGCACGGCCTCGAAATCGAAGGCCTGATGTGCATCCCGCCGGCGGACGAAAACCCCGGCCCGCATTTTGCTTTGCTGGAAAAGCTGGCGCGCGAAGCCGATGTCGAAAAGCTCTCCATGGGCATGTCGGCAGATTATGCTGTCGCCATCGCCATGGGCGCCACCCACGTACGCGTCGGCAGCGCCATTTTCGGCAACCGCGCCTACCAGGTGTGACGGCCGCTTGCCGATCGCACACCCGGCCCTAAACTCTCTGCAGGCGGCAGGTTTTGCTGGCCGGGATCAGCAGGAGCCGGACAAGATGGACAATTCGGAACTGACCGCCTGTATCGACCGCTATTGTGCGGCATGGGAAGACTGGTCACGTCAAGAACGCCAAGAACTTCTGTCAGACATCCTCGAACCGGACATGGTCTATGTCGACCCGTCGGTGCACACCGAAGGCCTTGCCGCCCTGCTCGATCACATCGCGACGGTCCAGGCCCGGTTTCCCGGCTCCACGACGCCGCGCCTTGGCAAGGTGGACCAGCATCACGGGCTGGCACGCTTCGCCTGGTGCAAGCAGCTTGCTGATGGCACCCGCCTGCCCGCAGGCACCGATATCGTGGAATTCTCGCCGCGCGGGCGCATCGCCCGCATCATCGGCTTTTTCGGACCGCTGGATGGTGCCGTCTGATGCCGGCACCCCGCTGAAGGGTCTGGCGCGGTTCAGGCCACCAGCATCGCATAGGCGAGCGCGAGGCCGAACGTATAGGTGCCACCCGCCCCGATGAAGCGCACCGGGTTGGGCTTGGCCATGGTCGGGAAGGCGAGCACGCCGACAACATAGAGGTAGCGGCAAACGGTCGCACCGATGATGGACCAGACGACCCAGTCGGCCGGGTTGCGGCTTCCAAGATAGAGGAACATCACGGCAAGGAACGCCGAGTACTCCGCCGTGTTTCCGTGGGCGCGCACCGCCTTGTAGAGCAGGTCGGCCGGGTCGGCATCATATCCCGCGTAGCGCTTGAGGTGGTTTCGCAACCCGGAAATCGGCCAGCCCATGCCGAACAGCAGAAAACCGAGCGCGGCGGTGCAAATCACTGCTACGTTGTTCATTGATCCCTCCATACGGTAGCGTATGGTGACTTGTAGCACCCTTTGTGGAGGCGTACAATACGCAACCGTATGGTAGAAAAGTCCGACAAGATGAACCGGGACGGCTGGATCGCCGCTGCCCTTGCCGCAATGGCCGAAGGTGGTGTTGAAAAGGTCCGCGTCGAGCCGCTCGCAAAATCACTGGGCGTGACCAAGGGGAGCTTCTACTGGCATTTCGCGGATCGCGGCGCCTTGCTGGAAGCCCTGCTTGAGCGCTGGATCGAGATGCAGACCGGCAGCGTGATCGAGGATGTGGAGGGCCGTGGCGGCAGTGCGGCTGACATCCTCGCCAATGTCATCGGCCACATCGTGAAGATGGATGTCGGGCTGGAAGTCGGCCTGCGCAACTGGGCGGCAACGGACGCCAGGGTCCGCGCCATCATCGAGCAGGTGGACGCCCGCAGGATCGCCCATCTGGCCTCGATCCTGGAACGGGCGGGCATTCCCGGCCCCGCAGCGCAGCAACGTGCCCGCTTCCTCTATTGCGCCTTCATCGGCGAGGTGGCCTTCGGCAGACCGATCCCGCCGGAGGAGCGCCCCACAGCCAGCAAGGCTGTGAGGGACATGCTGCTGCGTTGGCCCTGAGGCTGCGTGGACTGAGAGGCCTTACCAGCTGCGGCGCGGACCGGTGTCGATGTGGTAGAAGCCGGATGCATAGCGCTTCAACCCGCCCAACGACTTGTTGGCCGCCAGATAGCTCATCAGGCCCCTGCTCGATCCATGAACGCGAAAATCCACCGCCGAGCACGACAGGTGGTAGGATTTCGACTTGCCGCCGACGGCCCGGTTCTTCGAGCGCGAACGGAAGGTCGAGTTGACCGTGATCGGGCCATACTTGGCCGACACCTGCGACAGAACCGCCTTCAGGCGCCCCGGCACGCAATTGGCCGGCGCATTGTACTTGACATAGGCCTTGCCCTTGGGAAGGGCTGCGAGCACCAGCGGATGGATGCGGTCAAGCGCGCCTTCTTCCGCCAGATGGGCGTGCTCGTCGTCGAAGTCATGAACATGGATGGCATGCAGCGGATTGCCCGCGCTGGCAAAGGGATTGGCGGCGGCAACGCCGGTGGCAAGCATGAGCGCGGCCATGGCAGCGCCGGTTGCACGGCGCAACGCGCCGGTCAGCAGGTTGGTCATGAGTGATGGCCCCTTGAGTGAACAACATCGGCAAGGCCACCATCACTTGTGGCAGTCCCGCCGGAACGCGGCCAGCGTGTGCGCGGCAAATATGGCGGGATTGTGCACTGCAACATCACGAAATCTGACAAGATGTTACAGTGGCGCTTGCAAGGGCATCCGGTGCGTTACGCAAATCCCTTTGACATCATACGATTGGCACGAACCAAACGTCTAATTTGACTAGGCACGGACGGGTGTTAAGACTGCCGCTGACTATTGGCCTGTCCTGTCCCGGCTGGAGGAACCTGCATGCCGGGCCTGTTCATTTGAGGAGGAACGCATGAGCGGTAATGTTTACCCGGTCAAACCGGAATGGAAGGCGAAGGCTCTCATCGACAACGAGACCTATCTTGCCTGGTACAAGCAGTCCGTCGAAGATCCGGAAGGTTTCTGGGGCGAGCACGGCAAGCGCCTCGACTGGATCAAGCCCTATACCAAGGTCAAGAACACGTCCTTCGCCGCTCCCGGCGTTTCGATCAAGTGGTTCGAGGACGGCACGCTGAACGTGTCGGCCAACTGCGTTGACCGCCATCTGGAAAAGCGCGGCGACCAGGTCGCCATCATCTGGGAAGGCGACAACCCGGCTGAAGACAAGAAGATCACCTACCGCGAACTGCACGGCCACGTTTCCCGCGCCGCCAACGCGCTCAAGGGCCTCGGCGTCAAGAAGGGCGATCGCGTCATCCTCTATCTGCCGATGATCCCGGAAGCCGCCTATGCCATGCTGGCTTGCGCCCGCATCGGCGCCATCCACTCCATCGTCTTTGGCGGCTTCTCGCCCGACGCCCTGGCCGACCGCGTCGAGGGCGCCGATGCCAAGCTGATCGTCACGGCCGACTATTCGCTGCGTGGCGGCAAGCAGGTTCCGCTGAAGGCCAACGCCGACACGGCGCTCAAGCGCCTGCCGGAAGACACCCAGATGCTCGTCGTCAAGCGCACCGGTGGCGAGGTCAAGTGGCGTGATGGCAAGGATCACTGGTGGGAAGAACTCTGCGCCGCGGCCTCGCCCGATTGCCCGCCCGAGCCGATGAATGCCGAAGACCCGCTCTTCACCCTCTACACCTCCGGCTCGACCGGCAAGCCCAAGGGCGTGGTGCATTCCACCGGCGGCTACCTGGTCTATGCCTCGATGACCCACCAGTATGTCTTCGACTACCAGGAAGGTGACATCTACTGGTGCACGGCCGACGTGGGCTGGGTGACGGGCCATTCCTACATCGTCTACGGGCCGCTCGCCAACGGTGCGACCTCGCTGATGTTTGAAGGCGTGCCGACCTATCCCTCGCCGTCGCGTTTCTGGGATGTCTGCGAGAAGCACAAGGTCAACATCTTCTACACCGCTCCCACCGCCATCCGCGCCCTGATGGGTGCCGGCGAGGAGCACGTCAAGAAGGCAGACCTGTCCACCCTGCGCCTGCTGGGTTCGGTCGGCGAGCCGATCAACCCGGAAGCCTGGAAGTGGTATTACGAAGTGGTCGGCGACAGCCGCTGCCCGATCGTCGATACCTGGTGGCAGACGGAAACCGGCGGCATCCTGATCACGCCGCTGGCCGGCGCGACCGACCTGAAGCCGGGTTCTGCAACCCGTCCCTTCTTTGGTGTGCAGCCGCAGCTGGTCGACAATGAAGGCAACGTGCTGGAAGGCGCCACCGAGGGCAACCTCTGCATCGTGGACAGCTGGCCGGGCCAGATGCGCACGGTCTGGGGCGACCATGAGCGCTTCGAGCAGACCTACTTCATGACCTACCACAACAAGTACTTCACCGGTGACGGCTGCCGCCGCGACGAGGACGGCTACTACTGGATCACCGGCCGCGTGGACGACGTGATCAACGTGTCGGGTCACCGCATGGGGACGGCGGAAGTGGAAAGCGCCCTCGTTTCCCACGCCAAGGTCTCGGAAGCCGCCGTTGTCGGCTATCCGCACGACATCAAGGGCCAGGGCATCTACTGCTATGTCACCCTGATGGAAGGCGAGGAAGGCTCCGACGCACTGCGCAAGGAACTGGTCGCCCATGTCCGCAACGAGATCGGACCGATCGCCTCGCCGGACAAGATCCAGTTCTCGCCCGGTCTGCCGAAGACCCGCTCAGGCAAGATCATGCGCCGCATCTTGCGCAAGATCGCCGAAGACGATTTCGGTGCGCTCGGCGACACCTCCACGCTGGCCGATCCGACCGTCGTCGACGACCTGATCGAAAACCGCCAGAACAAGAAGGCCTGACCGCGCGCGGGCACCTGCCCGCCGGTCATCCACACCGAACGAGGCACCGCGGGCCAGATGGTCCGCGGTGTTTTTTTGTGGAAAGACCTGTACCCGCCGGGATTGTGCATCGCGGCGCTTCCGTAACAGAAAGTACGGCAAGCCTTTTGTCCACAGCCCCGCGCCGGGTCCAAGGCCTGCGCGTCCGGCAACCACGTCCTGTCTTGGGGCGGTATTTTTCGTCGGTTTCAGCGCGTCTTTCACGCGGTTCAAATTTCCGGGCAGTCGAAGGAACCGCAACTACTTTACCGTTAACGATATCTTACGATTTATTATTCATCGCATCTGAAGAAATAAAGTGAAGTCCGGAATCATGGTTCCTGCATTTCACCATGTTTCTGCGCGGTATTGATGCAATTCATACATGAACAATGCTCCGCTGCGCCGCAGCACTATCTTGGTCATCCGCGGTGAAGACTCTGGCGCGGCGCCACGGTATGAATCCAATGTCGCATATCGTGATCCGGATTCGATCTGTAGAGATACGCGCGATGCCATGTCTCATGAGGGGGCTTGGCGTATGGAACCTTGGGAGGGTTTTATGGACAACTCGGAACAGCGCGCAGCTGATTACTGGCGCGCGAATGTCCGTCTGATGGCGATATCCCTCGTCATTTGGGCGGTCGTATCTTTCGGCTTCGGCATCCTGTTGCGCCCCGCGTTCTCGGGCATCGCCGTTGGCGGCTCTGACCTGGGCTTCTGGTTTGCCCAGCAGGGATCAATCATCGTTTTCATCGCACTGATCTTCTTCTACGCGTTCCGCATGAACGCGCTGGATCGTCAGTACGATTTCCACGAGTAGTAAGGAATTGCACCCATGAGCCAGTATGCTCTTAATCTTCTCTTCATCGGTGGGTCCTTCCTTGTCTATATCGGCATCGCCTTTTGGGCACGTGCCGGATCGACCTCCGAATTCTACGCTGCAAACCGCGGCGTTCACCCCGTTCTGAACGGCATGGCGACCGGCGCCGACTGGATGTCCGCCGCCTCCTTCATCTCGATGGCCGGCCTCATCGCCTTTGTCGGCTATGACAACTCCACCTTCCTGATGGGCTGGACCGGCGGCTATGTGCTGCTCGCCATGCTCCTCGCACCCTACCTGCGCAAGTTCGGCAAGTTCACGGTTCCCGAGTTCATCGGCGACCGTTTCTACTCCAAGACCGCGCGCATGGTGGCCGTTCTCTGCCTGATCGTCGCCTCGGTGACCTACGTTATCGGCCAGATGACGGGCGTCGGCGTGGCCTTCTCGCGCTTCCTGGAAGTGGACAAGACCACCGGCCTCTACATCGGCGCTGCTGTCGTGTTCTTCTACGCCGTGTTCGGCGGCATGAAGGGCATCACCTACACGCAGGTTGCCCAGTACGTCGTGCTGATCTTCGCCTACACCATCCCGGCGATCTTCATCTCGCTGCACCTCACCGGCAACCCGGTTCCCCCGCTCGGCCTCTTCGGCGATGTGTCTGACGGCACCCCGCTGCTCGCCAAGCTGGACCAGGTCGTCACCGAGCTGGGCTTCAAGTCCTACACCGGACACCACACCAACACGCTGAACATGGTGCTCTTCACCCTGTCGCTGATGATCGGTACCGCGGGCCTGCCCCACGTGATCATCCGCTTCTTCACCGTGCCGAAGGTGTCGGACGCCCGTTGGTCGGCTGGCTGGGCGCTGGTCTTCATCGCCGCCCTGTACCTCGTGGCTCCGGCCGTGGGCGCCATGGCTCGCCTCAACATCATGCAGACCGTCTACCCGAACGGCAGCCAGTCGGAATCGCTGGCTTATGAAGCCCGCCCGCAGTGGATGAAGAACTGGGAAGTCACCGGCCTGCTGAAGTTTGAAGACAAGAACGGCGACGGCAAGATCCAGTACTACAACGACAAGGCTGCCGAAGTTCCGGCTCCGATGGCTGCTGTCAATGCACAGGGCAACGAGCTGACCGTCAACAACGACATCCTCGTTCTGGCAAACCCGGAAATCGCCAAGCTCCCGGGCTGGGTGATCGCGCTCGTCGCTGCCGGTGGTCTCGCTGCCGCTCTGTCGACCGCTGCCGGTCTGCTGCTCGCCATCGCGTCGGCCATCTCGCATGACCTGATCAAGGGCGCCATCAATCCGAACATCTCGGAAGCTGGCGAACTCATGTCGGCTCGTGTCGCCATGGCCGTCGCCATCGCGGTTGCGACCTACCTGGGCCTGAACCCGCCCGGCTTCGCCGCCCAGACCGTGGCTCTGGCCTTCGGTATTGCGGCTGCCTCGCTGTTCCCGACCCTGATGATGGGCATCTTCTCCAAGCGCATCAACAACTCGGGCGCTGTGGCGGGTATGCTGGCTGGCCTGCTCTTCACGGTCATCTACATCTTCGTCTACAAGGGCTGGTTCTTCGTCAAGGGCACCAACCAGCTGCCGGATACGGCAGACAACTGGGTCCTCGGCATCTCGCCGCTGTCCATCGGTGCCGTTGGCGCCATCGTCAACTTCGCCGTTGCCTACGCCGTGGCTTCCGCCACCAAGGCTCCGCCGCAGGAGATCCAGGACCTCATCGAGAGCATCCGCACCCCGCGTGGTGCCGGTGCCGCGACCGGCCACTAAGCAACTCCGGTCCGGGCGCCCCTCGCGCCCGGCCCACTTCTTCCAGGCGCCCTGTCTTCCAAAGGCAGGGCGCCTTTGTTTTTGGGGCGCCACTTGTGCCCCGACGGCGAACCCGGAGCGCCGCACACGGCTGCGCAATGACCTTCTGCTGCCTGCCACGGAACGCCTCCGTGATGCGCGTACCCGCACGCCAGCAGAACCTCCGCCACGGACAGATCTCCCGCGCGTCCCATCTCGGGCACGCAAAAACTTGCGGCCAGGCGCTTGACGGCCATGGCGAAGCAGCCCACCTTTTTCCTGTCGTCAACGTAAAGAAAGGAAGGTGATCCGATGTCGAGTGGTTTCCGGAAGTGTGTAGGCTTGAGCGGATCGTCATTCCTTCGGAGCAGCCTCTGAAGGACGTGACGGTGAAGCGCGCCGCGGTCTGGTGACCGGGCATCGGGCTTCGCTATTCCAACAAATCGCGGCGCCGCCCTGCCGGGGAACCGGGTCCACGGGGCGGCGTTTCGCTTGTCCGGATCACAACGGATGCCAGCGGCGAGGCGCGGACGGCAAATCGCGTGCAAACGCGGGCCAAACGGCACTCCCTGCCACTTCACCCGAGGCAGGAAAAAGGGCGGCAGGTCCTCAGACCCGCCGCCCTTCCGGGTTCCCCTGCCAGGGAAAATGAACGCTTCGTGGGATCAATGCGCGATGGTCAGGCGCTCGATGTTGCGTGCAATCTCCTGAAAGGCGGCATCCAGCTCGCCACCATTCGAAGTCTCGTAATAATTGCTGGTGTCCGAGGCGCACTTCTTCATCACACCCTTGGCCGCCGCCGTGTTGAGCTGGAAGCCGATGGTGAAGACCTCGATGCCCTTCTTTTTCATTTCCGCGCAGAGCGTCTCGGCATTGGCGCGCGAGCGGGCACCCTGCGCCCCGCGCGTCGCAGCACCGTTGGCAACACCGGCAAAGGCCGTGTTGAACTCGCCGTCCGTCATCAGGATGGCGAACTTCATCACCTTCTTGTCATTGTAATTGCCCGGACGCGAGGCCGCCGGCAGCACGGTCTTCCACTTCGGCGACAGCATGTACCAGGACCACTGCACGCCGATGTGGCCAGCCGTGTAGCCATTGGCGACAAAACTGTCGATCGTGGCATTCAGCTTCGCCTTGTCAGCCGTCAGCGGTTGCAGCTTGGCGGAAGGGCAGAAAGCCAGCCGGAAATCGCGGTTGATCTTGCCCGCATTCGGGTTGGCATCGCTGAACTGGTTGGACCCCTTGCGCTCGGTGGCACAATTGTCCGGATGATAGGACACCGCGACCGGGTCGGTCAGTTTTGGCGGCTCCGCCGTCGTATAGCCCGTCTCGTAGTGAATGACATTGCTGAGGGAGCCCACATTGACCGCATCGGCATAGGGCACGACCGAAAGCCGCACGCGGTCGCTGCCCGCCGCCTGCCCGGCCAGGAAGGTGGAGACCGCATTCTTGGCCGCCACTTTCAGGTCTTTCAGCTTCTGACCTGCCATCGAACCGGTCACGTCCAGCATCATCGCCACTTCCACCTTCTTGTCGGAGTAGAGCGTTCCGGCATCAACGGCGATGTCCTGCTCGGCATCCATGGCAAAGACCGCGAAGGCCAGCTTGGTGCGCGCGGCAGCCGAGGCTTCAATCGTGCTGCTCGCCTTGTCGACGATGAACTTGGTGAAATGCACCGAACCTGGAACAATGAAACCACCCTCGGCATTGGTCTCCAGGAAGGTCAATGCCGTCGCCTTGGCATCAGCCGCCTTGATCTTGCCGCTGGTGATGTCGCGGGCCGTCGAAACCAGCGCG
Source organism: Brucellaceae bacterium (assembly GCA_020637755.1). Classification (GTDB taxonomy): domain Bacteria; phylum Pseudomonadota; class Alphaproteobacteria; order Rhizobiales; family Rhizobiaceae; genus Zhengella. The sequence continues at coordinate 20,517 of JACKJW010000020.1, read as the reverse complement.
GCATCCAGCGCGGAAGCCATGCGCTGCTTGGTACCGTTCATCTGCACCAGATTGACGCCGAAACCGACGCCGATCATCAGCACCGGAACGGTTGCACCCAGCATCAGGGCGAAATTGCCGGCTTCGTCGCGCCGGAAGCGCTTCAGGGTCTTGGCGAGAAAACCGGTCTTGTTCATGGCACTGGCTCCATCACTGGAAAAACACATGCCAGACCCTGTGCAGGAACCCTGCCAACAGCGTTCGCCTTTCCAGGGCGGCTGCACACCGAGACTCAACCGATTGATTTTATTGGCTCTTGACCCTGCGCACGGTTAATGTCCCGTAAAGATTTCCGCCGTCCGGTCAACCGGTTAACCGGTCATTCACCACGCCGTTTCCGAAGCGGGACGAAAAGGGCGGCCTGTTTCGTTACGGCACAACCGGCTCCACCCTCCCGTCCCGTTGCGGTGCGGTGCGTGTTCCGTCTGTGTCAATTGGCACAGCGCAGGCGCGCAGCATCCTGCAACCTTTCCTTGTCAAACAAGGGAGAGTGCCATGAAACCCATCATCCGCAAGTCGATTGCGCGGACCGCCGTAGCCACTGCCATCCTCGCCTCATCCATCCTCTCGGCCGGAGCCCATGAGGCGATGACCCATGTCCAGCGCGACAATTTCCAGCGTTCCGGCGGCATCAATTGTGCCGGTGCCTGGAACCAGGTGAAGGCGGAACTGCGCGACCGCGCCCAGCGCCATTGCCGCATCGAGCATGGCAGCGGCGCCAACGCCCTGCGCCAGACCAGCTTCATCAAGGGAACCTGCCAGAAGATCAAGGCGCCTGGTTCCAAGACGGTCTACCAGCTGACCGGTGGCCAGTTTTCCTACAGCTGCCGGTGACCCTTGCGCCGGGCCGGTGCACGGCTCAGAAGTCGATGGCGATGCCCTTGACCTCGTAGTCGCCGTAGCGCACCGGCTCCTTGCCGCCCCGCCCGCCGATCTCGCGGGCGCGGCCCTTTTCCGCCGCTTCATAGGCGGAGCGGCGCTCTTCGGCCTCCTTCAGTGCGCGCTGGGCGGCCGGCGGCAGGTCCTCGATGCGGCGCGGCTCGGCAGCCGGTTCCGCCGTGATGGGCGCATCCGCCCCGGTTCCCTGCTTCTGTGTGCCGTTTTCGTGCCGGTCCGCCATCAGTCCTGTCCCTTGCCTTGCACGCCCGCCTGCATTGAACTTGGCAGGTGCCCGCACCATCATATAGAGCAACGCGAAGGCAGGATCGACCCTTGCCGCAACCGGAGTTGCCACGATGAATTTCATGAAGACCGCCATGCTGCTTGCGGCCATGACCGCGCTTTTCATGGGTGTCGGCTACCTGATCGGCGGCCAGTCCGGCATGTTGATCGCCTTTGTCATCGCCGCCGCGATGAACCTGTTCTCCTACTGGAACGCCGACAAGATGGTGCTGCGCATGCACAATGCGCGCGAGATCGGCGAGGACAACGCACCCGAGTTCTTCTCCATGATCCGCGATCTTTCGGCCAATGCCGGCTTGCCCATGCCGAAGGTCTATCTGATCGACAATCCTCAGCCCAATGCCTTTGCCACCGGGCGCAATCCGGACAATGCCGCCGTGGCTGCGACCACCGGCCTCCTCAACCTGCTGACGCCGCAGGAAATGGCCGGCGTGATGGCCCATGAACTCGCCCATATCCAGAACCGCGACACACTGACCATGACGGTCACCGCCACCATTGCCGGTGCCATTTCCATGCTCGGCAATTTCGCCTTCCTCTTCGGTGGCAATCGCGACAGCGAGAACCCCAATCCGCTTGGCTTTGCCGGCGTTCTCGTCGCCATGATTGTCGCGCCCTTCGCCGCCATGCTGGTGCAGATGGCAATCAGCCGCACCCGCGAATATGCCGCAGACCGGCGCGGCGCGGAGATTTGCGGCCATCCCCAATGGCTGGCGAGCGCGCTCGACAAGATTTCGGCCGGCACGCACCGCATCGTCAACGAGACGGCGGAGGAAAACCCCGCCACCGCCCACATGTTCATCATCAACCCGCTCTCCGGCCAGCGGATGGACAATCTCTTCTCCACCCACCCCGACACCACCAATCGCATCGAGGCCCTGATGGCCATGGGCGATGAGCCGCGTTTCGGCGCCCCCGCTTCAAGACGCGCTGACGGGAACGTCCGCCCGCCCGCCGAACCTGCCCCCCAGCCGGAAGCCGGACCCGAAGGTCCGTGGGGACGCCGCGATGCGCCACCTGAAGAGGTCAAACCCTCAGCCGCCCGCCCGCGCGTGCCCACAACGCGTTGGGGCCGCAATGCCGGCAAGCAGGACAAGGGGCCGTGGTCTTGAGCGCACCGGTCAGAGGCGCCGGACGCAAACCGGGCCGCACCCAATCCTCCTCCGCACAGCCAAGCCTCGACCGGCTCGGTCTCGCGGCCCGGCAGGCCGCAGCACGTCTGCTTGGTGCCGTGGTGGATGCACGAACCTCCCTCGACGGCCTCACCGACAACGAACACGGCCATCCCCACTATCTCGCGCTCGATACCCGCGACCGGGCACTGGTGCGCGCCATCCTGATGACGGCCCTGCGCTACCGCCGAACGATCCAGGCCATGATCGACCGGCGTTTGGAACGCCCGCTGCCGCCGAATGCCCTGTCGCTCGCCCACATCCTGCATGCCGGGGCGGCGCAAATCCTCTTTCTCGATGTGCCGGACAGTGCCGCCGTCGACCTCGCCGTCACGCAGGCGCAGGCCGATCCGCGCTCGCGCCGCTTCGCCGGTCTGGTCAACGCCATCCTGCGCTCCATCGCCCGTGGTGGACCGCGCGCGCTGGAAGCCGCGCTGCACCAGACGGTCGAGGCGCCCGACTGGTTTGCCGGGCGGCTGGCACACGACTATGGGGATGAGAAAGCCCGGCAGATCCTCGCCATGCATCGCCTCGAAGCACCGGTGGATATCACGGTAAAATCCGTCACCGCGGACTGGGCCGAAACCCTCGGCGCAACCCTGCTGCCGACCGGTTCGCTCCGCCTCGACGCCCTCAACGGCCCGGTCCCGGCGCTGCCGGGGTTCGACGAGGGACAATGGTGGGTACAGGATGCCGCCGCCGCCCTGCCCGCCCGCATGATGGGCAACATTGACGGCAAGCGCGTGGCCGATCTTTGCGCCGCTCCGGGCGGCAAGACGGCCCAACTCTGCCTTGCCGGCGCACATGTCACCGCGCTCGATCTTTCCGCAAACCGCCTCAAGCGACTGGAAGGCAATCTTGCCCGGCTCGGCCTTGCGGCTGAAACCGTCGCGGCGGACCTGCGCAAGTATCAGCCTGACCGGCCATTCGATGCCGTCCTGCTGGATGCGCCATGCTCGTCCACCGGCACGGTGCGCCGCCATCCCGATGTGCCATGGACCAAATCGCCCGAAGAAATCGAAAAGCTGGCGGCGCTCCAGCACGATCTCCTGTCCCACGCGGTCAGGTTTGTGCGGCCCGGCGGAACCATCGTCTTTTCCAACTGCTCGCTCGATCATGCCGAGGGTGAACGCATGATTGCCCGCTTCCTGTCCGAACGCGATGATGTTGACAACGCGCCTCTCCAGCCCGGCGAAATCGAAGGAACAGAAGGCTTCCTGACGCAAGAGGGTTGGCTCAGGACCACACCTGCCGACTGGCCGCAAAAACCTGCCGCGCGCGGCGGGCTTGACGGATTCTTTGCCGCCCGCCTGATCTGCCGCGCCTGACCCCTCATCCACGAGCGGTGAAGAGCGCCGCGCACACGTCTTTTTCGCTTCGCTCAAACCCTTGAGTCATATACTCTATCGGGAAAGGCTCATGGAGGAGGACAGGCTGCTTGGCATCCGCCGCTGGCGATAACCCGCACGCTTGGGGGCTTGTGCTGCGCGAGATCTGGCGGCGGACGCGGCAGCGCATTCGCGTCGGGCCCCTGTACCGTTGGCGCTTTTCCGGCCGCACACCGGAGCGCGTACTGATTGCCCCGCCGGACCTGCGCCCGGCCGATCCCCATGTCGCCGAGGAAATCTATTCGGGGCGCTTCCTGCTCGGCGGCCATGTCGTTGAAAGTGGTGGGCAATCCCCCTTCGGCCTCGATATCTCCAGCCAGCCCTGGAACGAGGCGCTGCACAGCTTCAAATGGTTGCGCCACATGCGCGCCGCCGGAACGGACCTGGCCAGCGCCAACGCCCGCGCGCTGGTGCGCGACTGGGTCCTGACCCATGGCACCCATGTCGGCGGGCTGGCCTGGCAGCCGGGAATCACCGCCACGCGCATCATAGCGTGGCTCCAGCATTCCACGGTCGTGCTGCAGGGCTGCGAACTGCCGTTCTACCGCGCCTTCATGCGCTCGCTCGCCATGCAGTTGCGCTATCTGCGCACCCTGGCACCTGACATGCCCGACGGCGAGGACCGGCTGCGCGCGCGCATCGCCATCGCGCTGGCAACCCTGTCCCTGCCCCAGTCATCGGCCAGCATGCGCAGCGCCGCGCGCAATCTTGCCAGCGAGCTTGAGCACCAGATTCTCGCCGATGGCGGCCACATCTCGCGCAGCCCGCAGGCCGTGCTCGACCTGCTGGCTGACCTGCTTCCGCTGCGCCAGACCTATGCCAACCAGGGCGAAACTCCGCCACCGGCCCTGCTCCACGCCGTGGAACGCATGCTGCCGATGCTGCGCTTCTTCCGCCACACCGACGGCAATCTCGCCCGCTTCAACGGAGTCGGCGCGACCAGCCCGGACCATGTCATGGCCGTGCTCCAGCATGACGAGACTCAAGGGGCGCCGGTTCTCCATGCACCCCATTCCGGCTTTGACCGCCTCGCCATGGGCGGCGTAACCGTGATTGCCGATACGGGCGCCGCGCCGCCGGTGGACGTGGCCGGCCGCGCCCATGCGGGTTTCCTGTCCTTCGAGATGTCGTCGGGCCGCCACAACATCATCGTCAATTGCGGTGTGGACCAGTATGGCCCGGAGGATTACCGGCCACTCGCCCGCGCAACAGCAGCCCATTCCACCGCCACACTCAATGACAGGTCGTCGGCCCGCTTCTCCAATGATGGCTGGCAGCGTGACATGATCGGCTCGCCGCTCGTCGGAGGTCCGCGCAAAGCCGTGTCCGAACGCCGCGACGAAGCCGGACGGCAGTCCTTCACCTCCTCCCATGACGGCTATGTCTCCCGCTTCGGAATCCTGCATGAACGCAGCCTTGCCCTGCGCGAAAACGGCATGATCCTTGACGGCACCGACCGTTTCACCCGGCCGAACGGCGAGGAACCGAAACCCGGCAAGGATGCGGTGTCCTTACGCTTCCATCTTCACCCTGACATCCAGGTCTACAAGGACGAGCACGGGCAGGTGACGCTCGGTGCGCCAGGCGGCGAAACCTGGGTTTTCACGGCCTCCGGGCCATCTCCGTTGATCGAGGAATCCATCTTCTTCGCAGGCCTCGCCGGCCCGCTGAAGACCCGCCAGTTCGTCATCGCGTTCAACGCCTCCGAGCTTGCGGAAATCCATTGGCGCCTGACGCGCATCGCCTCAACCGGCTGAGCGGATGCTTCCACCCGAAAAGCCGGGTGGATTTCGGCCTTTCCCGAACTTTCGGCCTTTGCATCATTGGAACGGCGGGCGGGCTGTGCTAGGGCGCGCGAACCTCCTCCCCTGCAAGACAGCGAAGGGCCGCAGCCAATGGCCGTCCAATCCAAGAAAATCCCCGCACCCGACCGCGTGACGGTGCGCCGCGCACTCCTGTCGGTTTCCGACAAGACCGGCCTCATCGACTTTGCACGCGCGCTTCATGATCATTCCGTCGAGCTGGTTTCGACCGGTGGCACCGCCAAGGCGATCAAGGATGCCGGCATTCCCGTCCACGACGTGTCCGACCTGACGGGTTTTCCGGAAATCATGGACGGCCGCGTCAAGACCCTGCATCCCGGTGTCCACGGCGGCCTTCTGGCCATCCGCGACGACGCCGAACACGCCGAGGCCATGAGCGCCCACGGCATCAAGCCGATCGATCTCGCCGTCATCAACCTTTATCCCTTCGAGGAAGTCCGTTACGCGGGCGGCGATTACCCCTCCACCGTGGAAAACATCGACATTGGCGGCCCGGCCATGGTCCGTGCCTCCGCCAAGAACCACGCCTATGTCGGCATCGTCACCGACCCGCAGGACTATGAGGCCGTGCTGGCCGAAATGGACGCAAACGGCGGCGCGCTGACCTATTCCTTCCGCCAGCAACTGGCCGCGCGCGCCTTTGCCCGCACCGCCGCCTATGACGCCGCCATTTCCAATTGGTTCGCCGAAACCCTGGCCATCGAGGCCCCGCGTCACCGCGCGGTCGCGGGCAAACTGCATTCGGTGATGCGCTACGGCGAGAATCCCCACCAGAAGGCCGGCTTCTACCTGTCCGGCGACAGGCGTCCGGGCGTCGCCACGGCCACGCAGCTACAGGGCAAGACGCTCTCCTACAACAACATCAACGACACCGATGCGGCCTTTGAGCTGGTTGCCGAGTTCGATCCGGCGCGCACCGCCGCCGTCGCCATCATCAAGCATGCCAACCCCTGCGGCGTGGCCGAGGGCGCGACGCTGCGCGAGGCTTACCTCTCCGCGCTCCGCTGCGATCCGGTCTCCGCCTTTGGCGGCATCGTGGCGCTGAACGGCCTGCTTGACGCGGATGCTGCCGAGGAGATCGTGAAGATCTTCACCGAGGTCATCATCGCGCCCGAAGCGACCGAAGAGGCCCGCGCCATCGTCGCTGGCAAGAAGAACCTGCGCCTGCTTGTCACCGGCGGCCTGCCCGACCCGCGCGCACCGGGCATTGTCGCCAAGTCGGTCGCAGGCGGCATGCTGGTACAGGGCCGCGACAACGGCGTCATTGACGATCTCGACCTGAAGGTGGTGACGAAGCGCGCCCCGACGGACAAGGAAATGGCGGACCTCAAATTCGCCTTCCGCATCGCCAAGCACGTCAAGTCCAACGCCATCGTCTATGCGCGCGACCTGTCGACCGTCGGTATCGGTGCAGGCCAGATGAGCCGGGTCGATTCCGCCCGCATTGCCGCGCGCAAGGCCATGGATGCCACCGAAGCCGCAGGCCTCGCCGAGCCGCTCACCAAAGGCTGCGTGGTGGCTTCCGATGCGTTCTTCCCCTTTGCCGACGGTCTGCTGTCCGCCGTGGAAGCGGGTGCGACCGCCGTCATCCAGCCGGGCGGCTCGATGCGCGACGACGAGGTGATCGCGGCTGCCGACGAGCACGGCATCGCCATGGTGACGACGGGCATGCGCCACTTCCGCCACTGACCGGAAAACCCCGCGCCAAAACAGAAACGGCGGCCCGAAGGCCGCCGTTCGCATGTCCGGTGAAGGGAAAGGCCTTATTCGGCGGCCTTCACTTCGCGGGCGACATTGACGCCCTTCTTGTTCTGGCGAAGCGTGATGACGACATCCTCGCCCACCTGGATGGCACTGGCATCGGCCTTCTTGCCGAGCTTGTAGGAATTGCCGTCTTCCAGCATCACGACGCGGGTCTGGGCATCGAACGACTTGATGGTGCCGTTGACGGTCTGGTCCTCAGCAAAAGCCGCGCCCGAAAAGGCAATGCCGGCAATGAGGACGGTGGAAGCGATAAGATTGCGCATGGTCGAACTCCTGAAAGCCCTGTCGGGCAGCCCGGCCGTCAGGATGATTGCGTAGCCCCACGCCCTTTGCATCCCGGCCTTGATGCTTGAACTACATGTCCAATGCGGCAGCAATTCTGCCTGAATCAGTCGCAAATGTGAAATTGTGACGGCAGCCTGTCACAAATCTTTCCGCTTCGTTTTCGCCCTGCGGGCCCGCCCCGGTCTTGCTCCCTGTGCCGGGGCTGCTATGCCTTTGGCCGGACAACAAGGAGCAGGAACGATGCAGCAGCGCAAGCTTGGAGCCAGTGGACCGGAAGTGGGAGCGCTCGCGCTCGGCTGCATGAGCTTCGCCGGGTTCTACGGAGCGACCGGCAAGGCGGACAGCTTCGCCACGCTGAAGCGCGCGCTCGATCTCGGCATCACCCATCTCGATACCGCGCTTCTCTACGGCATGGGCCTGTCCGAGGAGATCATCGGCGAGTTCTGCGCCGCCAACCCCAATGAGTTCGTCATTGCCTCCAAATGCGGGATTGTGCCGAAGCCTGAACGCCACTTCAACAACAGGCGCGACTACATCCGCGAGGCCGTCGAAGGCTCGCTGAAGCGGCTGCGCGCGGACCACATTCCCCTCTATTACCTGCACCGGCGCGACCACGAAGTGCCGATCGAGGATGCCATGGGTTTCATGGCCGAGCTGGTGCGTGAGGGAAAGATCGGCGGCATCGGCCTGTCGGAAATCGCGCCCTCAACGCTGGAGCGCGCCCATGCCGTCCATCCGGTCATGGCAGTGCAGAATGAATATTCGCTCTGGACGCGCCAGCCCGAACTGGGCCTCATCCAGGCCTGCAAGCGCCTTGGCACCGCCTTCATCGCCTTCTCGCCAGTCGGGCGCGGTATCTTCGCCGATCATGCCCCGGACCCAGCCTCCTTTGCCCACACGGATTTCCGCAAGACCAATCCGCGCTTCATGGGTGGCAACTGGCTGCGCAACAATGCCCGCATAGACCGCTTCCGGGCTTATGCGCAGAATCGTGGATGGAACACCTCTGCGCTGGCCACCGCATGGACCCTGGCGCAGGGCGATCACATCATCCCCATTCCCGGCACCCGCACCGCCACCCATCTGGACGAACTGGCGCAGAGCCTGACCATCCGGCTCGGTGCGCCAGAGCTGGCCGAGATCGAGGAAATGCTTCCTGTCGGCTTCGCCCATGGTAACCGCTACACGGACGCCCAGACGCTGGGCACCGAGACCTATTGCTGAGGCTCGTGGCGGGTGCCCCTTGCCTGCCGCCCGGCCGGGCGCTAAGCCGCGCATCATGACCGTTTGCCGGAGTTGGACCTGATGCCGCTGACCGCCACCTCCCGACGCACCATCTCCGTGCTTGGCGCGACCGGCTCCATCGGCGTCAGCACGCTGGACGTCATCGCCCATATGGGCGGGGCGGACGCTTTCGAGGTGGTGGCGCTCACCGGCTCCGCCAACATCACGCTTCTGGCGCGGCAGGCGAAGGCCGCAGGCGCGCAGATTGCCGTGACGGCTGACGAGGCCCGCTATCAAGACCTCAAGGACGCGCTTGCCGGCACCGGGATCGAGGCTGCCGCGGGCCGCACGGCACTGATCGAGGCGGCGGCGCGCCCGGCAGATGTCACCATGGCGGCCATTGTCGGCATGGCCGGGCTGGAACCGACGCTTGCCGCTGCCGCCAATGGCGGAACCATCGCGCTCGCCAACAAGGAGTGCCTGGTCTCCGCCGGTGATCTCTTCATCGAAGCTGTCAGGGACGCGGGCGGCACGCTGCTGCCGGTCGACAGCGAACACAATGCCATCTTCCAGGTGCTCGACAGCGCGCAGGGCAAGGCCGTGGAACGCGTGATCCTGACAGCGTCCGGCGGGCCGTTCAGGACCTGGACCCGCGATGCGATGGCCGGCGTCACCGCCGAGACCGCGCGTAAACATCCCAACTGGTCGATGGGGTTGAAGATTTCCATCGACAGCGCCTCCATGTTCAACAAGGCGCTGGAGATGATCGAGGCAAGACACCTCTTCGCGCTGAAGCCGGAACAGGTTGAGGTGATCATTCATCCGCAATCCATCGTCCATTCCATGGTGGGCTATTGCGACGGATCCGTGCTGGCCCAACTTGGCCCGTCCGACATGAAGGTCGCCATAGGCTACGCGCTCGGCTGGCCTTTCCGCCCGCATCTGCCGGTCGAACGGCTGGACTTCGCCAGACTGTCAAGGCTGGATTTCGAAGCCCCCGACGAGCCCCGCTTCCCGGCACTGAGGCTGGCGCGGCGCGCACTGGCCGAAGGCGGACTGGCCGGAACGGTACTGAACGGCGCCAAGGAAACCGCGCTGGAAGCCTTCATCAAGGGCCGTCTCGGCTTCCTGGGCATGGCGGATGTGGTGGAGCAGGTCATGGACCGCCTGGCGAACAACGCCGCGCCATCCTCGCTGGAAGAGATCATTGCCGCCGACCACTGGGCGCGGTCTGCTGCTGCCGGATTGCTGGACCGCTGACGGCGCGATCCCCTGCCGTATCGCGCCCCCTTTCGCATTCGCAATATTTCCTGTATGAGCGCGCCAAGACCATTGGCGGGCTGCCGTAGACGTTTCGCCCCGCCGCCAACTCAAAGTGACATTTCATGACCCTCCGCAATATCGCGATCATCGCGCACGTTGACCATGGCAAGACCACGCTGGTGGACGAACTGCTCAAGCAATCCGGTGCCTTCCGCGAGAACCAGCGCGTGATGGAACGCGCCATGGACTCCAACGACCTGGAAAAGGAGCGCGGCATCACCATCCTCGCCAAGGCCACCTCGGTGGAATGGAAGGGCACGCGCATCAACATCGTCGACACCCCCGGCCACGCCGACTTCGGTGGCGAGGTGGAGCGCATCCTCTCCATGGTGGATGGCGCGGTGCTGCTGGTCGATGCCGCCGAAGGCCCGATGCCGCAGACCAAGTTCGTCGTCGGCAAGGCGCTGAAAGTGGGCCTGAAGCCGATCGTCGCCATCAACAAGATCGACCGCCCGGATGCCCGCGCCGACGAGGTGATCAACGAGGTCTTCGACCTTTTCGCCAATCTCGACGCCACCGACGAGCAGCTCGACTTCCCGATCCTCTACGGTTCGGGCCGCGACGGCTGGATGAACGTCGCCCCGGAAGGCCCCAAGGACGAAAAGCTCGGTCCGCTCTTTGACCTGATCGTCAAGCACGTTCCGGAACCCGCCGTCGAGGAAGGCCCGTTCCGCATGATCGGTACCATCCTGGAAGCCAACCCGTTCCTCGGCCGCATCATCACCGGGCGCATCGCCTCCGGATCGATCAAGCCCAACCAGCCGGTCAAGGTGTTGCACCATGACGGAACGCTGCTGGAAACCGGCCGCATCTCCAAGATCATGGCCTTCCGCGGCCTTGAGCGCCAGCCGATCGAGGAAGGCCGCGCCGGCGACATCGTTGCCATTGCCGGCTTGCAGAAGGGTACCGTCGCCGACACTTTCTGCGATCCCTCCGTCAGCCAGCCGATGGAAGCCCAGCCGATCGACCCGCCGACCGTGACGATGAGCTTCATCGTCAATGACAGCCCGCTCGCCGGAACCGAGGGTGACAAGGTGACAAGCCGCGTCATCCGTGATCGTCTGCTCAAGGAAGCCGAAGGCAACGTCGCGCTGAAGATCGAGGAAGCCGAGGACAAGGATTCCTTCTACGTCTCCGGCCGTGGCGAATTGCAACTTGCCGTGCTGATTGAGACCATGCGCCGCGAAGGCTTCGAGCTTGCCGTGTCGCGCCCGCGCGTCGTCATGAAGAAGGATGAGGACGGCACCCTGCTCGAACCCATCGAGGAAGTCGTCATCGACGTGGACGAGGAACACGCCGGTATCGTCGTCCAGAAGATGAGCGAACGAAAAGGCGAGATGGTCGAACTGCGCCCGTCGGGCGGCAACCGCCAGCGCCTCGTCTTCTTCTGCCCGACACGCGGCCTGATCGGCTACCAGTCGGAACTGCTGACCGACACGCGCGGCACGGCGATCATGAACCGCCTGTTCCATGATTATCAACCCTACAAGGGCGAGATCGGCGGCCGCATCAACGGCGTGCTCATCTCCAACGAAGCGGGCGAAGCCGTGGCCTATGCCCTGTTCAACCTGGAAGACCGCGGCCCGATGGTCATCGATCCGGGTGCCAAGGTCTATGCCGGCATGATCATCGGCATCCACAGCCGCGACAACGACCTGGAAGTGAACGTGCTCAAGGGCAAGAAGCTCACCAATATCCGCGCCGCCGGCAAGGATGAGGCTGTCAAGCTGACCCCGCCCATCCGCATGACGCTGGAACGCGCCCTGTCGTGGATCCAGGACGACGAGCTGGTGGAAGTGACGCCGAAGTCGATCCGCCTGCGCAAGCTCTATCTCGATCCCCACGAGCGCAAGCGCTTCGAGAAAAGCCGCACCCAAGGCGCGGCGTGACGGACAACCCCGTCACACTCATTGATCCCGAAAATTGGGAAAGGGCCGGGCAATACCGGCTCTTTTCCACCTACGCCCGCCCGCAATATGCCATGACGGCACGCGTGGAGGTCACACGGCTGCTGACCGTGCTGAAACCTGCCGGCGTGAAGCCCGCCATTGCCTGCATGTACGCTCTCGGCCATGCCAGCAACGTGATCCCGGCCTTCCGCCACCGTCTGCGGGAGGATGGCATGGTCGCCGAATATTCCCGCGCCGACATCTCGTCCACCGTCGCGCTGCCGGCCGGCGGCTTTGCCTTCTCCGAGATTGAATACGACCCGGATTTCGCCCGCTTTGCGGAAAATTGCGAGGAAGCAACCGCTGCCGCACTGGCCCAAACCGAACTGAAACCCAATTCGGGCGACCTCGGCCGCTTCGTCTTCCTCACCTGCACGCCGTGGACCGACTTCACCTCGATCAGCCATGCGCTGCGCGGGCCGGAGGATTGCATCCCCCGCCTGGCCTGGGGCAAGTTCACCGGTGACGGCAACGGGCGCCATTCCATGGCAGTTTCGGCCGAAGTCCATCATGCGCTGGTGGACGGCGCCCATCTCGGCCGCTTCTTCCTGGAAGTGCAGGCCGCACTCGATGCGATCCCGCTGCCCTGAGCGAACCGGCCTGACCTCTCCGGAGAACCGCGTCACCGCGCCATGGAATGGTACTCGTCGTTCGGCTGCATGTCGGTGGCCGCCGCCATCCGGTTCGACATGTTGAAGAAGGCGGCCGTGGAGGCGATGTCGAAAATGTCGCGGTCGCTCCACCCGGCCTCACGCAGCATCTGGCGGTCATCGTCCTCGATCGTCGCCGGAGCCTCGGTCAGCAGCACGGCAAAATCCAGCATCGCCTTCTGCTTGGGCGTGAGGTCTGCAACGCGGTAATTCATCACCATCTGCTCACCGAGCTTCGGATTGCCGGACAGTTCCCGCACCGCCGCGCCATGCGCCGTCAGGCAATAATAGCAATGGTTGACCGAGGAGACGGCCACCGCGATCATCTCGCGCTCCAGCTTGGTCAGCCCGGAGGCGCCCAGCATCAGGTCATTGTACATGTCAGTGAAGGCGCGCAGCTTCTTGTCATCGAAAGCGTAGCTGCGCAGCACGTTGGGCACCAGCCCCAGCTTCTCCTCGCATTTGTCGAAATAGGCACGTGTCGATTCGCTGGGTTCCACACCGTCGAGAATGTCCAGCGCGAGAATGCCCTTCACCTTGTCCGTCATGATTCCTTGGTCTCCCTGTTCTGGCTTTGGCGCAAAAGGGCTTGAACTGGCCCCCTGCCTGTCGTTTCCTGATTGAAACAAGAAAACCGCGCTCGCGCGAGGGGAGGATGCCATGAAAAAACCCGCCGGCAAGGGCAAGGGAGAAAAATCTGGCGGCACCGGCTCAGCCGCCCTGCTGGAAGACCTCCTCCTCAGCCTCGTCCCCGAAGAGGATCGCAGGACCTATTCGCCAGAGGCATTGAATTTCGCCGCTGCATCCGCCAATGCAGCGCTCTGCCGCCACCATCCGGGCCATGCGGTCATCACCTTCGACAACGACCGAATGCTGGAGGCTGATGGCCGGCCGGTCACCGCCATTACCGTCGTCAACGACAACATGCCCTTCCTGTTTGATTCCGTCCTTGGCGAAATCAACGAAAGCTGCGGAGAGTTGCGCCTCGTCATCCATCCGGTTCTCGAAGTGACACGCGAGGGCAAGGACATCTGCACAGTCCATGGGGTGGCAACGCGCCGCAATCCGGAAAACGGCAGCAATCTCCTCTCCGTCATCCATATCCATGTACCGCGCCTGGACACAGGCCGCCAGAAGCAGCTCAAGGCCCGCATCGAGGATGTGCTGAAGCAGGTCCGCCATGCCGTGCATGACTGGAAGGACATGCTGATCCGCCTCGACCACGCGATCAGCGTCTACCGCCACGCCCAGGATGTCCTCGATCGCCACGCCACGCAGGAGGCTGCCGAATTCCTCGAATGGCTGCGCGACGACAATTTCACCTTCCTCGGCATGCGCGAATATGTCTGGGAAGGCGACGGCAAGACCGGCACGCTGAAGCGCAAGAGCGACAAGGGTCTCGGCATCCTCGCCGATCCCGATCTGCGCGTGTTGCGCCGCGGCGGCGAAGCGGTGACCACAACGCCCCAGATCCGTGAGTTCATGGCCGGGCCGGACCCGCTGATCGTCACCAAGGCCAACATCAAGTCGGTCGTCCACCGCCGCGCCTATCTCGACTATATCGGCGTCAAGACCTTCGACCGGCAGGGCAAGCTCACCGGCGAACTGCGCATCGTCGGCCTGTTCACGTCATCGGCCTACACGCGGTCGATCACGCGCATTCCCTTCATCCGCTCCAAGGCCGAGCAGGTGCTCGGCGAACTCGGCCATGACCGCGGCGGCCATTCCGGAAAGGCGCTGATCAACATCCTGGAGACCTATCCGCGCGACGAGCTGTTCCAGATCGACCCCGCAACACTGAAGGCCAATGCCTCGGCCGTCATGGCGCTGGGCGAGCGCCCGCGCCTGCGGGTCCTGCCGCGCCCTGAAAAGTTCGGACGCTATGTCTCGGTCATCGTCTATGTCCCGCGCGACCGCTATGACAGCCATGTGCGCGAGCGCATCGGCGCCCATCTCGCCAAGGTCTATGACGGACGCGTCTCGGCCTATTACCCGGACTTTCCCGAGGGCTCGCTGGCCCGGGTGCACTTCATCATCGGCCGCGACGGCACCGAGCCGCCACGGGTGGATGCCGCGAAACTGGAAGCCGAGGTGCGCGACATCGTGCGCACCTGGGACGACGCGCTCGACGATGCCGCTGCAATGAAGGGAACGGACGCCGCCACACTGGACCTCGCCCGGCGCTTCGGCCGCGACTACCGCGCGGTTACCGACGCCGCCACCGCGCTGACCGACGCCGCCATCCTGAAGACAATCACGCCGGACAATCCCTTCGCCGTCGATTTCTACCGCTCCCCGGACCAGCCGGAGACAAGCGCCGCGCTGAAGGTGTTCAACCTCGGCGCGCCCGTGTCGCTGTCGGCCCGCGTCCCGGCGCTCGAACACATGGGGCTGAAGGTCATTGCCGAGCGCACCTTCAACACCGGCATCGGCGAAGGCCGGAGCATCTTCATTCACGACATGGTGGTGGAAAGTGCGGCCGGACGGGCCATCGGCCTCGACGACGAGGGCGTGCTGCTGGAACAGACCTTCCTGATGGCCACCAACGGCGCCATCGACAACGACCCCTACAACGGCCTTGCCCACAGCGCCGGCATGGCGCCGGACGAGGTGACGATCCTGCGCGCCTATGGCCGCTATCTTCAGCAGGCCGGATCGACCTGGGGACAAGAAGTCATCGCTGCCACGCTGAACCGCTATCCGCAGATTGCCCGCGATCTTTACGCCCTCTTCGTCGCCCGCTTCGACCCTTCGGCGATCAAGGATTCCGCTGACCGCACCAGGGCCTGCGAGCAGGCGATCCTGACCGCCCTCGACAAGGTTCCGAGCCTGGACGACGACACCATCCTGCGCCGCTTCCGCACTCTCGTCATGGCAACGGTGCGTACCAACCGCCATGCGCCGGTGAACGATGCGGTGCCGCCGCGTTCACTCGCCTTCAAGCTGGAACCGCGCATGATCCCCTTCCTGCCGGAACCCCGGCCAATGCACGAGATCTTCGTCTACGGCCCCGAGGTCGAGGGCGTCCACCTGCGCTTCGGCCCTGTCGCACGCGGCGGCCTGCGCTGGTCGGACCGCCCGCAGGATTACCGCACCGAAGTGCTGGGTCTGGTGAAGGCCCAGCAGGTGAAGAATGCCGTGATCGTGCCTGTCGGCGCCAAGGGCGGCTTCTTCCCCAAGAAGCTGCCCGCAGGCGGCAGCCGCGACGAGGTCTTCGAGGCCGGCAAGGCCGCCTACAAGAACTTCATCTCCTCGCTTCTCTCCGTCACCGACAATCTCGACGGCCAGAAGGTGATCCCGCCCAAGGGCGTCGCGCGGCTTGATGGCGATGATCCCTATTTCGTCGTCGCCGCCGACAAGGGTACGGCCACCTTCTCCGACACGGCCAACGCGATCAGCCAGTCCTATCATTTCTGGCTGGACGATGCCTTCGCTTCGGGAGGGTCAGCCGGATACGACCACAAGAAGATGGGCATCACCGCGCGCGGTGCATGGGAAGCGGTCAAGCGCCATTTCCGGGAAATGGACCGCAACATCCAGACCGAACCCTTCACGGTTGCCGGCGTCGGCGACATGTCGGGCGACGTCTTCGGCAACGGCATGCTGCTGTCACCCTGCATCCGCCTCGTCGCGGCCTTCGATCACCGCGACATCTTCATCGATCCCGACCCGAACCCGGAGACCAGCTTCGCCGAGCGCAAGCGCCTGTTTGAAATGGGCCGCTCAAGCTGGCAGGACTACAACACCTCCCACCTGTCCAGGGGCGGCGGCATTTTCCCGCGCTCGCAGAAATCCCTCGCACTCTCGCAGCAGGCTGCGGACGCCATTGGCCTCGGCAAGACCGAGGCGACCCCCATCGAGGTGATGACGGCCATCCTGAAGATGCGCGTGGACCTGATGTGGTTCGGCGGCATCGGCACCTATATCCGCGCCACCACCGAGAGCAACGCCGATGTGGGCGACCGCGCCAACGACGCCATTCGCGTCACCGCGCCGGAGGTCCGTGCGCGCGTCATCGGCGAGGGCGCCAACCTTGGCGTCACCCAGCGCGCCCGCATCGAATATTGCCAGAATGGCGGGCGCTGCAATTCCGATGCGATCGACAATTCGGCCGGCGTCAATTCTTCCGACGTGGAGGTGAACATCAAGATCGCGCTGGCAGCCGCCATGCGCAGCGGCAAGCTGACCCGCAAGGCGCGCGACACGCTGCTGGTGAAGATGACGGACGAGGTGGCCGCCCTTGTGCTGGAGACCAATTACGACCAGACACTCGCCATCTCGCTGTCAGCCAAGCGCGCAGTGGAAGACCTGCCCTATCAGGCCCGCATGATGGAAAACCTCGAGGCGCGCAAGCTGCTCGACCGCAAGGTGGAATTGCTGCCTGACCCCAAGGTGCTGGCCGAACGGCAGGCGCGCGGCGAGGCGCTGACCCGGCCGGAGATCGGCGTTCTCGTCTCCTATGCCAAGCTGGTGCTGTTCTCCGACATCATGGCCAACGGCCTTCCGGATGACCCGCATTTCGTGCCGGCGCTGGTGAACTATTTTCCGGCTGCGATGCAGGGCAAGTGGCGCGAGGAAATTCTTGGCCACCGCCTGCGCCGCGAGATCATCGCCACGGAACTGGCCAATGACGTCGTCAACCGTGGCGGCCCGTCCTTCGTGACCCGGCAGATGGACATGACCGGCCGCTCGCCCGCCGAGGTCGCCCGTGCCTTTGCCGTGGTGCGGGACGGCTTTGCGCTGGATGGACTGTTCGCAGCCCTTGACGCGCTCGACAACAGGATCGAGGGCAAGGAGCAGCTCCGCCTTTACGAGCATGTCACGCGCCTCATCCACAATGCCACCGCGTGGCAATTGAAGAATGCCGATCTGGAGCAGGATGTCGGCGAAGCCGTCGATGCGCTGGCCAAGGCGCGCGCAGCCCTGGAACCGGAAATGCTGCATCTCCTGCCCGCCTACATGAAGGAGAAGCTGGCCGAGCGGCAGGCGCGCCTGAAAGCCTCCGGCGTGCCCGTCGATCTGGCCAAGCGCATCGCGCTACTCGGATCGGATGAACTGGTTCCCGGCATCATGCATGTGGCCGCCCACTCCGGAACCACCCTGCACAAGGCGGGTGCGGTCTTCTTCCGCGTCACCGAGCATTTCCGCATCGGCCGCATGGAGGATGCCGCGCGCGCGATTCCGGCCGGCGACTACTACGACGGCCTTGCGCTTTCGCGCGCCAATGACATGATCAACAATGCGAGGCGCGGCATCGCCATTGCGGCACTCGGACAGTACGGCGGCAAGGACGAGCCTTTCGCCCACTGGGTCGAGGCGCACGAGACCCGCATCGCCATGACCCGCAACCGGATCATGGCCTTGCTGGAAAGCGGGGATCTGACCGTCTCGCGGCTGACCGTCGCCGCCGCATTGCTGGGGGATCTGGCCGGCGCGTGAGGGCCGGCCATAACGGCACGTCCGGCAGTTGGCGGCCGGCGGCACTGGATCGGGGCGGGCCACGCCCCTGTGGGGGAAGTATGACGGAACAAGGCGAAACGCGCGTGTCGCGCAAGGGCATCTGGGGCTGGATGTTCTTCGACTGGGCGGCACAACCGTTTTTCACGGTCGTCACCACCTTCATCTTCGGGCCCTATTTTATCTCCCGCCTTGCCGCCGATCCGGCACAGGGTCAGGCCGCCTGGGGCTATGCGGTGGCGGCCGGTGGCGTCATGATCGCCGTCCTGTCGCCCGTGCTCGGATCGATTGCCGACCAGACAGGACCACGCAAACCGTGGATCGGTTTCTTCGCCGTCATCAAGATTATCGCCCTGTGCACGCTCTGGTGGGCGGCACCGGGCGCGAGCCTGTTCTGGGTCGCGCTCGCCTTCACGCTGGCGACTGTGGCAGCCGAATTTTCCATCGTCTTCAACGATTCCATGATGACCGGGCTGGTTCCCGAAGAGGAGATCGGCAAGATTTCCAACACCGCCTGGGGGCTGGGCTATGCCGGCGGCATGATCGTCCTGATCTTCGTCATCGCCTTGCTCGCCGCCTCGCCGGAGACCGGAAAGACCATCATCGGTGCCGCGCCCCTGTTCGGCATCGACGTGTCACAGGGTGAGGATGCGCGGGCGACCGGCCCGATCGCCGCGCTCTGGTATCTCGTCTTCGTGCTGCCAATGTTCCTCTTCACACCCGATCAGGGCACCCGCCGCAACGCCGCCAATGCGGTCGCCGCCGGTATCGCGGAACTGAAGCAGACGCTGGCAGACCTCAAACACCGCACCGGCATCGCCCGCTTTCTGATCGCCCGCATGATCTATCAGGACGGCGTCAACGCGCTGCTGGCGCTGGGCGGCGGCTTTGCAGCGGCCATGTTCGGCTGGTCGATCACCGAGATCGGCATTTTCGGCATCATCCTGAACATCGTCGCCATTCCATGCTCGATCATCGCCGGGCGCTTCGACGCGGCCTTCGGCGCCAAGCGCATCGTACTCTTCTGCGTCGTCCTGCTGCTGGTCGCCACCATCGGCATCGTCTCGACGGGGCCGGGCTACACACTGTTCGGCATGCTGCAATTCGGCGATGCAGACTCCGGCGGCCTGTTCGGGACGGCTGCGGAAAAGGCTTACATCGTCTTCGGCCTGCTGATCGGCGCGGCCTTCGGGCCGGTTCAGGCCTCGTCGCGCTCCTACATGGCGCGCTCGGTCAGCAAGGAAGAGACCGGCCGCTACTTCGGAATCTATGCGCTGGCAGGGCGGGCCACGAGTTTTCTCGCCCCCTTCCTTGTCGCCACCATAACCGCCGTCAGCGGCTCGGCCCGCGCGGGCATGGCCGTCATCGCCATCTTCTTCATCATCGGCTTCATCGTGATGCTGGCCGTGCCCAAACCGGCCGACAACCGCCTGAGCGCCTGACAGGAATCGCCCAAGCAAAAAGGCCGCCCCGCGAAGGACGGCCTCTTCGTTTCAGTCCGCAGATCCGGATTATTCCGAAGCAGCTTCCTCGGCCGGGGCGGCAGCAGCGGCGGCAGCCTCTTCGGCTTCCTTGGCAGCCTTGGCGGCAGCGGCTTCCGCAGCAGCGGCGGCAGCCTTGATGCGCTCCTGCGCCTTCTTGCCGGGCAGCGCCTTTTCCGGGTTGTTGCGGGCGTCGCGCTTGGTCAGGCCGGCCGCGTCGAGGAAGCGGGCAACACGATCGGTCGGCAGCGCGCCATTGGCGAGCCAATGCTGCACGCGGTCTGCCTTCAGCGTCACGCGCTCACCGTCCTTGGGCAGCATCGGGTTCCAGGCGCCGACCTGCTCGATGAAGCGGCCGTCGCGCGGCGAACGCACGTCGGCAACGACGATGTGGTAGTAGGGGCGCTTCTTGGAGCCAGCGCGGGCCAGACGGATTTTCAGTGCCATGTGAATTACTCCTGTTCAGGTCTGTTCGTTTGTCTGTCTGTTTGGTTTGACCGATCCGTGCGGATCAGGAATTTTCGCCCGCCTTGGCCGCGATGGCCTCGTGATGGCGGATCACCTCCTTGATGATGAAGGCGAGGAATTTTTCGGCGAAGTCGGGGTCCATGCCCGCATCGTCAGCAAGACGCCGAAGCCGCTCGATCTGACGTGCCTCACGGTCGGGATCGGAAGCCGGCAAATCATGACTGGCCTTCAGCTCGCCCACCTTCTGGGTGCAGCGGAAGCGCTCGGCCAGCGTGTGGATCAGCACCGCGTCGAAATTGTCGATGGACCGGC
>JACKJW010000002.1 GCA_020637755.1 Brucellaceae bacterium | reverse complement strand
CGTTTCGCTGCCATCCACCTCGCATTTCACCGTCGTGGACCGCTTTGGCAACGTGGCCTCCGTCACCTCGTCCATCGAGAACGGCTTCGGTTCGCGGCAAATGGCGGCGGGCTTCCTGCTCAACAACCAGTTGACCGACTTTTCCTTCGTGCCGGAAGGCGAGGACGGCAAGGCCATCGCCAACCGGGTGGAACCGGGCAAGCGGCCGCGCTCCTCCATGTCGCCGACCATCATCCTGAAGGACGGCAAGCCGGTCCACGCGCTCGGATCGCCCGGCGGCAGCCGCATCATTGCCTATGTGGCCAAGACCATCATCGCGCTGATCGACTGGGACATGAACATCCAGCAGGCGGTGAACCTGCCGCATCTGGTCAACCGTTTCGGCACCTATGACATCGAGGCCGGGACGGCGGCCGAAGCATTGAAGACGGAGCTGGAAGCACTGGGATACAAGACGTCCGTGCGCGACCTGAATTCCGGCCTGCATGGCATTTCCATTGCGCCGGACGGGACCATCATGGGCGGGGCGGACCCGCGGCGCGAGGGGCTTGCGGCCGGAAACTGAAGCGGCGTGGCGTGCCCTTGCCGCGCCGCGACCATGATTGCGCCGGGTTTTGCGGCCATGAGACCCTCATGACGACACCACGAAGGAACGGATGGCCCGCATGAAGACCGCCCTCATCCTGATGACCATCATGGGCTGCGATGACACGGCGACCCAGTGCCATCACATCCAGACGATCGACCAGAACTATGCCGGCGTGGCCGAGTGCAATGCGCAAACCGATGCGCGGCTCGACGCGCTCGGCACTGCGGATTATCCGATGATCCTGGCCGTCTGCGAGGCGAAACCGGAAACGGCAGAGCTGCGGCCCGAAGCGACGGTGACAGCCGGGGCTGCCGAACCTGCCGCAGCGGCGACCGTGGAAGTGGATGCCGGCATGCCTGCCGTGCCGCCGCGGCCGAAGGCCGATGTCGAGCAGAAACAGGCGATGCAGGCTCCGGAGGCAGAAGAGGCGGTCAGCCCGGGTGTGCTGACTTCAGTGCGCCAGCGCCTCTCCGGCGTCAGCCTGAAGGAGATCGCCCTGGCACCGGTCCATGTCGTGACAGAGGGCTACAGCTGGGCCATGCGCAAGATCAGCAAATAGGGCGCCGGCTCACAGGAAGCGCGTCATCGCCCAGATGATGCCGCTGCCGTGTATCGTGACGATGGCCGCGAGCCCGGCGGCAATGAGGGCCGATTCCGCGTGCGTGTTCGGCTTCATCGCGTGACGCGGCTTGACAGATGAGCGCGCCGTGATGACCGACAGGAGGGCAATGACGGCGCCTGCCGCCAGCAGCATGGTGAGCGGGAACCCTGCGAGCCAGCCGAAGCCCAGCATTGACATGAGCAAGGCCATGGCAGCGACGGTGCGCAGCCACCCTTCCCCGGTGATCTGGCGGAGCACCTGCCCGCCGTCAAATTTCCACATGGGCGCCAGGTTGGCGAGGTTGAAGAAGGCGGCGCAGGCTGCCAGACCGCCCGCGAAAGCGGCCCAGCCAAAATGGCCGGCCGCGGCAAACCCGTCATGGGCAAGGATCGCGACGGGAACAAGGAAGGCGGAGAAGCCTGCCCCCATCAGCGCCACGAAGGCGATCTCGTGGCGGCTGTCATAGGGCCGCCCGCCAATGGCGATGCCACCAAGCACCGGGATGAAGATCATCCGGACATTCCGGTGCCCCATGATACGGAAAGCCGCCAGGTGCCCGAGTTCGTGGGCTGCGACGACCAGCGTCAGCGTGAGCGCGAGGATGAAACCCGTGCGGTCCAGCCCGAAAACCGGCCAGAAGACCAGCACAGAAAGGCCGGCAAGGCCCAATTGCGTCAGCGGATGCTCAAAGATGCCACCCGGCTTGTATGTCCCGGTTTCCGCCCAATGCTTCAGCTTGTTCAGTTCGCGCCGCGCTGCAAACCACCGGAAGATCAGGAAAGCCGCGCCCCTGTAGCGGTCGGTTCGGGTGACGGTGACGGTCGTCTGGCCCTTGTCCGGCGCAATTTCGACCCGGTTGGACCAATTGGCCCAGAAGGATTGATCGAGCGAGCTGTCCTCAACCACCCGCTCCTCGAACCCGCCGTCGAAACGGTGCAGGGCAATTGTCCGGTGGATCGGCCTGCCGTCGCGTCCCGGCCAGGACAGTTCCGCCTCGCCCCGTTCCTCGCCGCCGGCAAGGGTATCAAGGCGTTTTACCGAGACGATGGTGGCGCTCCAGCCGGCATTGGCGCCGAAGGGATCAATTGCGGACAGGACACGGCCGGGCGGCGCGGCCATGCGCCGCGTCAGCCGGAAACGCCGCAAGCCGATGGGGGCGGCCACCAGCAGATAGATGACGGCGAGATCGACGATGATGAGCAGAGAGGTTTTCAAAGCAGTGCCCCGGATTGTCCGGCGGCCATGATGGGCACCTGCCCGTTACGAATCGCTGAATCGCGGCGGCGTCAGAAATGTTCACCGGCCTTGAAGGGCCCGATGCGGGTTCCCGCCGCCACAAGGTATGCGGTCGACCAACCGATCAGGAGGAAGCCGTTGACGCCCTCCAGCGCCGTGAACAGGCGCCATTCCGAGTGTGGCAGAACGTCACCATATCCAAGGGTCGAGAAGGTGACGGTGGAGAAATAGAGCGCCGTGACAAAGTCGTCGAAGCTGCCGGTCACGATATAGGCCAGCGCCCAGACCCAGACTTCCACGGTCATGATCGCAAAGATGCCGAACACCACCGTGACCATGGCCAATGTGCGTGAGCGATGGCTGCGGATACGCATGAAATCGGTTACCGGGCCGATGGCGCGGG
Source organism: Brucellaceae bacterium (assembly GCA_020637755.1). Lineage (GTDB taxonomy): Bacteria > Pseudomonadota > Alphaproteobacteria > Rhizobiales > Rhizobiaceae > Zhengella. The sequence continues at coordinate 194,740 of JACKJW010000002.1, read as the reverse complement.
TCATGAACACGAGGCCGAAGGTGTGAATGATGACCGTCAGCGCGATGACAATGGTTCCGGCCGCGAGATTGGCGAGCATATGTCCTGTCGTGTCCATGGCAGCAAGGTCCGGCGGGTTGGTTCCGCGTCTAATTGCCAGCACTTTAGCGGACACGCAACTGCCGTGATCCGCAGGACTAAAATCGGCCATGCGCCAGATCACGGTTGCACAGCTGCGGCAAAACTGGAAACCTTGAAAGAAGCAACCGGAGGATGCCCCATGAAGACCCGCGCCGCTGTCGCCATTGCCGCAGGAAAGCCGCTCGAAGTGATGGACGTGGACCTGGAAGGCCCCAAGGCGGGTGAGGTCCTCATCGAGGTCAAGGCGACCGGCATCTGCCATACCGACGAATTCACCCTTTCGGGCGCCGATCCGGAAGGGCTGTTCCCGGCCATTCTGGGTCATGAGGGTGCGGGCGTCGTGGTGGATACCGGGCCGGGTGTGACGTCGCTCAAGAAGGGTGACCACGTCATTCCGCTCTACACGCCGGAATGCCGTTCCTGCCCGTCCTGCCTGTCGCGCAAGACCAATTTGTGCACCGCCATCCGCGCGACGCAGGGTCAGGGCGTGATGCCGGACGGCACGTCGCGATTCTCTATCAACGGCGAGAAGATTCATCACTACATGGGCTGCTCGACCTTCTCGAACTTCACCGTGCTGCCGGAGATCGCGCTGGCCAAGGTCCATCCGGACGCGCCCTTTGACAAGATCTGCTACATCGGCTGCGGGGTGACGACCGGCATCGGCGCGGTGATCAACACGGCCAAGGTGGAAATCGGCGCGACGGCCGCCGTGTTCGGGCTTGGCGGTATCGGCCTCAACGTGATCCAGGGGCTTCGCCTTGCAGGCGCCGACATGATCATCGGCGTCGACATCAACAACGGCAAGAAGGAATGGGGCGAGAAGTTCGGCATGACCCATTTCGTCAATCCCACGGAATGCGACGACGTGGTGGCCGAGATCGTCAACATGACCAGGCGCGGCGCTGACCTGATCGGCGGTGCCGACTACACGTTCGATTGCACGGGCAACACCAAGGTGATGCGTCAGGCACTGGAATGCGCGCATCGCGGCTGGGGCGAATCCGTCATCATCGGGGTTGCGGGCGCAGGGCAGGAAATTTCGACACGGCCTTTCCAGCTGGTCACGGGCCGCACCTGGAAGGGAACGGCCTTTGGCGGCGCGCGCGGGCGCACGGACGTGCCGAAGATCGTTGACTGGTACATGGAGGGCAAGATCCAGATCGACCCGATGATCACGCACACGCTTTCGCTGGATGACATCAACAAGGGGTTTGACCTGATGCATGAGGGCAAAAGCATCCGCAGTGTGGTTGTGTTTTGATCCGACGGTTGCTCCTTGCAGCCGGACTGGCCTGCCCGGCACCGGCAGCCATTGCCGGCGAGGCGGTGATCGCCTTTACCGTCCCCGGCCAGAGCTTCTCGGTCAATACAGCGGTCGAGGCCGAGGCCCGCGCCGAAGGTGACTCTTGGCAGGTTTTCGGGCGCTTGCCGGAGAACCTGCACGCGGCCTTCGCGGACATGACGGCCATGCATGCCGGCAAGACCATGGCGCTGTCGGTGTGCGGAAAGCAATTGAACCGCCCGACCCTGCGCACGCGCATCGAAAATGGCGTTTTTGCGATCACCGGCCTCAGTGAAGCAGATGCCGAGCGGGTTGCGGCGCAGCTGAACCGTGGGCGCTGTGACTGAGCGGAGAATGCCACAGATCCTGGTCGATGCGGATGCCTGCCCGGTGAAAGCCGAAATCCTGAAGGTGGCAGAGCGGCATTCCGCCTCCGTCACCTTCGTCGCGAATTCCGGCATGCGGCCGTCGCGCGATCCCATGGTGCGTAATGTCGTTGTTTCGGGCGCTTTTGATGCGGCGGATGACTGGATCGTGGAGCATGCTGCTGGAAACGACATTGCCGTCACGGCCGATGTGCCACTGGCCGCGCGTCTGGTGGAAAAGGGCGTTCACGTGCTGGGTCCGACCGGGCGGCCTTTCACGCAGGAAACCATCGGCATGGCGCTTGCCATGCGCAACCTGAAGCAGGACCTGCGCGAGGCGGGCGAGATCAAGGGCTACAATCCGGGCTTTACGCAGAAGGACCGCTCCGCCTTTCTCCAGGCACTGGACCAGACCGTCCGCCGGGCGCTCAAATCCAATTGAACCGGGAAGACCCATGAAAATTATCTCCCAGAACAAATCCTTCGGCGGCATGCAGGGCGTGTACGCCCACGAGTCGCAGGTGTGCGGCTGCGAAATGACCTTCGCGGTTTTCGTGCCACCGCAGGCCAGGACCCGCCCCTGCCCGGTTGTCTGGTACCTGTCCGGCCTCACCTGCACCCATGCCAATGTCATGGAGAAGGGCGAGTACCGCCGCAAGGCGGCCGAACTCGGCCTCATCATCGTCTGCCCCGACACCAGCCCGCGCGGCGAAGTGCCCGACGTCGCAACCGACTGGCAGGTCGGCAAGGGCGCGGGATTCTACGTGGACGCTACCGAACAGCCGTGGGCGAAATGCTACCGCATGTATTCCTATCTCGTGGAGGAACTGCCTGCCCTCGTCGCAGCACATTTTCCGGCTGACATGGAGCGCCAATCCATTTTCGGCCATTCCATGGGCGGGCATGGTACGATGACGATTGCGCTGAAGAACCCGGACCGTTTTCGCGCCTGTTCGGCTTTCGCACCGATCGTCTCCCCTTCGACGGCGCCCTGGGCGGAAAAGGCGTTTGAAAAATATCTCGGCTCCGACCGGAGTGCATGGCGCTCCCACGATGCCGTGGCACTGGTGGAAGACGGGGCGCGTTTCCCGGAGTTCCTGATCGACCAGGGCACAGCCGACGGGTTTCTCGACGAAGGCTTGCGGCCCTGGCTTTTCGAGGAGGCCGCGGCGAAAGCGGGAATCGGCCTGACACTGCGCATGCAGGAAGGCTACGACCATTCCTATTTCTTCATCTCAACCTTCATGGACGACCATCTGTCCTGGCATGCGGCGCGTCTGGGCCAATAAAGGCCTCATGCGGGCAAGCCCTGGCTGACCATGGGTGGTCAGCTGATGAGGAACCACAAGGAGACAACGATGTATGAACCGCAGGAAACGCTGCCATCGGAAACCTTTGGCGAAACCGGTGACGAGATGGACACTCTGGGGGGACGCTTGCTGCGCGCACGTGAGGCGGCGGGGATGAGCGAAGCGGCGCTGGCGCGGCGGATTGGCGTCAAGACCTCCACACTGACTGCCTGGGAAAGCGACCGTTCGGAGCCACGCGCCAACAAGCTTTCCATGGTGGCTGGCATGTTGAACGTGTCGCTGCAATGGCTGCTGTTCGGCGTTGGCCCCTCGCCCGAAAGCGACAGCCACAATGATTTCGTGCGGCTTGTTTCGGGCCATCTGGAACGGCTCAAGCGCCTGCACGACGAAACGGCACTGACAATCCGGCGGCTGGAAGCCGAGTTGGAGCGTCACAAGGGGCGCGGCAACGACGAAGGGCGGGAATGACCCGCCCTTGATCCCGTTCAAACCTGCCGGACCCTGTCAGGCGACCTGATCGATCAGGTCCTTCAGGGCCGGATGGATTTCCGGCGATTGTGTGCGCAGGAAGGACAGCAGCGCCTTCTCGTTGTCGTGAAGCCTGCCATCGCGGCCGATCCGCGCTGCCAGCCACTCCGCCTCGCCCTGGTCGACGCGTTCGGCCACGCGGCCCTCGATGTCCATGCGGGCGTTCTTCTCGGCGTAATAGGTTTCGATGCTATCGTCGCGGCGGTAAGCCGACAGGATGGCGGACATGCCGCCGGAGACCATGCGGGAGAAGAAGCGCCCGACCTGGACATCCTGCTCCTCGAAGAAGGTCTCGCGGGCGAGTGCCTCCTCGCGCGACGGAGCGGTGTAGCCTGACGCACACATCAGATGGTTGGCCAGCGCCTTGACGAAGAGATCATCCCAGGAGGGATGGTTGCGGGCAGCGACCGTGCGGTCGTTGAGATCGAAGAGCACCTCGGCTTCGGCGCGGGTGATCCCGGAATTGCCGCCAGAGCCGTAGCCATAGAGGATGCGCCGGATCAGGCCGACCTCGGCTTCCAGGATGACGCCCTTTTGAAGGTTCTTGCGGCCGCAAGCGAGCGGCCCCTCGCCTTCGATGGCGGCCTTGGCCACCTGTTTCAGTGCGAAGGCCGAAAGCTGGTCCGGCACGGACGTCGCCGTCTCGATCACCTTGACCAGCATTTCCAGTTCGCTGGCGCTATCGACGGTTCCGTCACGCGAAATCGCGCGGACCAGCCAGTCGGCATTGTCCACGCTGACATAGCCGCGCGGCTGTTCCTGATGGACGATGAAGTCGCACACTGCCTCGATGAAAAACTCGTGCCACTCGGGGCAACGATGCTCGCAGGCAGCATCCAGCGCAAAGAGCGATTCGGCCTCACCGCGGGTCACCACGCCGTCCTGGAACACCTCACGGCGCAGCATCAGCACGTCTTCCGGTGTGATGCGGTTGCGCGAAGCCAGGCCGGCGACCGGCGCTCCCAAATGCAGTTCACCCATGTGACAGTCCCCTGTTGTTCGCCCCGCCGGTCCCGTGGCGGCGATATATTTGTGTCCGGCGGTCAGCCCTTGGCCAGAAGCTTCATGTTCGCTTCAACGATCGGATCGCCCGGCATCAGGCGTTGCGCCTCGGCAAGCAGCTTCCGGGCTTCCTTGCGGTTGCCGCGCAGAAGCTGCGAGTAGCCCATGTTGTTGACGACCTGCGGCTGGCGGCCGGAAACCTTGAGAAGCTGCGCATAGGCGCGGTCGGCAAAGTCGAAGCGGCCGAGCTGGTCGTAGGAGGCTGCCAGCCCCATCCACGCCTCGCCATTGTCGGCGTTGAGTTCGACGGCCTTGCGGAAGTGCTTTTCCGCCAGGCCATAGTTCGCCTCGATGAAATGTTCCTTGCCGAGCTTGAGGTCGGCGGCCGAGACATCCTTGGGAACGCTCAGTGCCGAGGTTTCCGTGGTGTCGATCTTCTGCATGCTCTCGGCCGTGCAGCCGGCAAGCATGGTGAGTGCCATGAGTGAGCCGATAACTGAATAACGCATTGCCCTGCCCTTTTCGCCCGGTTTTCCGGATCGTTTGATGAGAGAAGGCTAACCGACAATGTTTAATTCGCCGTGCCGAAACAGCGTCAAAAATCTCTTTCCGGGTAAGGAGGCGTCAACCAAACGGCCCATGAAAGGTGGCCTACGGCGTGTCAGGTCCCGCGCGGCCGCGACCATCACATGTTGGAAAGCTGGACGATGACCGGGATGATGGCGACCAGCAGGACCACCGGCAGGATGCAGGCGGTGACCGGAACCGACATCTTCGCGGGAAGCGCATGGGCCTTTTCTTCGGCGCGCGACATGCGCTTGTGACGCATCTCGTCGGAAAATACGCGCAGCGCAGAAGACAGCGAGGTGCCCAGTTCCTTCGACTGCTGGAGAAGCGTGGCAAAGGAGCGGACCTCATCAAGGCTCAGCCGGTCGGCGAGCGATTTCAGCGCGTCATTGAGCGTGCGCCCGGCGCGCAGCTCCAGCGAGACAAGCTGGAGGTTGTGCGACAGCGAGGGATAGGTGTTGGCGATTTCGCGCGACACGCGGTCAATGCCCGCTTCCATGGACATTCCGGCATCGGTGCAAACGACCATCAGGTCCATGAAGTCCGGGAAGCCGTTGCGGTATTCCTGGATTTTCGCCGAGATCTGCTGGTGCAACACCAGCGACGGAATGAAATATCCGGCCAGCGCAGCGCCCAGCACCGGCACCCAATCATTTCCGCCGAAGCTGAAACCGGCACCAAAGACCATGACGGCGCCGATGATTGCGCAGATGGCCATCGCTCCGGCGCGCGCGAGAAAAAAGGCCGGAACGGCGCGCGGATCGAGATAGCCTGCCTGGATGAGCTTCATGCGCAGGCGTGCCACATTGTCCGGGTCGGTCTTGGCGTAGAATTCCTGCGCCTTCTTCAGCGCCTTGTCCTGCACCTGGTTGCCGCGTTGGCGGACGGCGCGCGGCGCTTCCTCCACCACCTCGGCGGCGTCCGGCTCCACGCGCAGGCGGCGCTTCAGGTCGTTGCGCCCGCGCTCCTGTGTCACCAGCGGCCAGGCCAGAGCGGCGCCGCCCAGCGCCAGCATCATCAGCGCCAGCGGCATCATCATCGCAGAGGTATCGGGGCCAAACAGATCGAACATGCGCGGCCTTCCTAGAACTTGAAATTGGACATCTTCGACATGACGACATTGCCGAGGCCGAGCCAGGCGGCAGCGCCGCCGAGCAGGTACCATGTCAATTCCTCATGGATGACATTGCGATAGTAGGACGGGTTTGTGAGCCAGATGCCGCCCATCAGGAGGATCGGCACCGCCGTCAGGATATAGGCGGACATGCGGCCCTCGGTGGAGATGGCGCGCACCTTGCGGCGCAGCTTGCCGCGCTCGCGGATGGTGGAGGACAGGCCGTCGAGGATTTCACGCAGGTTGCCGCCCGTCGTGCTCTGGATCGACACGGCGGTGACGAACAACGGCAGATCCTCATGGCCGACACGGTCGTACATGGAAGCGAGCGCGCTGACGAGATCGATGCCGTAGGTGATCTCGTCGGCAACGATGCCGAACTCCGTCCCGATCGGATCGGGCATTTCACGGGCCACCAGCGCGATGGCGACAGGCACCGGATGGCCTGCACGCAGGGACCGGGTGATCAGTTCAAGCGCCTCGGGCAATTGCATGCCAAAGGCCTTGTGGCGTGACTTGCGGCGGAAGCGCAGCACCATCACGGGCAGGATCAGCCCGACTTCGGGAACCGCGAGCACCGCAAGCTTCGGCGAGACACCAAGGAATGTCAGTGCCACTGACCAGCCGATGGCCACGGCAAAGCAGATCATGAAAAGCCGGCCGAGCGGCATGACCATGCCGGATTGGCTGCGCAGGCGGCGCAGCCAGCCCAGCGACAGGAAGGAACCGCCCTTGCCCGTGTCGCCGCGCTCCTTGCGCAGCTGGATCAGCACTTCCTTCTGCGTCAGCTTGTTGTCCTGAAGCCGAAGGCGGCGGTTGATGGAATTCTTTCGGTCCTGCTGGCCAGCGAACACCAGAAACGCGGCTTCAGCGATCAGGATGCCCGTGATCGCGGCGGCAGCATAAACAACGTAGGCGGTTTCGATGGCCGGCATGTCAGGTCATTCCGCCACGACGTGTCCCGGCTCGAAATAATTCGCCGGAAACTCGATACCCATGGCCTTCAGGTCTTCCAGGAAACGCGGGCGGATGCCGGTCGCCTCGAAATGGCCGATGATTTCGCCGTTCGGCCCCATGCCGGTGCGGATGAAACGGAAGATGTCCTGCATCTGGATGATGTCGCCTTCCAGACCGGTCACTTCCGAGACAGCCGTCACCTTGCGCTTGCCGTCGGACAGGCGGGTCAGCTGCACGATCACGTCGATGGCGGAGGCGATCTGCGAACGGATCGATTGCACCGTCATCGGCATGCCGGTCATGCCCAACATCTGCTCAAGGCGCGAGATCGCGTCGCGCGGGGTGTTGGCGTGGATGGTCGCCATGGAGCCTTCATGGCCGGTATTCATGGCCTGAAGCATGTCGAAGGCTTCCTCGCCGCGGCACTCGCCGAGAATCACGCGGTCGGGGCGCATGCGCAGCGCGTTCTTCACAAGATCGCGCTGCTTCAACTCGCCATGGCCTTCCACGTTGGCGGGGCGGGTTTCCATGCGCGCCACATGCGGCTGCTGGAGCTGGAGTTCGGCGGCGTCCTCGATGGTAATCAGCCGCTCGTCTTCCGGAATGAAGGCCGAGAGCGCGTTCAGCATCGTCGTCTTGCCCGTACCGGTACCGCCGGAAATGATGGTGGTCTTGCGGGCATGCACGGCTGCCGCCATCACCTCGGCCATGGGCTGGGTGATCGCGCCGAAATCGACAAGCTTCTGGAGGCTGAGCTTGTTCTTGGAAAATTTGCGGATGGAAACCAGCGGACCGTCAACGCCGATAGGGCGGATGGCAGCGTTGAAGCGCGAGCCGTCCAGCATGCGGGCGTCGACCAGCGGCTGGCTTTCGTCGACACGGCGGCCGACCGCGCCCACGATCTTCTGGACGATGCGCAGCAGGTGCGCCTCATCCTTGAAGGGCACGTGGATCTGGCGCAGCTTGCCGCCCTTTTCCACGAAGCAGTTTTCGTGGCCGTTGATCAGGATGTCCGAGATGCCCGGATCCTTCATCAGCGGTTCGAGCGGGCCGAGGCCGACCATCTCGTCAACGATGTCGTCAACAAGGTTTTCCAGTTCCGCCACGTTGATGGCGAGGCGTTCACCCTTGGCCTTTTCGGCGACGAATTCGTGGACCTGAGCGCGCATCTCTTCCTTGGGAAGGCGCTCGAGCGCGACGAGGTTGATCTCGTCGATCAGCATGCGGTGAAGGCGCACGCGCGCATCGACCACGCGGTCATTCGGGCGGGCAGCCGGCTGGGCTGCCTCCGCCGCGGGCCTCGCCCTCAGCTTGTTCTGGATGACATCGTCACTGGACGGCGCGGCTTCCGTCTGTACGGCGCCCGCCGGCTCATGGGCACGGTTGCGCAAGGCCGAAAAACGGCTGCTGCTCATGGCTCCTGCCTTCCCTGCAAAAGGTCAAGTTCTTGTTGTTGAGAGAAAGCTTAACCGGCTTTCCTCAAGAATCCCTTTCCAAGGGAGAAGATCGAGCGCGGTTTCTTTTCCAGCACTTCGGATTCTTCCGGCAGGATGATGCGCTTGAGGTCCTTGATGACGTTCGCCTCTGCATCGATCTCCTGCAAGGGCACACCGCGGTCCACTGCCTCGCGGACCAGACGGTAGTTGTTGGAGATGCCGCCAGCGAAATGTTCGCCAAGGATTTCCTCAACGTCAGCCTGCTTGATCCCGTTCTCGAACATGCGCTGCTCGAAACGGTTGACGATGACCTGCGGCTTCACTTCCTTGCCCGCCGTCTCGTAGATGGCCTTGATGAGGCGCTGCGTGTGGCGCAGGCACGGGACCGTCAGTTCCGACACGACATAGAGATTGTTGGAGCCGAGCAGCACCGTCTCGGTCCACGGGAACCAGGTGCGCGGCATGTCGATGACGACATTGTCGAAGTAGGCCGAGACGAGGTCGAGCATGCGCACGACGACATCGGTGTTGAAGGAGCGCATTTCGGCCGGCGCGGTCGGCGCGGCGAGCACACACAATCCGCTTGCATGCTTGGAGAGCATGACGTCGAGCAGCTGGCGGTCAAGACGCTCGGGCTGGTTCTCGATTTCCGAAATGTCGAAACGCGGTTCCAGATCGAGATATTCCGCGCAGGAACCCTGCTGGAAGTTCAGGTCCACCACGCAGGTGGAAGCCCCTCGCGTCGCCGAATTGTGCAGCTGGAACGCCGTCTGGAGCACCAGCGTGGTGGTGCCAACGCCGCCAGCGGCGGGCATGAAGGTGAAATCTGCGCCTCGGTCTGCTCCTCGCGTCCCGGCCCCTGGAGGCGCGGATGCACGAGCGCACCAGATCGGCAGTGGTGACCGGCTTGGTCAGGAAGTCGGCCACCTGCAACTGTACGAGGATGCGCACGGCGGCGGCATTGAATTCCTGGGTGACGACGACGACCGGCGCCTGCCCCTCAAGGCGGCGCTTGACGCGCTGGAGGATTCGATCTCCTCCAGCTTGGAGGCGTCCATGTCGATGATGACGGCGGCGCAGTCGGCATCCTGCACCTCGCCGCGCAGTTCCGCCACGTTCTTCTCGATCACCACGAGTTCGATGGCGTCCGACGACGCGAAGGCCGTGCGCACGGACTGGAGAAACTCCTTGTCCTGTGTGACGAGGGCGACGCGCTTGTTGTTGGTTTTCTGGCTGCTCATGTCCCTGCTTCCCGTCCTTCGGCTCCCGCGTTTTCCGCCCGCGGCAGCCGGTCCGATGTCATTGTCTGGTTGATGGTGCGACCGTGACCACCTGCCCCGGCGCCGGGGCTTCCGGTGCCTGCGCTCGGCGGTGTTTCAAGATCGGTGTCGCCGACACCTTCCGGCCAAGGATCCACCATCTGCATGGCGGTGTTGGCGGCGATCGCATTTCCGGCGTAACTCGTGACGCCCTCATTGCGCTGGTAGCTGTCGTGGTTGCAGCCCGAAAGCGCGCCGGCGCCAAGCGTGAGGAAGCCAAGAAGCGTGATGCGTGCGTAGCTCATGGTCAGGCTCCTCAGTTGGCCTTGGGCAGATCGAGGAAGTGTCCGGGGCGTGTCACTGGGGCGCGGCCGGCGGCGATCTTCGACTTGTTGATTTCCGAAGTCTTCATCGTGTCGACATTGCCGAGGAAGTAATCGGCCGAGCTCATCGGCGGTTCGTCATCGGCCGGAGTGGCCATTTTCTTGGACGGGTCGACCGGCTTGACCAGATGCGGCGTCACGATGATGACCAGATCGGTTTCCTTGCGCATGTAGGCCTTGGAGGAGAACAGCGCGCCCAGCACGGGTACCTTGCCGAGGCCCGGCACACGGTCCGTCGAGGCCTGATTTTCCGATTGAAGCAGACCCGCCATCATGAAGGACTGGCCGGACTTCAGGTCCACGGAGGTCTTGGCGCGGCGCACCACGAAGGACGGGATGGCGATATTGCCGACATTGTAGGTGTTGGAGGTATCAACCGAAGACACTTCCGGCGCAATGTCGAGGCTGATCAGCCCGTCTTCCAGGACGGTGGGCGTGAATTCCAGGCCGACGCCATATTTCTTGTACTCGACCGTGATGGTGGAGTTGTCCGATGCGACCGGGATCGGGAACTCACCGCCGGCCAGGAAGTTGGCAGTCTGGCCGGAGCGTGCGATCAGGTTCGGCTCGGCCAGACGGCGGGCAAGGCCGCGATCTTCCAGAGCCTTGATGGCCAGATCGATGCTGAGGCCGCCAGTCGCATATTTGCCGATCACGTCCATGGCAGAGGCGTTGGTCGTGGTGGCAGTCTTTGAGTTGAAGCTGATGGCGCCGGCGGGACCCGTGTAGCTGGCACCGAGCTTGGCACCCAGTTCCTGGCCGACCGTACGGTTGATTTCAACGAAGCGGACATTCAGCTGCACCTGCTGCGAGCTGGTGACGGCGACCGAATTGATGATCTCCTCCTCACCGGAGAAGCGCTTGGCGACCTTCTGGGCCTTCTCGGCCTGCACGGCGTTCTTGGCCGATCCCGACAGGACGACACGGCCATTGGCCGAGGTCACCTTGATGTCGGAGTCCGGCGCGACCTCCCGGATCGTGTCGGCAAGGCTGTCGGTATCGAGCGTCACCTCGATGTCGACGGAGCCGACGAGATTGCGGTTGGCGTCGAAGAGCGCGATGCCGGTGGTGCCGAGCTGGTTGCCGAGGACATAAAACGAGTTGTCGGTCAGCGGATTGACGTTTGCGACTTCCGGGTCACCCACGACGATCTCGTAGAAGGCGGCGCTGGTGCGGATCGTCTGGGGCTTGCCCTTGGCGACCTTGACCGGCGTGGTCTTGCCTGCTGCGATGCGGATCACGCCGGCGCTGTCGGCGGATGCCTGACCCATTGCCAGCGGGCTGAAAGCGGTTGCGGCCGCCAGCATCGCCAGGGCGGCCAGCTTGGCCAGCCTGCCTGCGCCCGGGCACGTCCGTCCCTTGTTGTTGCTGCCTGTCATGTCTGTCCCCTGCTCCGGAGTTCCGGAAAAACTCATTCTGCGACCGGGCCGCTCTTGGCCGGAACCTTGTAAAATTCGCCCACCAGGCCCCGCGTCACCTTCACCTCGACGAGCGGCTGCTCCTTCGGCGCGCCATCGGGCAGGACCGGAAGTGCCGTAGCGGCATCGGCGGCCTTGGTGGCGAGCGTCGTCAGCGACGACAGTGTTGCCGTGTCCCCGGCATTGTCGGCGGCGGCTGTCGAAAGCAGGCTCAGCGAGAGCTGGCCAATGTTGCGGGCAAGTGCGATCTTGCGGGCGTCGGAAGGCGTGACTTCCAGCGTCACCGAATTGGCGAGGCGCGGCGAGGTTTCCCGCTCGTCGGCACCCTGCCCGACGGTCAGCACCTTCACGCCGGAAATGATCGTCTCGGAAACCATGTTGGCACCGGGAATGGCCTTGCCGGCAGCATCCTGGGCGGTGTTGGCCTGCTCACCTGCAGAACGCGTCAGCACGACATCGACCCGGTCACCGGGGGTGATGAAACCGCCGACACCGGCGACCTCATCGGTGCGGATGGTCACGGCCTGCATGCCGGGCGTCAGACGGTTGGACAGCGAGGCGCGGCCATCCGGGCCGGAAAGCTTTGCCAGCAGCACCGGCTCGTTCGGCTCACGGCGGACAGCACGATGCGGCCCGCTTGCCTTCGCGAAGAAGATCGTCAACGCTGGCATAGGCGCCCTCCGGCAAGGCGTCCTTGGGCCAGGGGATCTCGGTCAAGCCCCCCGCCTCCACCGCCGCACCGTAGACCAGCGGCTGGCGAGCCACCACGATGGACCCGAAATCCACTTGCGGCTCGTGGCTGGCAACAGGCATTTGCGCCTGTGGCGCACGCGCCTCCGCGGCGTTCTCAAGCCACATGTTGGCGGCGAAGATCGAGAGCGAGCCAAAGATCGCGGCAATGCCCAGCATGGGTACGATTTTCTTGTTCATTCCCTGCCCCCTGCAGGCCGTATTTCTGTTTATTAGATGCAGAACTATCAGACATTCCTAAAAAAACTCGGAATCGGCCGGTAGCATTTGATTCAACATGTCAGGGCCCAGGCCCTGTGGACGGACGCAGATGGTGGCCCTCACCCGGTCGCGATACGGCCCTGTTCTGTGCAATGATCGCCAGTGATTCGTTTTTTCCCACCCGGAACACCGATGGACGACAGCAACGACCTTTTCTCCACCCTGCCGGACCCCGCACCAGCGCCTGCGAGGCCGGTTGCCGGCCCCGCGCCGGAAAAGCGCGTTTTGCGCGCGGCGGAATCCGGCGACGGCTATTCGGCATCCGACATCGAGGTGCTGGAAGGTCTGGAACCCGTGCGCCGCCGGCCCGGCATGTATATCGGCGGCACGGACGACAAGGCCTATCACCACCTGTTTGCGGAGGTGATTGACAATTCCATGGACGAGGCAGTGGCCGGCCATGCCACGTTCATCGAGGTGGATCTCGACGCGAACGGCTTTCTGACCGTCACCGACAACGGGCGCGGCATTCCGGTGGACCCGCATCCCAAGTTCAAGGACAAGTCGGCGCTCGAAGTCATCATGACGACGCTGCATGCGGGCGGAAAATTCGATTCCAAGGTCTACGAGACTTCTGGCGGCCTGCATGGTGTCGGCGTTTCGGTCGTCAATGCGCTGTCCGACGTGCTGGAAGTGGAAGTGGCGCGCGGGCGAAAACTGTACCGTCAGGATTATTCGCGCGGCCACCCGGTCACGAAGTTGCAGGAACTGGGCGATGTGCACAACCGGCGTGGCACGCGCGTTCGCTTTCATCCCGATCCGCAGATTTTCGGCACCGAGATGCGCTTCGATCCGGAGCGGCTTTACCGGATGGCCCGCTCCAAGGCCTACTTGTTCGGTGGCGTGGAAATCCGCTGGGCTTGCGCGCCGGAACTGCTCGACCCGAAGACACCGGTCGAGGCGAAGGCGACGTTCCATTTTCCCGGCGGGCTGAAGGATTACCTGGAAGCCAGCCTCGGCAAGGAACATCAGGTCACGCGCGAGCTATTCTCTGGCAAGAGCGAGAAGCAGGGCGGGCATGGCGCCGTCGAGTGGGCGGTGAGCTGGTATGGCGGCGACGGTTTCGTCAATTCCTACTGCAACACGGTTCCCACGCCCGAAGGCGGCACGCACGAGGCCGGGTTACGCTCGGCGCTGACCAAGGGCCTGAAGGCCTATGCGGAGCTGACCGGCGCGAAGCGGGCCTCCATCATCACCAATGACGACGTGATGATCTCTTCTGCGGCCATGTTGTCGGTCTTCATCCGCGAGCCGGAATTTGTCGGCCAGACCAAGGACAAGCTGGCAACAGTCGAAGCGCAGCGCATCGTCGAAAATGCGATCCGCGACGCCTTCGACCATTGGCTGACGGCCAGCCCGCAGCAGGCGACCAGCCTGCTGGAATGGGTGATGGACCGCGCGGACGAGCGCCTCAAGCGCCGTCAGGAGAAGGAAGTCAGCCGCAAGAGCGCGGTGCGCAAGCTGCGCCTGCCCGGCAAGCTGGCCGATTGCACGCAGAATGCGGCGGCGGGTGCGGAACTCTTCATCGTCGAGGGCGATTCGGCGGGCGGTTCAGCCAAGCAGGCGCGCGACCGCGCGACCCAGGCCATTCTCCCCTTGCGCGGCAAGATCCTCAACGTGGCGAGCGCCGGGCGCGACAAGACGGCCTCCTCGCAACTCATCCAGGACCTTGTGCAGGCGCTCGGCTGCGGCACGCGCTCGAAATACCGCGAGGAAGACCTTCGCTACGACCGCGTGATCATCATGACCGACGCGGACGTGGACGGCGCGCATATCGCCTCGCTGCTGATCACCTTCTTCTACCAGGAAATGCCGGAGCTGATCCGTGGCGGCCACCTCTACATGGCCGTTCCGCCGCTCTACAAGCTGACGCAAGGCGGCAGGACCATGTATGCGCGTGATGACGCGCACAAGGACGAACTGCTGAAAACCGAGTTCTCGGGCCGCTCAAAGGTCGAGATCGGCCGCTTCAAGGGCCTTGGCGAGATGATGGCGAGCCAGCTGAAAGAAACCACCATGGATCCGCGCAAGCGCACGCTGCTGCGCGTCGAAATGCTCTCCGATGCGGGAATCACCAAGTCCGCGGTGGATGACCTGATGGGCACCAAGCCGGAGGCGCGGTTCCGTTTCATCCAGGAAAACGCGGCCTTCGCGGATGCCGGCATGCTGGACGTCTGAACGCCAGGCAGGAATGCAGGCTCAGGCGGCGGCGATGGCCAGCGCGTGTCCACGCGCGTTGAGTCGCAACTGGTCCAGATGGATCGACTTCAGGAGTGCGATCAGGTCGTCATTGTCCGCACTGGGAATGGCGGATGCGCCCGGTGTGCCGCCGATTTCCTTCAGCATCAACCAGGTGACTTCCTGCACGCCGGTGACGCGCTTGCCGTTGGCCACTTCGCGCCAGACTTTCAGCGCCCGCAGGATCACCTTGTGGGCGCCTTCGGAAAGCCCGCAGGCGCGGAAGAGCGCGCAAAGAGCATTGTCGCGGCCATTGGCGAGCAGGCTTGCGATCCGCTTTTCACCCTGCCCCGACAGCGACACGAGAATCGCGCCGAAGAAATCCACCTTGCCGTGAGCAACAATGCGGACGATGAAGCCCGGCGTCAGGTCTCCGCGCAGGCGGTAGTGTTCCACGAGCGCGCCGAATTCGCGTTCCGGCACCGTATCGATCAGCGAGACCGACGCCTTCACGCAGGCATCCTTGACGACGCGCGCGGCGCGGGCCTGACCGATCAGCGCGCGCACCAGCGGCGACTGCGACAGGGCATCGCCGACCTTGACGAGGAGGCTGTGGCGCACTTTCGAGGGCAGGTCCTTGCGCGCCAGAAGGGCTTCGCGCACGGCAGCCTCATGGCCAAGGCGCTCGGCGATGCGCTCGAGGCTGATCATGGCGATGGCAGCACTGGCATTGCCAAGAAGCTCGACGCAGGCTTCCCCCTCGCCCACTTCCGAAAGAGCGGCGCTGACCTGACGCGACAGGCCGGCGCGCATGGCCACGAGACGCTGGATCACCGGGCCACCCGAGGCGGCAATATCGACAAGATCAACATCACCCAGCACGGGCGAACGTACAATGACGAGGGCGGCGACTTCCGGCTGATCAAAGGCAAGCGTCGAGATGATCTGAGGCGGGGCGGAAGCCGAAAGCGACAGCGGCTCGGCCATTGCCGCGCGCACTCGCGGGGACGGGTCATCAAGCAGCAGCGTCAGGGCCGATTCGGCGGCGCAACGATCCTCGAAGGGCAGATCGGATTGGAGATAACCGCGGGCCAGGGCATTTGCGGCGGCCGCGCGTTCGGGAACCTTGGCCGTATCGATCCATTTCAGGAAATGCTGGACTATCATGGAACCCCGCTCACCGACGCCTTACCCTTCACGTCATGAGCCTAGGGGGAAATGGTTTACGAACGGTTCACCATGTTTGTTCACCAAACGCCCATCCTTGCAGCCGGCTGCTGGCGCGCCTATCACTGGGCAAAACAGGAGGAAAAGACGTGGCCGGACTGTATCTGGAGGAATGCGAACCGGGTCTGGTGATCCGCCATGCCCTGCGCCGCTCGGTGACAGAGAACGACAACATGATGTTCTCGCTGATGACGCTCAACCCGCAGCCGCTCCATATTGATTTTGACTTCGCGGCCAAAAGCGAATGGGGCAAGCCGCTGGTCAATTCGCTGTTCACGCTCGGCCTGATGATCGGGATTTCGGTGCATGAGACGACGCTCGGCACGCTGGTCGGCAATCTCGGCATGACGGAGACGACTTTCCCCCATCCGGTCTTCCATGGCGATACGATCCGCGTGGAGACCGAGGTAAAGTCGGTGCGGGTATCGAAATCGCGGGCGGACCGGGGCATCGTCGAATTCGAGCACCGGGCCTACAACCAGCATGACCAGCTTGTGGCCCGCTGTGTGCGCCAGACGATGATCCTGAAGAAGACCGTGGAGGTCTGAGCCATGCGTTCGCTTCTGTTCGTGCCGGGCGATTCGGCCCGCAAGCTGGAAAAGGGCCTCGCGAGCGCCGCCGACATCCTGCTGATCGACCTTGAGGATTCGGTCTCCGCCGCCAACAAGGCGGAGGCGCGGCGCGTGACAGCGGCGTTCCTGGCGGACCATGGCGCTGATCACCCGGGCCGCCTGTTCGTGCGGGCGAACGCCTTCGACACCGGCCTGACGGAAGCGGACCTCGCGGCCATCATGCCGTCGCGCCCGGCAGGCATCATGCTGCCGAAATGCGCCGGTGCCCATGAGGTCGAAGCGCTCGACGGACTGCTCACCGCCCATGAAGGCGCATCGGGTGCGGCCGCCGGTTCCACGCGCGTGCTGCCGATCATCACGGAAACCGCAGCCGCCACTCTGAACTTTGCGTCCTACCGGCCGGGCCTGCCGCGGCTTTGCGGCCTGACCTGGGGTGCGGAGGACCTTTCCGCCGATCTAGGCGCGCGCGCCACCCGCGATTCGTCGGGCCGCTACACCGACGCGTTCCGCCTTGCGCGCACCGTGACACTGCTGGCCGCATCGGCATCCAACGTTCCGGCCGTGGATACGGTGTTTGTCGATTTTTCCGATGCGGAGGGATTCGAGGCGGAGTGCCGGGAGGCCGAGCGTGACGGCTACACGGCCAAAATGGCGATCCATCCGGCGCAGGTCGCCATCATCAACCGGGTCTTCACCCCCTCGCCAGAAGCGGTGATCGAGGCGCAGGCGATTGTCGATGCCTTCCGGGCGGCTGGTGATCCGGGGGTCGTCGGCATCGGCGGCAAGATGTATGACCGCCCGCACCTGCGCCGCTCGCAGCGCCTGCTCGACCGCGCCCACGCGGCCGGACTGGTGGCCGGAACAGAAGCTGGCTAGTCCTCCGCCTTCCAGCGGGGCCTGCGGGCGCTGAAGGTCTCCTTGACCGTGGCATAATCCATGTAACCGAGGCGGGCCACGGTGGCAGCGCGGCGGATGTCAAAAATGCCGTTGTCCAGCATCGCCTCGTCGATATGGATGCCGACGACCTCGCCGGTGACGAGAATGACGCCCGCCGGCTTTCCGTCCAGTCCGCAGGGTTCGCGGATTTCCGTCACCTTGCATTCCAGTGCCGCATGGGCCTCTCCCACGCGGGGCGCAGACACCGATGTTCCGGGCACTGCGGTCAATCCTGCATAGGCGAATTCGGAGGTGCCGCGCGGCGCATCAACCGACGAGGCATTCATGGCCTCGAAGAGACCGGCGGAGACGAGGTTCGCCGTGAACTCGCCGGTCTCGCGGGCAAAGGTGACGGAATCCTTTTCTCCCTCTGAGGAAAAACAGATGAGATAGGGGTGGGTCGAAATGGCCGAAAAGAACGAATAGGGAGCCAGGTTCACCGCGCCCGCCGCGGAACGCGTGGAAATCCAGCCGATCGGCCGCGGCGCGACAATCGCCTTGAACGGATCATGGGGAAGGCCGTGGCCGTTGCGCGGTTCGTAGAACATCAACCCTCTCCCCGCGGTCCGGAATATTCGCTCAGAATGGCCGGCACGTCCGGACGGGGACGGTCCGGTCCCTCACCTTGCGGCGTTCCGATGTGAACGAACCCGACAGCGCGCTCGCCGGGTGCAAGCCCCAGCATGGCGCACGCCTTGGCATCATCGGCATACCAGTTGGTGATCCAGTTGGCCCCGAAGCCGAGCGCGTGGGCGGCATGCAGCAGGTTCATCGCCGCCGCTCCGGCCGACAGGAACATTTCCCATTGCGGGATTTTCGGATTGTCACGCGGAACGCTGACAACGCCGATGACGACGGGGGCGCGCGAAAAGCGCGTCCTTTCCTTGTCCTGCTCGCCGGGCGTCAGGTCCCGGCCAAGCACCTCGGCGTAGCGCTCCGCCAGATGCTCGCCGATCGCATGGCGGGCAGCTCCCCGATAAAGGATGAAGCGCCAAGGCTGGAGCTTGCCGTGGTCGGGAACGCGCGAGGCCATGGCGACCAGTTCGGCAATCTGGCTGTCGTCGGGGCCGGGTTCTGCAAGCTGGGCAATGGGGTGGGACTTGCGGGTGCGAAGATGGTCTTTCAGGCTGATGGTCACGTCAGGTCCCGTTCCGGAGTGCTGTCCGCGAGGCGTCCAGGCGCGCCCGCAGGAGATGGAGCCTTGAAATTGCCACCGCCTTGGGTTTGATGGCAAGCCATGAAGAGTGTTGCGCGCCTTGCCACGGTTGTTGCCTGCCTGCTGCCCCTTGCGTCGGGGCCGGGCAGCGCCTGGGCGCAGTCGGACAGCTTTCAGGCACCGCAGGTAAAACTGCCGGGGCTCAGGGCGTTCACCGGCCAGCAGCCGTCCCAGCCCGAAAAGTCCACCTCCGGCAGGCTCACGCTCAAGGCGCATCTGGTGGAAGGCAGCGAGCCGGTATCGCGCGGCATGATCTGGCGTGTCTTCCGGCCGGTCGCCACCGAGGACGGCAAGCTGCCGCTGGCCGCCACCGCGCAGGGCGGCACGGCCAATCTCGAGCTGGAGCCCGGTTCCTACCTGATCCATGCCGCCTTCGGGCGCGCGGGGGCCACCAAGCGCATCACGATCGAGGCCAATGAAACCCGCGTGGAAGACTTCGTGCTGGATGCGGGCGGGCTCGAGCTCAATGCGGTGCTGCCCGGTGGCGTGCTGATTCCGGCCGGAAAGCTCCGCTTTTCCATCTACGATGTTCGCGAGGACGAGAACGGCGAACGCGCGCTCATCCTGCCCAATGTGAAGCCGGGAACGGTGGTGCGGCTCAATGCAGGGACCTACCACGTCGTCTCCACCTATGGCGCAGTGAATGCGGTGATCCGCTCGGACATCCGCGTCGAAGCCGGCAAACTGACCGAAGCCGTCGTGGAGCACCGCGCGGCGCAGCTGACGATGAAGCTGGTGCGTGAAGCCGGCGGCGAGGCCATTGCCGATACGGCCTGGGTCATCATGACGGAAGCCGGTGACATCATCCGCGAGAATGTCGGGGCCTTTGCCTCGATGGTGCTGGCGGAGGGCAAATATTCCGTCGTCGCCAAGAATCGCGACCGCATCTATCAGCGCGAATTCGACGTGATCGCCGGCAAGAACCAGGATGTCGAGGTGATGGCGACCGAATAGCCGGATCGCCTGCACATGGCTTCAACCCGCATTGGACAAGCGCCCTCGCCCGCACTACAGGGGTTGAATGGGCATGCAGGAACGAATCCGGGAACTCTATGATGGCGGAACGCGGGCTGCACGCAGCTTCCGCTGGTTCCTGATCGCCTTCGACATTGCCACCATCGCCTATTTTCTCGCGACTGCCACCGAGGAGTTGACCCCCACCGTCCTCGCCGTCGACATGGTGGTCGGCGTGCTGATCCTGGCAGAATTCCTTGTGCGAATCTGGGTCCATGAGGAACGCAAGCGCCACCTCCTCTCATGGCACACGGCTATCGACCTCATTGTCATCGCCTCGTTCCTGGCACCGCTTTTCCTGCAGAATTTCGCCTTCCTGCGGGTGCTGAGAACCCTGCGTTTCCTGCAATCCTTCCGGCTCGTGCATGATCTTCGTCAGCTTTGGCCCGGTCTGGCGGGGCGCGAACATGTGGTGACGGCAGCGACCAACCTCGCCGTCTTCATTTTCATCGTGACGTCCCTCGTATGGGTGCTGGAGGCGCGGCGCAATCCCGGCATCACCAATTACGAGGATGCGCTCTACTTCACGATCACCACGCTGACAACGACCGGCTTCGGCGACATCACCCTTCAGGACAGGCTGGGACGCTGGCTCACCATCGGCATCATGGTCTTCGGCGTGGCGCTCTTCCTGCGGCTCGTCCAGCAGATCTTCCGGCCCCTGAAGGTGCGTCAGACGTGCCGCCATTGCGGGCTGAAGTGGCATGACCCGGACGCAAGCCATTGCAAGCATTGCGGCAACATCATGCACATCGAGACCGACGGCGACGCGTGAACGCCACGGAACGCGAAAAGGCCGGGATTGCTCCCGGCCCTTTTGACTTGTCGCAGACGATCGGGTCAGTTGACCCTGCCGATTGCGGCCTGCCGCTTGCGGCGCAGGTCCGGCGGGGTCGCCTCTTCCAGAAGGCGATGCAGGGCGTCTTCCACCGTCATCGATTCCTGGTCGCGTGAGCCGAGGCGGCGCAGGTTGACCGTGCCCTCCTCCGCCTCACGCTTGCCGCAGACGAGGATGACCGGCACCTTGCCCAAGGAGTGCTCGCGGACCTTGTAGTTGATCTTCTCGTTGCGCAGGTCCGCCTCGACGACCAGCCCGGCGTCCTTCAGACGCGCCGCGACATCGCGGGCGTAGTCGTCGGCGTCCGAGGTGATGGTGGCGACGACGACCTGGAGCGGCGCGAACCACAGCGGCATGTGACCGGCATAGTTTTCCAGCAGGATGCCAAGGAAGCGCTCCATGGACCCGCAAATGGCGCGGTGGATCATCACCGGCTGCTTCTTGTCCGACTTGTCGTCGATGTAGAAGGCGCCAAAGCGTTCCGGCAGGTTGAAATCCACCTGCGTTGTGCCGCACTGCCATTCACGGCCGATGGCATCGCGCAGGGTGTACTCGAATTTCGGCCCGTAAAACGCGCCCTCGCCTTCGAGAATCCCGGTCTTGATACGCCCGCCGGAGCGTTCCCTGATCTGGTCGAGCACCGCAGTCATCACGGCCTCGGCGCGGTCCCACAACTCGTCGGAGCCGACGCGCTTTTCAGGCCGGGTGGAGAGTTTTACCACCACTTCGGCAAAGCCGAAATCCTGATAGACCGAGAGGATCAGATCATTGATGCGCAGACATTCGGCGGCGAGCTGCTCATCGGTGCAGAAGATGTGCGCATCGTCCTGCGTGAAGCCGCGCACGCGCATCAGCCCGTGCAGGGCTCCGGACGGCTCATAGCGGTGCACATTGCCGAACTCCGCCAGCTTGATCGGCAGGTCCTTGTAGGACTTCAGGCCATGCTTGAATATCTGCACGTGGCCGGGGCAGTTCATCGGCTTGATAGCGAAGATGCGGTGATCGGCTTCCTCGTCGTCCGGGTTGGTGAAGGCATGGGCGGATTTCACCGCGAACATGTTTTCCTGGTACCAGCCCCAGTGGCCCGACGTTTCCCACAGGCTCTTGTCGAGGATTTGCGGCGCGTTGACCTCGTCATAGCCCTGCTCGTCGAGGCGGCGGCGCATGTAGGACACAAGGCTCTGGAACATGCGCCAGCCCTTGGCGTGCCAGAAGACGACGCCCGGCCCTTCTTCCTGGAAGTGGAACAGGTCCATCTCGCGGCCGAGCTTGCGGTGGTCGCGCTTCTCGGCCTCCTCCAGCATGTGGACATAGTCTTCCAGCTGCTGCTGGTCAGCCCAGGCCGTGCCATAGATGCGCGTCAGCATGGGGTTGTTGGCGTCGCCACGCCAATAGGCACCGGCCACCTTCATCAGCTTGAAGGCCGTTCCGATCTGGCCGGTGGAGACCATGTGCGGACCGCGGCAGAGATCGAACCAGTCGCCCTGGCTGTAGATCTTGACGTCCTGGTCTTCCGGGATCGCGTCGACCAGTTCCACCTTGAAGTTCTCGCCCTTGGCGGCAAAGACCTGCCTGGTCTTGTCGCGCGACCAGACCTCCTTGGTGAACGGCTTGTTGCGCGCCACGATCTCCTTCATCTTCTTCTCGATCCTGGGCAGATCGTCGGGCGTGAAGGGCTCGTTGCGGGCGAAATCGTAGTAGAAGCCGTTCTCGATGACCGGGCCGATGGTGACCTGCGTGCCCGGCCACAATTCCTGCACGGCCTCGGCCATCACGTGGGCGGCATCGTGGCGGATGAGCTCGAGCGCGCGCGGATCGTCACGGGTGACGATCTCAATCGCGCCACCGGAAACCGGATCGGCCAGATCGCGCAACTCGCCGTTCAGCGCAATCGCCACGGCCTTCTTGGCGAGCGATTTGGAAATGCTCTCGGCGACATCGCGACCGGTTGCGCCGAGGGGAAACTCGCGCTTGGAACCATCGGGAAATGAAAGGGAAACGGCCTCGGCCATGGTCTGCTCCTGTTATCCAGTCCCGCCTACGGACGCGGGTGGGTGAAATCGGCGTTCATCGTGCAAACGCGAGTGCGGTTTAGCGGCATTTGCGGGACCGGTAAAGGCCGGTGGCCGGGGTTCGTCCTTCCTTCATGGCCGCGTAAGCGGCGGTTAAGCACCATGGTGCAAGCTTCCATGGCGTCATGAGAGGGAGCCACAGATGAAGGCACAGACAACACTTGGCGACAGGATCGACAGGCTTGGCGGCAAACTGGTTTACCGGCTTGCCGGATTGGTCATCTCGTTCATGGCGCTCGGCTTCGGTTCCGGCCTCTGGTGGGCACTCAAAGCCGGTGACATGACAACGATTCTGATTTTCACACCGGTATTGGCGGGCCTGGTTCTGTTTGCACGCTGGTGCTTTTCGCCCCAGCGGCGCCTCAGTGATCTGGACGACTGATTGCGGTCAGTGATCATGCGCGTGGCGGCCATTGCGAATGAAGCGCCACGGCGTCCACCAGTGCTGGTCTGGCGCAAGCTGCTCCGGCACATTGTCAATGCCGCAGGTGCCGCCCGGCCCGCATCGCGAAACGCGGAACAGCGTCAGCCAGCCGCCGCTCCAAAGTCCATAGCGTGCTATCGCTTCGTAGCCATATTCTGAGCAGGTCGGCATATGACGGCAGGAATTACCGATGAAACCGGACAGCGTGAGCTGGTAGAGCCGGATGAAACCCGTGCCCAGCAAACGGCCGGGCGTTTTGGGCCATGGGCCGGGGTAGTTACGGCTCATCGGAGCTCTCGATGCCGGTGATCCACTCCTCCATATGCAGCAGATAGTCGAGAACTGTGCGTCCGGGTTTCGCCATCACAGCGGCCTCAGATCCTTCTCCACCCTCGACCGCATCCGCAGGCCGAATTCGGGCATGGTATGCAAATCAACCTCAACGCGAAGCAGGCTCTTCATGGCATCTTCGATACGAAAGAAATGCGTGTAGGAGCAACCGTCCAGGGCATCCACGACGATATCAATGTCACTTCCCTCTTTATCCTCGCCGCGGGCCACGGAGCCGAAGATGCGCGGATTGGCGACCGGATAGCGGGCGAGGATCGCCAGAACTTCCTCGCGGTGGGCGGCCAAGGCCTCGGAGGGTTTCATGCTGCCGCCTCGGCGTTTTCAATCTGGTCGAGACAATCGACCACCGCATCGAAGGTGAGCATGGTGGAGGCATGGCGTGCCTTGTAGTCGCGCACAGGCTCCAGATATTTCAGATCGGCAAAGCGGCCTTCCGGTGGCGCACCGTTTTCCTTCAGCATCCGGCGCATGGTTTCGCGCACCTCGCGCAGTTCGGCAGCGCTGGCGCCAACCACGTGCTGCGCCATGATGGATGCGGAGGCCTGGCCGAGTGCGCAAGCCTTCACATCGTGGGCAAAGCCGGTGACGATGCCGCCGGTGACCTTGAGGTCTACCGTGACCGTCGAGCCGCACAGCTTGGAATGGGCCGTGGCACTTGCATCCGGATGATCCAGGCGGGGCATGCGCGGAATGTTGCCTGCAAATCCCAGGATTTTCTCGTTGTAAACGTCGTCAATCATGCCGGCACCCCGGTTGACGGCGCAAACGCCAATCAAAATGGCGTGCGCATCTTTGCTTTCGGTTTTCCCGCCATATATAAGGGTGGCAGCGGCAGGACGGCAAGCTGTGCCAAGGAACAGCCCGTCCGGTGCACCCCAGCCAAACGGCACGGAGAAAATCCGTCTCAGGCAGTGGTCCGTTCAACTCGTTCCTCCGTATTGAAGAGGGGAACTACGGGAGACGCCTTCATGGATGCGATTGTGACCAAGCTTTCCGCCCTCTCCGACGGCCGGACGGTCTTTCCAGCGGACAAGCGCCCTTCGCGCGCGGAAGCCGAGGCGGCAGTCAAGACCCTGTTGCGCTGGGTCGGTGAGAACCCTGAACGCGAAGGCCTGCTCGATACGCCGGCGCGGGTCGTCAAGGCCTACGAAGAACTGTT
This sequence comes from Brucellaceae bacterium, assembly GCA_020637755.1. Taxonomy (GTDB): domain Bacteria; phylum Pseudomonadota; class Alphaproteobacteria; order Rhizobiales; family Rhizobiaceae; genus Zhengella. The sequence goes on along the minus strand of JACKJW010000002.1, from coordinate 169,998 downwards.
CGGCGGCTATGATGCCGACCCCGCGGAAGCACTCGGCCGGACGTTTGAGGAAGTGGCCGGCTACGACGATCTCGTCGTCGTGCGTGACATCAATTTCCATTCCCATTGCGAACACCACATGGTGCCGATCATCGGCAAGGCCCATGTCGCCTACCTGCCGGACGGCAAGGTGCTGGGGCTTTCCAAGATTGCCCGCGTCGTCGACATCTTTGCCCGCCGCCTGCAGACGCAGGAGGCGATGACCGCACAGATTGCCGCCGCCATCCAGGACGTGCTAAATCCGCGCGGCGTTGCCGTGATGATCGAGGCCGAACACATGTGCATGGCCATGCGTGGCATCCGCCAGCAGGGCTCGACCACCACGACGACCACCTTCACGGGCGCCTTCCGCGACAATCCGGAAGAACAGGTGCGCTTCATCACCCTGGCGCGGACACCGGGCGGACGCTGACCGCCGGCCGGTTCCGCCGGAAAGCGGGACCGGCATGACCTCCATTGCATTTGACACTCCCTCCCCCGACAAGCGAACGCTTGAGCAGGGCCAAGCCTTCACGCCGCGGTTCGATGCCAATGGCCTCGTGACGGCCGTTGTCACCGATGCGCGTGACAAGATGCCCCTGATGCTCGCCTACATGAATGCCGAGGCGCTGGCGCTGACGCTCGAAACCGGAATTGCCCACTACTGGTCGCGGTCGCGCGGCAGCCTCTGGAAGAAGGGGGAAACGTCCGGCAACCTCCAGCACGTCGTTGAACTGCGTACCGACTGCGATCAGGATGCCGTCTGGCTTTCGGTTCGCGTGGACGGCCATGATGCCAGTTGCCACACGGGCAAACGCTCCTGTTTCTACCGTATTGCCAGAGCCGAAGGCGGCCGCGCCGTTCTGGCTGACGACGGCACGCCTGCGCTTTTTGACGCCGAAAAGGTCTATGGAAAGGGGTGAACCGGACTGAAACAAGCCGTTCAGCAAAGGTTTACCTGATTTCAACCATGCTGAGCGCAAGATATTCAGTCACGGAAAGGAGGCCCGCCATGTTCCAATGGGCTTCACATCGCACAGACAAGGGCCTGCCGGCCCGAATTCCGCTGGGTCCGGATGCCCCCGGCGACGGCAACTGGTCCCCGAAACCACAGGCAACGGGTATTGCGCTGGCCCTCGGTGGCGGCGCGGCGCGCGGCTGGGCCCATATCGGGGTGCTGCGCGCGCTGGATGAAGCCGGGGTCAAGGTCGGCATGATTGCCGGAACCTCCATCGGCGCCCTGGTCGGCGGCTGCTACCTGGCCGGAAAGCTGGACGCGCTGGAGGAATTCGCCCGCAGCCTCACCAAGCGCCGCGTGCTCGGCCTTCTCGATTTCAATTTCGGCGGCAACGGTTTGCTCGGTGGCATGCGTCTTGACGCCAAGATGCGCCACCACATGGAGGGCTTGACCTTCAAGGACCTTCCAGCCCCGTTTGTCTGCGTGGCTACCGAAATCATGACCGGCCACGAAATCTGGCTGCACAGCGGCAATCTCATCACCGCCATGCGCGCGTCCTATGCGCTGCCCGGCGTGTTTGAACCGGTGAAGGCCAACGGGCGCACGCTGGTCGACGGTGCGCTGGTCAACCCGGTTCCGGTTTCGGTCTGCCGCGCCCATGAACAACGCCTCGTCGTCGCGGTGAACCTGCATTACGACCTGTTTGGCCGTGCTGCCGTCGTCAAGCATTCGGCCTCTGCCCACGAGGCTGCCAATGACGTGGAGGAAGCGGATGAATCTGCCCCCCGCCGGGCGGGACGCCTTGGCATCACGGGCGTGATGGTGGAAGCCTTCAACATCATCCAGGACCGTATTTCGCGCGCGCGGCTGGCCGGTGATCCGCCGGACCTGTCGCTGTTTCCGGCCATGTCACAGGTCGGCTTGACGGAGTTTCACCGCGCGGCGGAGGCCATTGATCTCGGCTACGAGGAAACCATGCACCGCATGGCCGATATCAAGCGCCTGCAGGCCGTCTGCGTCTGACGGGAGACTTCATTGGATGTCGGCTGCGTCGAGCAACCGGATTTGCACGCGCACCTGCCCGTTCCAGTGATTGGCCGACAGGCTTCCTGCCAGATGCACCGTTTCGCCGCGCCGTTTCATGAGAAAGTCGCCGAGACCGGTGCCTGCCGCGCGGAACGCCATGGCATCGGTCTTGCGCCCGGTTCCTGATTCCAGCGTCACGCGGAAATGCGCGCCGCCTGCGCCAACCGGTGCCACATGGACAATGCGGTGCCGCGGGAAGGCAAAGACCGGCTGGGCATGGCCGGCCCCATAGGGACCTGCCTTTTCCAGCTCTTCCAACAGCGCAAGCGTCGCGCCATCGGCGGACAGGCCCCCGTCGATCTTCAGGGCGCTGGATGCACGGGCGTCTGCCACCTGGGCAGCAGCCTTCTCCTCGAAAAATGCTCTGAGCGCACCGAGCTTTGAACGCTCGACGGTAATCCCGGCCGCCATGGCATGGCCGCCACCCTTGACCAGCAGACCCTCGTGGACGGCGGCGGCGACGAGGCGGCCAAGATCGATTCCGGGTATCGAGCGGCCCGAGCCACTGCCCTTGCCGCTTGGGTCAAAGGCAATGGCGAAGGCCGGCCGGCGGGCAAAATCCTTCAGGCGCGAGGCCAGCAGGCCGACAATGCCGGGATGCCAGTGGGCGCTCTCGGTCACCAGCACGGCCGGTCCGCCGCCGTGCATGGTCTCGGCCATTGCCTGCGCCTTGGCCTCTTCCAGCATGGCCTGTTCCATGGCCTGACGCTCCTGATTCAGCGCGTCAAGGCGGGCGGCGACGGCGCGCGCTTCGTCCGGATCATCACAGGCCAGAAGCCGGCAGCCGAGCGCCGCATCGCCGATGCGCCCGCCCGCATTGATGCGCGGGCCGAGCATGAATCCGAAATGGAACGGCGCGACCGGTTCGCCGAGCCGCGATACGTCCGCAAGCGCCGCCAGGCCGGCATTCTGCCTTGCGCGCGCCACCTGCACGCCCTTGACCACGAAGGCCCGGTTCACACCCTTCAGCGGAACCACATCGCAGACTGTTGCCAGGGCCACGAGGTCAAGCAGCGCAAGCAGGTCCGGCGGCGGGCGGTTCATGCCGCGTGCCCGCAGCACACGCGCCACATCGACAAGCGTCAGAAAGACGACACCGGCGGCGCAAAGATGGCCCTGGCCCGACAAGTCGTCCTCGCGGTTGGGATTGACCACAGCAAGGGCCGACGCTGGCAGCTCACCGACAAGCTGGTGGTGATCGAGCACCACGACATCGGCCCCGGCCTCGCGCGCGGCATCGATGGCGGCGGCGCTGTTGGTCCCGCAATCGACGGTGATGATCAGGCGCGCGCCGCGGGCGACAAGGTCGCGCATCGCCTCCGGATTCGGGCCGTAGCCTTCAAAAATGCGGTCGGGAATGTAGATTTCATGGGGCACGCCGTAATGGGCGAGGAACCGGCTCATCTGGGCCGACGAGGCCGCGCCGTCCACGTCATAGTCGCCAAAGACGGCGACGCGCTCGCCAGTCATGATGGCCGCCGCAATGCGCCCCGAGGCCATGCCCATGTCCGTCAGGCTGGCCGGATCGGGCAGCAGGTCACGGATCGCCGGTTCGAGGAAACGCGCCGCCTCGTCAGGCTGCACACCGCGTCCTGCCAGCACCCGCGCGACGATCTCGCTGACACCAAGCGTCTGGGCAATGGCGAGTGCGCGGTTATCGTCGGCCGCGCTCAGCCTGTGATGCCAGGCCTGACCGGAGGCCGAAACCTTCACGCCCAGAAAGACGCGGTTGCCGTCCGTAGCCATTGCTGCCGATTCGTTCATGGACGGACAATGCACGCCATGGCCCTGAAACAGCAAGGCCGCCGCGGCATGGCGTCCGCAGCGGCCCTCGTTTCCCCTGTCAGGGCAATGCTCAGAACTTGCCGAGATCCTGGTGACGGGCCTTGATCTCGCGCACCGTCTTGGAGGACGAGCGCATGACGATCGTGTGGGTCTGGATGGAGTCCGGGTAGAATTTCACGCCCGACAACATGTTGCCGTCGGTCACGCCGGTGGCGGCGAACAGCACGTCACCGCGCGCCATCTCTTCCATGGTGTAGATCTTTTCCGGATCGTCGATACCCATCGTCTTGGCGCGGGCAATCTTCTCTTCCGAATTGAGCTGGAGACGGCCTTCCATCTGGCCGCCGATGCAGCGCAGTGCGGCGGCAGCCAGCACGCCTTCCGGCGCGCCACCGATACCCAGATAGATGTCGATGCCGGTCTCGATCGGGTCGGTCACGTGGATGACGCCCGCCACGTCGCCATCGCCGATCAGGCGGATCGATGCGCCGGTCTCGCGCACTTCCTCGATCAGGCGGGCATGGCGCGGGCGGTCGAGGATGCAGGCGGTGATTTCGTTGACCTGCACGCCCTTGGCCTTGGCCAGCGACTCGATGTTTTCGCGCGGCGACTTCTTCAGGCTCACCACACCCTTGGGATAGCCGGGGCCGACCGCAATCTTGTCCATGTAGACGTCGGGCGCATAGAGCAGGCTGCCCTTCTCGGCGATGGCGATGACGGCCAGCGAGTTCGGGAGGTTTTTCGCGCAGATCGTCGTGCCTTCCAGCGGATCGAGCGCGATATCAACGGCCGGGCCGTCCTTGGTGCCCACTTCCTCGCCGATGTAGAGCATCGGTGCCTCATCGCGCTCGCCCTCGCCGATCACAACCGTGCCCTGGATGGGCAGGCGGTTCAGCTCGTTGCGCATGGCATCGACGGCCACCTGGTCGGCGGCCTTCTCGTCGCCACGGCCACGCAGGCGGGCAGCGGCCACGGCGGCAGCCTCGGTCACGCGGACGAGTTCGAGGGTGAGGATACGGTCGAGACCGGAGGAAGCGTTCTTGGCCATGGGAAATCCTGGATCGGGAACATGGGTTGCGCGGCCACCTTGCGGTGACCGTCTTGCGCGTCCTTTTGTCAGAGGCGCGGGATGCCCGCAAGAGCAAGCCAACGGCTTTCAACCGGTTGAACGGAATTCAACCGATTGAAGACAAAACCTTTTTGCAGACAGGCTTAATCGGCCCGCTCGATGCGGATCACCTGGGCGCGATCGGTCAGGTGTCCGTCCCTGGTGATTCCGTCCACCGCCTTTCGCACCGCGGCCTCGGTCGTCTCATGGGTGACGAGAATGACGGTCTTGGGTGCGCCGGGACCGGTTTCCCCCTCGATGGCGTGCTGCACGATGGATTCCAGCGAGATGTCATTGTCGGCCATGCGCTTGGCGATGGCCGCAAAAACGCCGGTACGGTCATGCACGGTGAGGCGGATGAAATAGCCGCCCTCGTGGGCGCGCATCTTGGCGCGCTTGTAGGGCTTGAGTTCCTTGGCGGGCCAGCCGAGCGCCGGGCCGTGCTGGAAGCCGGGGCGGCTCTTGGCGATGTCGGCAATGTCGCCGATGACAGCCGAGGCCGTGGCATTGCCGCCGGCACCGGGGCCCGACAGCAGCAATTCGCCGAGCAGATCGGTCTCGATGGCGACCGCATTCGTCACGCCATGGACCTGCGCGATCACCGACGACTTCGGCACCATGGTCGGGTGCACGCGCTGTTCGATGCCGCTGTCGGTCTTCTGGGCCACGCCGAGCAGCTTGATCCGGTAACCGAGATTGGACGCGGCGCGGATGTCTGCCAGCGAAATGTTGGAGATGCCCTCCAGATAGATGTCATCGGCGGCAATCTTTGTGCCGAAGGCAATGGAGGTGAGGATTGCCAGCTTGTGGGCCGTATCGTTGCCCTCGATGTCGAAGGTCGGGTCGGCTTCCGCATAACCGAGACGCTGGGCATCGGCGAGCACCGCCTCGAAGGGGATTTCCTCCTGCTCCATGCGGGTCAGGATGTAGTTGCAGGTGCCGTTCATGATGCCGAAGACGCGGCTGACCGTGTTGCCGGCGAGCGCCTCGCGCATGGTCTTGATGACCGGGATGCCACCGGCAACGGCGGCCTCGAAATTGAGGAGAACACCCTTGTCTTCCGCGATTTTCGCCAATGCCACGCCGTGCTTGGCGAGCAGCGCCTTGTTGGCCGTCACCACGTGGTGACCGGCAGCAAGGGCTGCCTTCACCGCCTCATGGGCGGGCCCCTCGTCGCCGCCGATCAGTTCGACAAAGACGTCAATGCCGGGGGATTTGGCGAGATCGACGGGATCATCGAACCATTCCACGCCCGTCAGGTTGATGCCGCGATCCTTGGCCCTGGAACGGGCCGAGACCGCCGTGACTTTCACGGTGCGCCCGCACTGGCGGGTGAGGATCGCCGCGTGTTCGTCGAGAATGCGCACCACGGACGCACCCACGGTTCCCAGACCGGCAATTCCGATTCGCAACGCGTCAGACATGGCTGCGCCGTCCCCTCTTCCCGTCATTTCAATTCAATCCGGCCCACCTGACGCGGCAGGCCGCTCGTGTCAACGGCGCGTGTTCAGCGAAACCACATTGTGCATGTTGGTTTCGGCGCTCGCCAGGAACTTCTTGATGTTGCGCGCAGCCTGACGGATGCGGTGCTCGTTTTCCACCAGCGCCAGACGCACGAAATCATCGCCATGCTCGCCAAAGCCGATGCCGGGGGCGACGGCCACATGGGCCTTCTCCACCAGCAGCTTGGAAAATTCCAACGAGCCGAGGTGGCGGAAAGGTTCCGGGATCGGCGCCCAGGCAAACATGGTGGCCGGCGGCGGCGGAACATCCCAGCCGGCGCGGCCGAAGCTCTCCACCATCACGTCGCGCCGCGCATGGTAGATGTCGCGCACTTCCTGGATTTCGGTGCCGTCGCCGTTGAGCGCGGCGGTCGCGGCCACCTGGATGGGCGTGAAGGCGCCATAATCGAGGTAGGATTTCACGCGGGCGAGCGCCGCGATCAGGCGCTCGTTGCCGACAGCAAAGCCCATCCGCCAGCCGGGCATGGAGAAGGTCTTCGACATGGACGTGAACTCGACGGCCACGTCCATCGCGCCCGGCACTTCCAGAATGGAAGGCGGCGGATTGCCGTCGAAATAGATTTCCGAATACGCCAGGTCCGACAGCAGGATGATGTCGTGCTTGCGCGCGTAGTCGACCACTTCCTTGTAGAAATCGAGCGATGCGACCTGCGCAGTCGGGTTGGACGGATAGTTCAGGATCAGCGCCAGCGGCTTGGGAATGGAATGACGCACGCCGCGATCCAGCGCGGAGAGGAAATTGTCATCCGGCTCGACGGGCACCGAGCGGATCACGCCGCCGGACATGATGAAGCCGAAGGCATGGATCGGATAGGTCGGGTTGGGACAGAGGATCACGTCACCGGGCGCGGTGATGGCCTGCGCCATGTTGGCGAAGCCTTCCTTTGAACCGAGCGTGGCAACGACCTGGGTGTCCGGGTTGAGCTTCACGTTGAAGCGGCGGGCATAATAATTGGCCTGTGCCTTGCGAAGGCCGGGAATGCCGCGCGAGGACGAATAGCGGTGGGTGCGCGGATCGCGCACAACCTCGACCAGCTTGTCCACGATGGCCTTGGGCGTGGGAAGGTCGGGGTTGCCCATGCCGAGATCGATGATGTCGGCGCCCTGGGCACGTGCGCTCGCCTTCAGGCGATTGACCTGCTCGAAGACGTAGGGCGGCAGCCTGCGGACCTTGTGAAATTCTTCCATTTTTCCGACCGTGTTCAAGATGCGCCGGCAAACCGGCAAAAAGGTTTTGTGCCTATATACCCAATGGGCGCGGCGGTCGATAGGCTCACTCGCTCTCGACAATCGTCTTGAGCGCCTCCTTGGTGTGCTGATTGCCAAGTTTGCGCATCTGCTGGACGGTGGTCAGCCCGGAGGGCTTTGCGCCTGCTGCCTTCTGGCCGCCGCGGGCCTGAGCGAGTTCGCGCATCAGTGCGGCCCGCTGTTCCGGCGACATCTGGCCGGTCTCACCCTTGGGCACGTTGTTGATGTTGGGATAGGTGCCGGTATCCTCCGGCGCACCGTCGGCAGAGGCCACCGTGGCTGCCGGTTTGGCGGGTTTGGCCTTCGCATCTGCCGGTTTGGCATCCGCCGTCGTGGTGTCAGGCGTCTTGCTGGCTGCAGCCTGCGCAGCAGCCGTCTGCGCCGGTTCGACCTGGCTTGCCTTGCCCGGTGCGGATGGTGCGGGCAGCAGTTGCTTCGGCGCCAGCGAAGCCGAGGGCGCCATATCCTCGATGTTGGTGGTCGAGCAGGCCGCAAGGCCGGAGACAGCCAGAATCGCGCCTGCCAGCGCGACCGCACGCGGCAGCTTGCCGATCCTTGGTCCTGACGTTTGCAATGACATGCCGCCTTTGCGCCTTTTCGTTGGGCCGTAACCTGTGCGGATACGCCCGGTGCCTATCAACGGCCAAAATCCGGTCGTTTCATGGCGAACTGCGCAGGACGCCCGGCACCAACCATCGTTCCGCTTGCGCGTATTTCATGAATGGCCCTAAATAAGTCAACAAAAGTCAAACAGGTTCGGAGGAAAACCGCATGGCTGGCAAGGACAAGACGGACGGCAAGGCGTCCGGCGGCTCCCCTCATCTTGAATCCGTCGAAGGCTACCTCATCAAGGACCCGGAGGCGTTCGCCCACAACATGGCGCGGGCGATCGAGGCTGCGGGCAAGGCCGCATCGGCATGGATCAAGCCGCGAGAGGAAGGCAAGATCGACCAGATGTCGGAGCCAATGACCGACCTGGTGAAAACCTTTTCGAAGGTCTCGGAATATTGGCTGTCGGACCCGGCGCGCGCACTGGATGCCCAAACCCGTCTGTTCTCCAACTACATGACGGTATGGACCAATTCGATTCGCCGCGCCTCCGGTGATGTGCAGGAAGATGTGGTGAAGCCCGACAAGGGCGACAAGCGTTTTGCCGATCCGGACTGGGAAAACAACGCGTTTTTCGACTTCATCAAGCAGACCTATCTGGTGACCAGCCGATGGGCGAACGAGCTGGTGACCGGCGCCAACGGGCTGGACGACAAGACGCGCCACAAGGCGGAATTCTACATGGAGCAGATCGCCAATGCGCTCTCCCCGTCGAACTTCCTGCTGACCAATCCCGAACTGTTCCGCGAGACCGCAGGCTCGAATGGCGAGAACATCGTGCGCGGCATGCAGATGCTGGCCGAGGACATCGCCGCCGGCAAGGGCGACGTGAAGATCCGCCAGGTCGATCCGACCAACTTCGAGGTGGGCCGCAACATGGCCACGACACCGGGCAAGGTTGTCGCACGGTCGGAGACGGCGGAGATCATCCAGTATGAGGCGACCACGGAAACGGTCATCAAGCGCCCGCTGCTGATCTGTCCGCCATGGATCAACAAGTTCTACATTCTCGATCTCAACCCGGAAAAGAGCTTCATCAAGTGGTGCGTGGACCAGGGCCAGACGGTGTTCGTCATCTCGTGGGTCAACCCGGATGAGCGCCATCGCCTGAAGACCTGGGAAGCCTATATCGAGGAAGGCATCACCTTCGCACTCGACACGATCGAGGAGATCACGGGCGAAAAGAAGGTCAACTCGGTCGGTTATTGCGTCGGCGGCTCGCTGCTTTCTGCCGCGCTTGCCATGTTTGCGCGCGAGGGCGACAAGCGCATCCAGTCTGCGACGCTGTTCACCACGCAAGTTGATTTTACCTATGGCGGCGACCTGCTGGTCTTCGTGGACGAGGAGCAGATCGAGGGTGTCGAGCGCCAGATGCAAGAAAAGGGCTATCTCGACGGCGGCAAGATGGCTTCCGCCTTCAACATGCTGCGCTCGCGTGACCTCATCTGGTCCTACGCGGTCAACAACTACATGCGCGGCAAGACGCCGATGGCGTTCGACCTGCTCTACTGGAATTCCGATTCCACGCGCATGACGGCGGCCAATCACTCGTTCTACCTGCGCAACTGCTATCTGGAGAACAACCTCTCCAAGGGCAAGATGATGCTGGGCGGCGCGCCGATCAACCTCAAGGACGTTACGATCCCGATCTACAACCTTGCGGCCAAGGAAGACCACATCGCCCCGGCGAAATCGGTTTTCCACGGCTGCCGGTTCTTTGGCGGCGACGTGCAATACATCCTGTCGGGGTCGGGTCACATTGCCGGCGTCGTCAATCCGCCGGACAAGGTGAAGTACCAGTATTGGACCAACGGCAAGCCGGAAGGCGAGTTCGAGGACTGGGTCGCCACGGCGGAAGAACATCCGGGCTCCTGGTGGCCGCACTGGATGGCGTGGATCGAATCCATGGAAACCGCCAAGCCGGTCAAGGCGCGCGCGGTGGGGGGCGGCAAGGTCGAGCCCCTCTGTGATGCGCCGGGAACCTACGTTCTGGAACGCGTCTGACAGCCCTCCTGCCCGGCCCGGCCCTCCCCGGGAAGGCCGGGCAAGGATCCTGCAGGGCGGCTGCAGCGTCGCGCCGTCGCGAACCATTATCTCGCCTCAATTGCGCCCTATCCGGCATGCTCCATGTTTCAATGCCGGCTGTTGTAAAGTAACAGTTGATTCACATGCCGGCTCTAAGGCACGCAGGTGATTTGATCCGGCATGCCCGCTGGCGGGGACCGGCGCCGGCCGGGTGAAGGGGGAAACAGGCTTGAACCAGCAGGGAGCGACCAGGCGCGGGCTGAAAGCCCTCCCGGCGATGATGCTGGTGTCCATCCTTTCGGCTTCCTGCACTTCGGCACCCGTCCCGCCGCTTGAACTGGCCATGGCCGATGTGGCTGCAAGCAGCAGCCAGCCGCCAAATCCCGTTTCCGGCCCCGCTGACCCGCAGGCATCCATGCAGGTTTCCAACGCCGTACAGAACCCGGCGCCGCAGGTTGCGGCGGCAAGTCCGGCCTTGCCGGCCCAGCAACCTGCCGCTGCCGTTGCCGCCGCGCCCGCCGCACCGGGTGCCGCCGTGACCTCACCGCTGACACCGGCGCCGGGCTTTCCGCCGCCCCCTTCTGCCGAGCCTCTCGATCCGGCTTCGGCGCGTGTTGCCCAGGCAGCAGCACCTGAACCGGTACCCGTCCCCGTCTTCGATCCGCGGCAAGCGGCAGCCCCGGCGCCGGTGACTGCCTCTGCCCCTGCGCCGCAAGCGGCCCCCGTTCCGGCTTCCCCTCCTGCGGCAGCCAATGCGGTTGTGGCGAGCGCCGAGCCGGTTGAAAAGCCGAAGTCGCGCGGCTTCCTGGCGTCGCTGTTTTCGCAGGAAACGCCGCGCCCGCCTGCCAAGGTTGCCAAGCCCGCGCCCGCCACCACCGACAGGGTGGCCGTTCTGCCGCGCACCCCGGCCGCCGCGCGCCAAGTGGCGACGCTGACACCGGGCAACCCCACGAGCGTTTCGGCACTTCCGGGTGTCAATGCCGAATCGCTCTTCGAGATCAAGCGCAAGTCCGGCACATACGAGGATTCCGACGTCGATGCGAATGAGGAGGAAGGCCCCGTGCGCGTGGCCTCGATCACAGGCCTTGCCCGCCTGGCGCCGAACGGACTGGCGGTGCAGCATTCCGGCGTTGATGTCGCCTGTCTCAAACCGGCGCTCGTGAAGGTGCTCAAGACCATCGAGCGCCGTTACGGCCAGAAGGTGGTCGTCACTTCGGGCTATCGCAGCCCCAGCCACAACCGCAAGGCCCGGGGCGCCAAGAACTCCCTGCACATGTATTGTGCCGCCGCAGACATCCAGGTCTCGGGCGTTTCCAAGTGGCAGCTGGCGTCCTACCTGCGTTCCATGCCCGGGCGTGGCGGCGTCGGCACCTATTGCCACACGGAGTCGGTGCATGTGGATATCGGTCCGGAGCGCGACTGGAACTGGCGCTGCCGCCGCTCATCGCCCAAGAAGTGAGCGCGCTCTTGCGTGGCTCACACGCCGCGTGAGAAAACTTCGCCATCATACCGCGTATGTGCCATTTTCTTTCCGCCGTGCCAGCCTGTTGCAGAGGTTGACCGTGCGGCTCCAGCGCCTGGCTGGACGCAGGTTTTTTCACCGCAATGCCAACAAAGGGGGTTGCGGGTCTGCCGGAAACTTTCTATACGCCGTCATGTCTTGAGCGCGCCCTTCGTCTAGCGGTTAGGACGCCGCCCTTTCACGGCGGTAACACGGGTTCGAGTCCCGTAGGGCGTACCAGGATATCCTCCTGAAATTTCATCAGTTTCTCCATTTCCGGCTTGCGTTGCGGCGCGCCCGCGTCATGATGACAACCATGGATTTTACTTCTCCCCTGATGCCCGCCATCCTGCTGCGCCGCTACAAGCGCTTCCTCGCCGATGTGCGGCTGGAGGACGGCACGGAACTGACCTGCGCGGTGCCCAACACCGGCTCGATGATGGGCCTGTCGGACCCCGGCATGCGCGTCTGGCTCTCACGCTCTGACAACCCGGCGCGCAAATATGCCCATACGCTGGAACTCGTGGAGGCCGATGGAGGGCTTGTCGGCATCAATACGGGTCTGCCCAACCGTCTGGTCGAGGAGGCGATTGGCGGCGGGTTGCTGCCCGGGCTCGACGCCTATGCGCAGCTGAAGCGCGAGCAGCGCTACGGCACCAATTCGCGCATCGACATCCTGCTGGAGGACGCGGAGCGCGGGCGCGCCTATGTGGAGGTCAAGAACGTTCACTTGATGCGCCGGGGCGGACTGGCGGAATTTCCCGACACTGTGACCGCACGCGGGGTGAAGCACCTTGACGAACTGGCCGCCATGGCGGCGGAGGGCCACCGCGCGATCATGGTCTATCTGGTCCAGCGCGGCGACTGCGACAGATTCCGCCTGTGCGGCGACCTCGATCCCGCCTATGCCGCCGCTTTCGCCCGTGCGTCGCAGGCAGGCGTGGAGGCCTTCGCGCTCGGCTGCACCATCACCACCCGCGGCATAGCCGCGACGCGCATGTTGCCGATCCTGCCCGCACACGTCCCGGCCTGAGCAAAACCGGCGCACTGCTTGATTGGCGGGGCAATCGGTGCCATTTGAACGGCAAGCCTCACGGAACAACCGGAACCGCCACCATGGTCAACTACATCGATGCCAGCGCCGCGCCGCTTCGCAACACCGGCCAGATCCGGCTGCACGGGCCGGAAGCCTTCGAGGGCATGCGCAAGGCATGCCAGCTGACCGCCCGCTGCCTCGACGCGCTGGTGCCGATGGTTCAACCCGGCGTCGACACCGATGCGATTGACCGCTTCGTCTTCGAGTTCGGCATGGATCACGGCGCCCTGCCCGCGACGCTGAACTATCGCGGTTACACCCGCTCGGTCTGCACCTCGCTCAACCATGTGGTCTGCCATGGCATTCCCAATGCCAAGCCGCTGCGCGAGGGCGATATCGTCAACATCGACGTCACCTATATCCTGGATGGCTGGCATGGCGATTCCAGCCGCATGTATCCGGTCGGACAGGTGAAGCGCGCGGCCGAGAGGCTGATGGAAGTGACGCATGAATGCCTGATGCGCGGCATTGCGGCGGTAAAGCCCGGCGCGCGTACCGGCGCCATCGGTGCCGCCATCCAGGCCCATGCGGAAGCCGAGCGCTGCTCGGTGGTGCGTGATTTCTGCGGCCACGGCGTTGGCAGGCTTTTCCATGATGCGCCCAACATTCTCCACTATGGCAGCGCGCGCGAGGGCGTGGAGCTGCGCGAGGGGATGATCTTCACCATCGAGCCGATGATCAATCTCGGCCGGCCGCATGTGAAGGTGCTTTCCGACGGCTGGACCGCCGTCACGCGGGACCGTTCGCTTTCCGCCCAGTATGAACATACGGTGGGCGTGACGGCTGACGGCTGCGAGATCTTCACCCTGTCGCCCGCAGGCCTTGACCGGCCCGGCCTGCCCGCAGCCGCCTGATCCGCGCGACGGTTCATTACGTTCCGCTTGCCCTTCCGCAGCCCACTGGCATGCGCTAGTCTCTGCAGCGTGGGGTTCGGTGCCGCTGTCCTTCCCTGACGGCTGCACGGGCGGACGAGACCATGACTGACGAGGGCGACGAGCGCGGGTTCTTTGCCGAGGCTTCCCTGTTTCCAGACAGCAATGCGGAACCGAAACCGGCGCTTCAGGTGACCGGCAAGCCGGTGCCGCATTATTCCGGCCATCGGGACCGGCTGCGCGCAAAATTCATTGAAACTGGCGATACGGCCTTGGCCGACTATGAGGTGCTGGAACTTGTGCTCTTCCGGCTGTTGCCCCGGCGTGACACGAAACCGGTCGCCAAGGCGCTGATCGAGCGATTTGGCACTCTTGCCAACATTTTCTCCGCACCCCTGCATCTGCTGACGGAGGTCAGCGGGATCGGAGAGAGTACGGCAACGGATCTGCGGATCATCGGCGCGGCGATCCGGCGGTCGCTCAAGAGCGACATTAGGAAAAAGAATGTGCTCGATGCGTGGTCGAAGGTGCTGGACTACTGCCATGCGGCCATGGCGCGCGAGCAGCGAGAGCAGTTTCGCATCCTGTTCCTTGACAAGAAGAATGTGCTGATCGCCGACGAGGTGCAGCAGAAGGGCACGGTGGACCACACACCTGTCTATACGCGCGAGGTGATCCACAGGGCACTGGAACTCGGCGCGACGGCCATCATCCTGGTGCACAACCATCCGTCCGGGGACCCGACCCCATCGCGCGCCGATATCGAGATGACCCGCACCATTGCGGATGCCTCAGGCCCGCTCGGCGTGGTGGTGCACGATCACATCATCATCGGCCGGGACGGACACGCCAGCCTCAAGGCGCTGCAACTGTTCTGAGCGGACAACGCTGAAAAGCAGAAGGCCGCGCCCGGGGCGCGGCCTTTGCCGTTCAGTTGAAGGGACCGACGGTCACTCGGCTTCGTCGGCCTTCTTTTTCTTCGGGGCGGCCTTCTTCTTGGCGGGAGCCTTCTTGGCTGCCTTGTCGCCCTCGTCCTCGTCGTCGGCCAGCAGCTCTTCCTTGGAAACCGGCTGGTCGGTGACGCTGATCTGCGTCAGCAGGTGATCGACCACCTTCTCTTCGAAGAGCGGCGCGCGGATGGCGTTGATGGCTTCCGGATTGTTGCGGAAGTAATCATAGATCTGCTGCTCCTGACCGGGGAACTGGCGGATCTGCTCGTAAACGGCGCGCTGGATTTCCTCTTCGCCGACCGAGACACCGGCAGTTTCGCCGATCTGGGACAGGACGAGACCGAGGCGCACGCGGCGCTCAGCGAGCTTCTGGTATTCCTCGCGGGCTTCCTCTTCCGTGGTGTCCTCGTCGGCGAAGGTCTTGCCGGCGCGCTCCAGGTCAGCGGAAACGGTGTGCCAGATGTTGCGGAACTCGGCCTCGACCAGCTTGGAGGGAGCCTCGAACTTGTAGGTCTCGTCGAGCGCGTCGAGAATCTGGCGTTTCACCTTCTGGCGGGTGGCATTGCCAAACTGGCCCTCGATCTGCTCGCGGACGATCTGGCGCAGGCGGTCTGCACTTTCCAGGCCGAGCTTCTGGGCGAGCTCGTCGTTGATCTCCAGTTCGCCGGGTGCGGCCACGTCCTTGACGGTGATGTCAAAGGTCGCGTCCTTGCCGGCCAGATGGGCGGCCTGGTATTCTGCCGGGAAGGTGACGGTGATGGTCTTCACGTCGCCCGCCTTGACGCCTTCAAGCTGCTCCTCGAAACCGGGGATGAAGCGGTTGGAGCCGAGCACCAGGTTGGCGTCGCTGTCGGTGCCGCCGTCAAAGGCCACGCCGTCGAGCTTGCCGACATAGTCGATCGTGACGCGGTCGCCCTTGGCGGCCTTGCCCTTCTTTGTCTCGTAGGAGCGCGCGGAATCGGCGATCTGGCGGACCTGTTCTTCCACTTCCTCATCCGCGATCTGGACGACCTGACGGGTGACCGCGATGGAGGAGACATCCTGAATCTCAAAAGACGGGATGACCTCATAGGCGATGGAGAATTCAAAATCGGCGCCGCCCTCAAGGATCTTGTTGGCCTCGGCCTCATCCTCGGTCATGTCGATCTCGGGCTGCATGGCAGCCTTCTCGCCGCGCTCGGCAAGGATCGAGCGGGAGGATTCGCTCAAGATCTCGTTGACGATCTCGGCCATCATCGACTTGCCGTACATCTTGCGCAGATGGGCGGCAGGCACCTTGCCGGGGCGGAAGCCGTTGATGCGTGCCTTCGAGCTGGCATCGGCCAGGCGATCCTTCAGCCGCGATTCCATGTCGGCAGCCGGAACCACCACCTTGATTTCGCGCTTGAGCCCTTCATTGAGCGTTTCGGTAACCTGCATCATAAAACCTTTGTTTTGCATTCGATCGGCAACAGGAAGGCCATCGGCCGCCTGCCGCCCGGAGTTCGCTCGCCTTGCCGGCTTGCCTGGTGCGGGCAGAGGGACTTGAACCCCCACGCCTCACGGCACCAGAACCTAAATCTGGCGTGTCTACCAATTTCACCATGCCCGCACAGACCGGTGGAACCACCAGTCGGAAGCGCGGTTCCTATATCATTGCGTCAGGGCGCTTCAAAGGGAAAATGCCCGGGAACAAGGCATTTTTTGGTGCCCGTGACCAAAAGCCTGCGCAAAACGAATCGGCCGGTCAGGCCATCACCCACCCCACCTGCCGTCTTGTGGCCACATTTGATGCCGCTACAAAGCATGGATCCTCCAGCTTACGCAGCGTTTTCAAGGCCTTGTTTATTGTGCAATGCAGCATTTGCAATGCTGCCATGCAAAAAAGACAACTTTAAACCGGCCGGTGGCGCGCCTAAATTTGTCTCATCGGTCAAAACAGACCCGAACCGAAGGAAGACAGAGATGGGCCTTATTCGCAATTACAGGGAATGGCGCCGCACTCGCGAAACGGTCAACGAGCTGAGCCGCCTGACCAATCGTGAGCTTCAGGACCTCGGCATTTCGCGTAGCGAGATTCCCTTCATCGCACGCCAGGCGCGCTGACGCGCCAGACACTGATTTCGCCGGGGCACTCCTCCTCCCAGCCTTGGCGGATAGGGGTTCATGATCATCCTCCTCCCAATCATGAACCTGCATCCAAGGCACCCGCCGGATCTCCTCCCCCGGCGGGTGTTTTGATTCCGGCAGTTGCTATCGTCCGCCGGGCCCGGCCCCAAGGTCTTGCCAGGCACATGAAACAGCAACCGTGCCTAGCGCTGGCCGCCGACGCCGCGCTTGCGCCACTCGCCCAGGGGCATCACATCGGGCTTGCCGCCGCCGGGCTCATACCAGCTGTCCACAGCCCATTTGCCGCCGTCTGCTGCCTTCAGCACTGCCGTCCAATGCGGATAGCGTCCGTCGATCATGATGCCGCGCGAAGTCGGCTTCTCGACGGAATGGTGCCGCAGGAGGTTCTTGGCCTCCAGATGACGCAGGAAGGTCGTCGAATTGGTGGATTCGTCGATGCAATCCATCTGGCCGGCCCGGCCTGCCCCCGTCAGCGCCGCCTTGGCAAAATCGCGCACGCCCAGAACGGCGACCGAGCGGGTCTCCAGATAGGCGATCGCCGATGCCAGTGCCGTGCGCTCGGCTTCCGGACTTGCCGCCCCCGGCGCCATGATAGCGGCCAACTTCTCTTCATCGGCTGCGGTGAGCGGCAGGGGCTTGCTGAAGGTGCAGCCATAGCCGTGACAGACGGGAAGGTCTTTCGCCCCGACTTGCGAAACGGGCAGCACGGCGCAAAGCACCGCGAGGGCGGATGATACGGTCAGCAATTTTCTCATGGGGTCATGGTAAGGTGAAACCGGTGCGGGCCGCAAGGCGCCCTGGCCGCAGGTCACGGTTCGGCTGCAGGCGATTGAAGCGCAGCGCGTTCCCGCCTATGAGATGGCGAAACGGAACAGGGATCAGCACATGAAACCGGTACACATCATCGGCGGCGGTCTGGCGGGATCGGAAGCGGCCTGGCAGGTGGCGGAAGCCGGCGTTCCCGTGATCCTGCACGAAATGCGCGGCGTGCGCGGCACCGATGCCCACAAGACCGACGGGCTGGCGGAACTGGTCTGCTCCAACTCGTTCCGATCCGATGATGCGCAATCCAACGCAGTCGGCCTGCTGCATGCGGAAATGCGGCTTGCGAATTCGCTCATCATGGCCTGTGGCGATGCCAACCAGGTGCCGGCGGGAAGCGCGCTTGCCGTCGACCGTGACGGCTTTTCCGACGCGGTGACGGCACGTCTCACGGCCCATCCCAATGTGACCATCATCCGCGAAGAAGTAACCGGCCTGCCGCCGGAGGACTGGGACCAGGTGATCATCTCGACCGGCCCCCTCACCTCGTCCGCACTGGCCGAGGCGATTGCGGCGCGCACCGGCGAAACCTCGCTCTCCTTCTTTGATGCCATCGCACCCATCGTCCACTTCGAATCGATCGACTTTGACGTGGCCTGGTTCCAATCGCGTTACGACAAGGTGGGGCCGGGCGGAACCGGCAAGGATTACATCAACTTGCCCATGGACGAGGCGCAGTACAGCGCCTTCATCGATGCGGTGCTGGAGGGTGACAAGACCGAATTCCGCGAATGGGAAGGCACGCCCTATTTCGACGGCTGCCTGCCGATCGAGGTGATGGCCGAGCGCGGACGCGAGACGCTGCGGCATGGGCCGATGAAGCCGATGGGGCTGACCAATGCGCACAAGCCCGACCAGAAGCCCTACGCCGTGGTGCAGCTCCGTCAGGACAACGCACTCGGCACGCTCTACAACATGGTCGGCTTCCAGACGAAACTGAAATATGCCGAGCAGGTGCGCATCTTCCGCATGATCCCCGGCCTTGAGGACGCCCAGTTCGCGCGGCTGGGCGGACTGCACCGCAATACCTACATCAACTCGCCGGTGCTGCTCGATCCGACGCTGCAGCTGAAAGGCCGGAACGGGCTACGCTTTGCCGGCCAGATCACCGGCTGCGAGGGCTATGTGGAATCGGCAGCTGTCGGCCTGCTGGCCGGCCGGTTTGCCGCTGCCGCACAGAGGGGCGAGGCCCTGTCCCTGCCTCCCGTGACGACTGCCTTCGGCTCGCTGCTTGGCCATATCACCGGTGGACACCTGGTATCTGATGACGAGCCGGGCAAACGGTCGTTCCAGCCGATGAACATCAATTTCGGCCTGTTCCCGCCGCTGGAGGCCGGTGCGCTGAAGAAGCCGGAAGGCCAGAAGCGTTTCCGCGGCAAGGAAAAGGCGGTTGCCAAGAAGCACGCGGTCACCGCGCGCGCGCTGGCGGACTGCCGCGCATGGCTCGGCCTCCCGCAGGCACAGGCTGCCGAGTGAGACTTACCCCATTTGGGGTGTGACACATGCGGTGGAAGCCCCCATTGTGCGCGGGAAACATGCCTGACCGGAGGAGTGCCCGATGCGATACGCCCTGACCTTTGCCCTTGTTGTTGTTCCGCTTTTTGCTCCCGCCGCCCTGGCAGACCAGGCGGAGTGTGAGAAGAGCGTCCGCGCGCTGCTGTTTCCGCTGATGGAAAACAAGCCTGACAAGGTACTCAACCGCTTCGGCACGGTGCAAACCATCATCAACGGGGCGGAACAGCGGGGCTACTCGTTCCAGAGCCGTGGCGGCTCGGTCTATTACGATGGCGACAAGAACCCGGTCAGCCTGTCCTTTTCGACCGGCGAGACCTACTGGTCACCCGACAAGGGCAAGACATGGAATCTGGTCAATCCCAATTCCAAGGAAGTTATGGATGCCGCGATGGCCGGACTGCGCAGCCAGGCGGAAAAGGCCACCAACATCACCTGCGACTATGGCGTCGAGTTCGAGGGCAAGACGGTCAACCACTACAAGGCCGATCACGTCATCTACAATACCGGTGACAAGGTGCACACCGAGTATTGGGTTGATCCGGAAAACGGCTTCGTCTGGCGCGATCTCAACCACACCACCGGATCGGCAGAGGTGATCAGTGACGTGCGCGCCGAACCCGCACCCGACATGAAGCTGCCTGACAAGCCAAACTGACCTTCCGGAAGGGACTGAAGGCTTTACACATCACCGCGCACTGACCACACTCCCCCGACATTGGCGGGAGGTTCAAATGGCTGGTACGGATTTCTTCAGGATCGAGCGGCATGGACCGGTCGCCCATGTGGCGATGAACCGGCCGGCCAGCGCCAATGCCATGGACCCGGATTTCTGGGACGGGCTGCCGGCGGTGATGGCTTCCCTTGATGGCGATACCAGCGTGCGGGCCTGCGTGATTTCCGGCGAAGGCAGGCATTTTTCCGGCGGCATGGATCTCGCCGCCTTCAACGGGATCGCCGCGATCTTTTCGGAGGAACCGGGCCGCGCAGCCTACAAGCTGCGCGAACTTGTGTTGCGGCTGCAAGCGTCGCTCTCGTCGCTGGAAAAGGTGCGCTTCCCGGTCATCGCGGCCATCCACGGCGCCTGCATTGGCGGGGCGATCGACATGATCACGGCCTGCGACATACGGATTGCCAGCGTGGATGCCTTCTTTTCCATAGAAGAAATCAACATCGGCATGGCGGCCGATGTCGGCACTCTGCAGCGCCTGCCGAAGCTGATTGCGCCCGCCATTGCCGCCGAACTGGCCTATACGGGACGGCGCTTCGACGCTGCTGAAGCCAAGGCCTTTGGCCTCATTTCCGCCGTCCACGAAAGCCGGGAGACCATGATTGCCGCCGCGCTCGTC
Organism: Brucellaceae bacterium; assembly: GCA_020637755.1. Taxonomy (GTDB): domain Bacteria; phylum Pseudomonadota; class Alphaproteobacteria; order Rhizobiales; family Rhizobiaceae; genus Zhengella. The sequence continues at coordinate 149,427 of JACKJW010000002.1, read as the reverse complement.
ATGGCTGAGCAGATCGCCGCGCGTTCGCCGCTCGCCATGGCCGGAATCAAGCGCAACCTCGCCTACGCGCGCGATCACCCGGTTGCCGACGGGCTGGATTATATCGCCACGTGGAACGGCGGCATGCTGCGCGGCGAAGACCTGATGGAAGCGCTTGGTGCGCGGGCGCAGAAGCGCGCCGCCCTGTTCAAGGACATGGCGTGACGGACGCTCATTCGGCCGGTTGCAGGTCCTTGCGCGGCTGGCTGTGGTCGAGGTCCGGCAGGCCGGGCATTCCGGCCTGTGACGGATTGCGCCGGACGTAGTCGGCCTTGATGGCGTCGGAACCCTGTCTCGAACCATCATGGCTCCAGCCGGGCGGCATGAACAGGTAGCCGAGGCGCTGGCGTGGCGTCAGACCTTTCGTGCCGATGGCATCGCGGAACATCGCCACCCACTCATGAAAGGCAACGCGCACCGGATTGTTGGTGGCAAGGTTTTTCACGATGCCGTAGCGCGGCGGGTCTGCGGCCAATTCCTCCACGAAGGTGCCGAAGAGCCGGTCCCAGATGATGAGCGTCCCGGCATAGTTGGCATCTAGATAACGCGGATTGGTGGCGTGGTGGACACGATGATGCGACGGAGTGTTCATCACCAGTTCCACGGGCCGCCACATCCTGCCGATCGTCTCGGTGTGAATCCAGAACTGCCAGAGCAGGTTGAAACCGTAGACGAAGGCGATCAGCGCCGGGTGGAAACCCAGCAGCACCAGCGGCGCCTGCAGGATCACCATGCCGGTCAGATGGCCGGTCCAGCTTTGGCGGAGCGCCGTGGAGAGATTGTAGTGCTGGCTGGAATGGTGGTTCACGTGTTCTGCCCAGACCCAGCGCACCCGGTGCGCCAGCCGGTGGTACCAGTAATAGCGCAAGTCATCGATCAGGAAGGCCGTGAGGAACACCCACCAATGCAGGCCGAGGTCCGCCACACGATATTGCCAAACCCACATCAGAACGGTGAAGGAAATGAAGCCGAGCAAGATGCCGGCGACGACATTGCCAACCCCCATGGCCAGGCTGGTCAGCGTGTCGGCGGTGTTGAAGCTGCCCTTGGCCCGCCTGGTCTGGACGAGAAAGATCTCGACCAGCATGGCGAGCACAAAAAACGGTATTGCGAGCTCCGTTACCTTCGGGAACTGGTAGGCATCCATCATGATCTCCCGTTCTCGTGTGCCGCAAAGGCCGCTCCGGAGGGATCGGCATGGGCGCGCAGGCGTTCCGCATCGGCGGTGTCGCGCATGGTGACGTCCAGACGGCTCCAGCCGAGCTCACGGAACTTCAACGTCACGTTCTTGCCCTCCCGTGTCACCGAGGCGATCTCCGGCAGCCTGACAAGGCGTGTGGCAAGGTGGCGCCCGGTCACGCGGACGATGCCGGTCTGGCGTCCGTCGAGCAGGACAAACCCGGCCGAGCCGTCCTCCGACAGCAGCACATGGCCGTCCATCGCGTCCGGGTAGTCGGTCAGCAGTGCATCCATCACGTCGGAAGCGTCGCGCAGGGTTCGCGATCCGCTCGCCCCCGTCACATGCAGGACCAGCACCACGAGCGACACACCAGCAACAATGATGGCAACAAGGAGTGGCAGTTCCATCGGTTTCCCCTGCCGGTCTCCTCCCGGCGCCCGCCAACGATAGGCACGGCCTTTTTGCCGGTCAATTCGTGACCTTGGGGAAGCCGCGCATCGCGCTGCGTAAGAACAGCCAGTTCTGGCGCAACGGGCCCGTCGCGGCGGTTGCCGACAGCGCTCCCGCACCCGCCTTTGCGGCCTGGTTCAGATAGTGCGGAACCGGCGCGAGCGGCAGGTAGGCCGGGAGCAAAACCTGCGGCAGGGATTGCGCAGCGCCGATGAAGCGGGCGTAGTGCTGGCGCGCCGCTTCGACCAGGGCGTCAACAAGGGCCTTCCCCTTGTCCGTCGCAGGCCCTGTCAGATACTCGTCCCGCGTCAGCCCGCAGGCAGCCAGCATTTCTGCAGGAACGTAACATTGGCCGCGCGCGCGGTGCAGCGGCAGCAAACGGACAAGTCCGGTGATGGCCTGCGCGCAGGCGGCATGCCCGGCTGCCTCGCCTCCTGCAGCCATGGCGGCATCGCGGTCCAGGATCATGGCCGCAAATTGCAGGATCGTGCCCGCCGTCTCGCCGCACCAACCTTCCAGATCGTTCATCGAGGGCATGGGATCGTCATACAGATCGAAGATGCGCGCCTCGAAATAGTTTTCCAGCATCGCGCGCGGCAGGTCATGGGCGGCAATCAGGCGGGCCATCGCGGCAGCAGCCGGAAGATCTGCCGCGGCGCCCGGTTCGCTGCCGTCCAGCGCGTCGCGCCACCATTGCAGGCGGATTTCTCCCGGCAGCGGCTCGCGGATCAGGTCGCGGATTCGCGCAATCTCCAGATTGAACGCATAGAGCGCCGCCAGATCATGACGCTTGGCTTCAGGCGCATAAAGCGTGGCGAGATAGCGGTCGGAATCGCCCTGTTTCAGCAGGACCAGAGAATCGGCGCGGCCGGGCTGCGTCATCATACGGCAAGCAGGATCGCGGCGACCGCCCGGTCCTCGGCGACGAGGACATTGTAGGTGCGCACGGCAGACGGCGTACTCATCGGCTCGGTCACGATGCCTGCCTCGCGCAGCCGCAGCGTCACATCCTTCGGCAGGCGGGCGAAATCCGGACCCAGACCTGCCAGCAAGACCTGCACGCCGCCCGCCTCCTCGAAGAGCTTGGCCAGATCGTCCACGGTGATGTTGGCGGGATCGGAGGGTCCCCAGCCGTAGATGCCCGATGGCAGGCACATCAGCGAGCCGCGATGCGACATGTCGGCGAAGCGGAAGCCGCCGTTGCCAAAGGCGTCGATGGGTGCGCGGCCGGGATAATGGGCTTCCCTGATCTCGATGCCGCGCGGTTCCATCACTCAGGCCTTCGCCGGACCTGCCGGTTCGCCGCCGGACTCGCCCGGCTCCGTCATGGCCTTGCTGGAGCGCAGGTTGAAGAGGATGAGCAGAGGCGCGGCAACGAAGATCGACGAATAGGTGCCGATGATGACGCCGAAGATCATGGCGGCCGTGAAAGACTGGATGACCTCGCCGCCAAAGATGAAGAGCGCAAACAGCGCCAGCAGCGTGGTCAGCGACGTCATGGTCGTACGCGCCAGCGTGTCATTCATGCTCATGTCGAGCAGCTCGGTCAGCCGCATCTTGCGGAACCTGCGCAGGTTTTCACGCACACGGTCATAGACGACCACCGTGTCGTTGAGCGAGTAGCCGACAATGGTGAGGATCGCGGCGATGGATGACAGGTTGAACTCGATGCCGGTAATGACGAAGAAGCCGATCGTCATGATGACATCGTGCATGGTCGCCATGACGGCACCGACGGCGAACTGCCACTCGAAGCGCACCCAGATATAGACAAGAATGGCCATCAGCGAGGCGAGCACCGCGATGGTCCCAGCCCGCGCCAGCTCGCCGGAAACGGTCGGCCCGACCACTTCCACACGGCGGAAGTCATAGGCATCCTCAAGCTCTCCACGCACCTTGGAAATGACGCTTTGCTCGGCGTTTTCGCCCGCACTCTGGCTTTCCACGCGGATCAGCACCTCGGCGGCATCGCCGAACTGCTGCACCTGAACGTCGCCGAGATTGAGTTCGCCGAGACGGGAGCGAATGTCGGCAACATCGGCAGCGCCGTTCCTGGCGCGGATTTCGATCAGCGAGCCGCCCTTGAAATCAATGCCGTAGTTCATGTTCACGGTCATGAACAGCGCGAGCGAGGCCACGGCCGCCAGCGCTGACAGGGTGAAGGTGATGCGCCGCATCGTCATGAACGGAACCCTCGTTCCGGACGGAACAAGCGTCAGCAGAGCGCCGGGCAGCTCCTTCGGGCGGCGGCGGCGCACATATTCGGCGACCATCCAGCGCGTGAAGGTGAAGGCGGTGAACACCGTGGTGGCGATACCGATGGCGAGTGTCACGGCAAAGCCGCGCACCGGGCCGGAACCGAGGTAGAACAGGATGATGGCCGCGATCAGCGTGGTGACGTTGGCGTCGATGATCGTCGCGAGCGCGCGCTGGAAGCCGGTGTCGATGGCCTGGATCACCGAGCGCCCCGCCCGGCGTTCCTCGCGGATGCGCTCGTAGATCAGCACGTTGGAGTCCACGGCCATGCCGACGGTCAGCACGATGCCGGCAATGCCGGGCAGCGTCAGCGTCGCGCCGAGCACGGAGAGGAGCGCCACGATCATCGCCACGTTGGCGATGAGGGCGACGTTGGCGATCACGCCGAGCAACCCGTAGGCGGCCACCATGAAGACCAGCACGAAGACCGCGCCAATGGCGCCGGCAAGAAGACCCGCATTGACCGAATCCTGCCCGAGGCCCGGACCGACAGTGCGTTCCTCGATGATGGTGAGCGTGGCCGGCAGCGCACCGGCACGCAGCAGCACGGCAAGGTCATTGGCGGACTGAGCGGTGAAGCTGCCCGAAATCTGGCCCGAACCGCCGAGGATCGGCTCGTTGATGCGGGGTGCGGACACCACCTTGTCATCGAGAATGATGGCGAAGAGACGCCCCACATTCTGCTGCGTGGCCTGTCCGAAGCGCGTGGCACCCTTGGTATCAAAGCGGAAGGAAACGACGGCTTCGGAGGTGCGCTGGTCAAAGGTCGGCTGCGCATCCGTGAGGTTTTCGCCCGAGACGATCACGCGGTCCTCGATCAGGTAGGGAACCGGCGGGTCATCGGTGGAATACTTGATGGAGGTTCCGGCCGGGGGACGGCCCTGAAGGGCTTCCTGCACCGGCATGGACTGGTCGACCATCTGGAAGGTCAGCTTGGCAGTCTGGCCGAGGATGTCCTTCAGGCGCTGGGGATCATCGAGGCCGGGCACCTGCACGAGAATGCGGTCATTGCCCTGGCGCTGGATCACGGGCTCGGTGGTGCCGAGTTCGTTGACGCGTCGGCTGACGACCTCAATGGATTGTCCGAGCGCGGAGGACGTGCGGTATTCAAGCCCCTCGTCGGTCAGCGTGTAGCGCAGCAGGCCGGGTTCCGGCTCTTCGAGTTCCAGTTCGCGCACCGTGCCGCCGGACAGAAGTCCGGCCGACAGCGGCGCCACGAGTTCCTTCAGCGTCTCCTTGGCAAGCGCGACCTGCTTCTCGTCGCGGATGCGCACCTGCACGGTGCGGCCGGCCCCGGTGAGCCCGGTATAGCCGATGCTTTCCTCGCGCAGCAGGCGGCGGATTTCGTCCCGCGTCGTTTCCAGGCGGTCCTTCAGGATGTCGGCCTGCTCGATCTTGAGCAGGATGTGTGAACCGCCCTGCAAGTCGAGGCCAAGCGGCATCTGGGAATGCGGCGCCCAGTCGGGCCAGGAAGTGACCGTTTCCTTCGAGAAGAAGTTCGGAGCGGCGAACAGAAGGCCCGCAAGCACCGAAAGCCAGATCAGGATCGTTTTCCAACGGGAGAAATAGAGCATTCTTTTATCCGTTTCCGGCTTTCACATGCGGGCGCGGGCAGTGGCGCCTTACTTGTCGTTCTGGTTGGCGACCGGCTCACCCTTCACGCGCACATCGGCAACCATGGAGCGCAGCACGCGCACCTTGACGCCCTGCGCGATTTCGACGTCGAGTTCGGTCTCGTCAACCTTGTTGACCTTGCCGATCACGCCGCCGGCGGTCACCACCGTATCACCGCGGCGGATGTTGGACAGCATTTCGTCGCGCTTCTTCGCCTGGGCACGCTGCGGGCGGATGATCAGGAAGTACATGATCACGAAGATCAGCACGAAGGGCAGGATGCTCATCAGCATGTCGGGCCCGGCGGCGGGGGTTGCGGTCTGGGCGAAGGCCGGGGTGACGAACATGGGCAAACTCCTGATTGGCGGGCGGCGGCTTGAAGCCGACTCCGCCCTTGAAAACTCGCGCGGAATATAGTGGCAAACCCTGCCTTTGCAACAGGCGCAGGCGGCGGGGCCCAAGCTTTTGCGCGGCATCGTGTCGTGTTACAGCAGCGCTACAGAAGGAAAATGCCATGAATGCCAGCCTGCCCGACGACATCCTCGCCAAGCTCGACCGCCTGATTGCCGCCGTGGAGGCGCTCGCGCCACCGGCAGCCGGAGCCAGCGACATCGAGGCGGCCGAGTGCTTCGTCTGGCATCCGGAAACCGGCGCGCTGAAGCCGGTGCACCGGGTCAACCGCGTCGATCTTTCGCTGATCAGGGCGGTGGACCGGGTGCGCGACATCCTGCGGGAAAACACGGAGCGTTTCGCGCGCGGCCTGCCGGCCAACAACGTGCTGCTGTGGGGCGCGCGCGGGATGGGCAAATCCTCACTCGTCAAGGCGGCCCATGCGGCGGTTGCCGCCGCGGCTCCCGATGCGCGGCTGAAGCTGGTGGAAATTCATCGCGAGGACATCGACACCCTTCCCCGGCTGATGACAGTGCTGAGTGCGGCGAATGCGCGGTTCATCCTTTTTTGCGACGACCTGTCGTTCGACCATGATGACACGTCCTACAAGTCGCTGAAGGCCGCACTGGATGGTGGCGTGGAGGGCCGTCCGGGCAACATCATCTTCTATGCCACGTCGAACCGCCGCCACCTGCTGCCACGCGACATGATCGAAAACGAGCGCTCCACGGCCATCAATCCAGCCGAAGCGGTGGAGGAAAAAGTGTCCCTGTCGGACCGCTTTGGCCTCTGGCTCGGCTTCCACAAGTGTTCGCAGGACGAGTATCTGGAGATGGTGCGCGGCTATGCCGCCCATTACGGGCTGGAAACGGATGCCGAAGCCCTGCGCGCCGATGCGCTGGAATGGGCGACGACGCGCGGCAGCCGTTCGGGCCGCGTTGCCTGGCAGTTCATCCAGGATCTTGCCGGCCGTCTCGGCAAGGTGCTCGACGGCTGAACGCCGGGCCTGCCGCCCTGCCCCCAACGCTGAAACGACAATGCCCCGCCTCCTGGGAGACGGGGCATTGCGGCATGCGGCTGTTCGACTGGAGGTCCAGACCGCCGCAAAGGCGGCCGGATGTTACTCCAGGTAGGATGCCGGGTTGACGGGCGAGGAATCCTTGCGGATCTCGAAATGCAGCTTCGGCATGTCGGCGGAGCCGGAATTGCCGGCCTTGGCGATCTGGTCGCCCCGGCGCACCTTGTCGCCGCGCTTCACCGACAGTTCGGAGTTGTGGCCGTAGACGCTGACGAGGCCGTTCTCGTGGCGAAGCAGGACGGTGTTGCCGAATTCCTTCAGGCCATCGCCCGCATAGATCACGACGCCGTTCTCGGCAGCCTTGACGGGCGTTCCGGCGGGAACCGCAATATCGATGCCGTCATTGGCCTTGCCGTTCACGTTGGCTCCGTATCCCGCGACCACGCGGCCGCGCACCGGCCAGCGCATCTTCGAGATGCCGGTCGCATCGGGCGCGACGGCCGCGACCTTTTCGGCTTCCCGGATCACCTTCTCGTCCTTGCGGACGGGCGGCGTGTAGGTCGGCAGGTTGGAGGACGTCCTGGCCGGGCCCGGGGTACCGGTGATGATCGGGTCCACACCCGGATTGGACTTGGCGGACGCCGTGGCAACGGGCTTGGCGGAAGCGGACGGGATGGTCAGCCGCTGGCCGATCTTCAGGTTTCCGTCCTTCAGGCCGTTGGCCGTCTTGAGCGCGTCGACCGTCACGCCGTTGCGCTTGGCAATGGCGTAGAGGCTATCACCGGAAACCACCGTGTAGGCTCCGGACGGCGCAGCAGCCTTTGCCGCATTGGAGCTGTTGGAAGCCTGTGGCAGCGGCACCGAGCCGGAGCGGTTGCGCGCCTGGGGAACCGTGGGGAGAACGGCCACATCCTTGCGATCGGCGGGAACCGGCGCCGGCACCTGCTTGCCAGCGTCATATTTCGTGCCGCGGGAGGACTTTGCCGCCATGGTGTTCGGATTGCTGTCCGGCATGGAGACCGGCGCCTTCGACGAGTAGACATAGGTCGGGATGATGACCCTCTGCCCGGCGGACACTTTCGAGGCGTCCGCGATGCCGTTGACGCGCATGATTTCCTTGGCCGGAACCCCGAAGCGCTTGGACAGGTTGTAGACCGTCTCGCCCTCCTTCAACGTGATCGCCGTGCCGCCGGTCGCCGTCCAGCCGCCCCTTTCGGACGTGTCGTCGGCCTTTGCCACAGGTGCAACCGAGGGCGCTGCTGCGGGAACCGAGGAGACCGGGCGCAACGCCGGATGCGTGTAGGACGGCTTGGGCGCACCAACCGGCGCAGCCTGACGCGACACGGCGCCAGTTGCCATGCGATCCACATTGGCGGGTGCTGCGGGCAGCGCCGAGCGCTGCACGGCCGCCGGCGCCGGTGCAACATCAACCGGCTGCAGGGCCTGACGCGCCGGCGCTGCCGGATAGGTATTGCGATCAACCGGATAGGCCTGCTGCGGAGTTGCCGGATAGGACCGGGACACATCGCTGAGCGAAGCCTTGGGCGTCACACGGCCACCGGGAATGACGTCGGCGCCGGAGCGCGACACCGATCCGGTCGCCGTCGTGTCGAGATCACCCGGATAGGGCTGGCTCTCAGGCGCGACCGCCTGGCGCTGCGGAACGGAATTGGTGAAGAAGCTGTCGGTGAAGCGCGATGCGTCGGAGCTGCATCCCGCCGCCATGCCGCCGACCAGGGCAATGGCCGCACCTCTCGCGAGATGCCTGGCAAAATTGCTTGAAATTTTCATCGACATGACACTTACCCGCCACTAACCCGGTACATACAGCACCATGATTAAAGCGCGTTAATCTTACCGCGCGGTTAAGGGGTGCAGGCGGGACCGGTGTACCGGCGGAAAATTCTCAGAGCCTTGCTGCAACACCGCGCGCCAACGGCTGGAAGCGTACCTTGCCCAGGTCTTCGCGCTCGAACCGGCTGCCGATCTTGGTCAGCTTGACCAGTTGCTGCGGCTCCTCCGCAGGGCCGATGGCGCAGACCATCACACCGCCGGAGGACAGCAAGTCAGTGAAATTGCGGGGAAGCGCGTCAAAGGCTGCCCAGACCAGGATGCGGTCATAGGGCCCCTCGCCTTCCACGGCGCGCTCGGCATCACCATGCTTCAGCACGACATTGACAAGGCCGAGTGTGCGCAGGCGCTCCTGCGCGTCGGTGACCAGCGTGCGGAAGCGCTCGACGGACGTGACACGGCCAGCCAGACGTGCCAGCACGGCAGCCGAATAGCCGGAACCCGTGCCGATCTCCAGCACGCGCTGACCGTCTGCCGGTTCCAGCGCCGCCAGTACACGGCCCTGCAGGTCGATGCCTTCCAGCGTCTCGCCACAGGCAATCGGAACGGTGCGCGCCGACCAGACGGCGGACTGGAATTCGGCCGGCACGAAGGCGCGGCGCGGCGTCATTTCCATGGCGGAAAACAACCGCTTGTCGTCAATACCGATCGCGCGCATGCGCATGACAAAAGACGCCATGCCTTCCCGGTCTCCGATGCGCGCCAAATCCTGCATCAGAGCACGCGCTCCAGCGCCTGGCGCGCCTCATGGGCGGTGAGGTCCAGCTTCAACGGCGTGACGGAAATGCGGTCTGCCCGCAGGGCCGCAATGTCGGAACCTTCGTCGGCATCGAACTGCTTGCGGCCGAAACGCAGCCAGTAATAGGGGAAATTGCGCCCGTCACGGCGCTCTTCCACGCCAAGGCCGTAGACGATCTTGCCCTGGGCGGTGACGCTGACGCCCTTCACCTCGTCCGGCTGGCAATTGGGAAAGTTGATGTTGAGCAGCACGCCCTGCGGCAGTTTTGCCCGCAGCAGCTTGCGCAGCAGGCCCGGCGCGTGGGTTTCCGCCGTCTGGTAGGGCACGATGCGGCCCTCGTCGGCGAAATTATAGCCCTGGCTCAGCGCGAAGGACGGAATGCCGACCAGCGTGCCTTCCATGGCCCCGGCCACCGTGCCCGAATAGGTCACGTCATCGGCAATGTTGGTGCCGGAGTTGACGCCCGACAGGATCAGGTCCGGCGGCTCGGGCATGATGTGCTTGACACCCATGATCACGCAATCGGTCGGCGTGCCGCGCACGGCAAAATGGCGGTCATCAAGCTTGCGCAGGCGCAGCGGGTGGGAAAGCGTCAGCGAATGGGACAGGCCGGACTGGTCGCTTTCCGGCGCCACGACCCAGACGTCATCGGAAAGCTGGCGGGCGATGCGTTCCAGCACCGCGATGCCCTCATCATGGATACCGTCGTCGTTTGTCAGCAAAATCCGCATGTTGGTCCGTCTTCCCGAGATTTTGGATCACGCAGCTGTCACGCCGCAGCGATGGTCTCCAGCCCGCCCATGTAGGGGCGCAACGCCTCCGGAACGGTGATCGAGCCGTCGGCATTCTGGTAATTCTCCATGACCGCGATCAGCGCGCGGCCGACCGCAATGCCCGAGCCGTTCAGTGTATGGACGAATTGCGTCTGCTTTTCGCCGGCCTTGCGATAGCGCGCGTTCATGCGGCGGCCCTGGAAATCGCCGCAGACCGAGCAGGAGGAGATTTCCCGGTAGGCATCCTGTCCGGGCAGCCAGACCTCGATGTCATAGGTCTTGCGCGCGCCAAAACCCATGTCGCCGGTGCACAGCACGACCACGCGATAGGCCAGGCCGAGTCGCTTCAACACTTCCTCGGCGCAGGCCGTCATGCGCTCATGCTCTGCAAGCGCCTGCTCGGCGGTGGTGATCGAGACCAGCTCGACCTTGTTGAACTGGTGCTGGCGCAGCATGCCGCGCGTGTCGCGCCCTGCCGATCCGGCTTCCGAGCGGAAGCAGGCGGTGAGCGCCGTCATGCGCAGTGGCAGCGCCGCCTCATCCACGATCTCGCCGGAGACCATGTTGGTCAGGGGTACTTCGGCGGTGGGGATCAGGCCCAGGCGGGCATTGCCATGCGGCATGAAGAACAGGTCTTCCTCGAATTTGGGAAGCTGGCCGGTGCCGAAGAAGGTCTCGTCCCTCACCAGCAGCGGCGGGTTGACCTCCATGTAGCCGTTCTCGCCGGTGTGCAGGTCCAGCATGAACTGGCCGAGAGCGCGTTCAAGGCGGGCGAGCGCGCCCTTGACCACGGTGAAGCGCGAACCGGAGAGTTTGGCCGCCGTCTCGAAATCCATCAGGCCGAGCGCCTCGCCGAGCTCGTAATGTTCCTTCGGCTTGAAGTCGTGGTTCGGTACGCGGCCGACCTTGCGCAGTTCCACGTTCGCGCTCTCGTCCGGACCAACGGGCACGTCATCGAGCGGAATGTTCGGCACGCGGGCCAGCGCATCGCGCAGGCTCGCCTCCAGATCACGCCCGGCAGCTTCTCCGGCCTGCAGCGCATCCTTCAGGGAGGCGACCTCCGCCTTCAGTTTTTCCGCCGTCTCCATGTCCTTTCGGCCCATGGCCATGCCGATTTCCTTCGAGGCGGCGTTGCGGCGCTCCTGCATGGTCTGGAGTTTGGCGATCCCGGCGCGGCGTTCCTCGTCCAGCGCCACCAAAGCGGCGGCCTGCAGCGCGGCGCCACGTTTGGCCAGCGCGGCGTCCAGCGCTTCGGGGTTTTCGCGTATCCACTTGATGTCGAGCATGGTCCAGCCTTGGGTCTTGCTACCGGGGGCAGCGCGGAACCGGCTGCCTCGTCAGATGTCTGGCATGAGCCATAGCGCGATTCGCCTGTCAATGCTGCCGCAACGCCCCGACGGGGTGCACGCCAGTGGCTCAGGCGGACGGCGCCGCGCCGTCCTTGCCGGATGTCCTGGCGTTTGCTTCGGCGTCATCGGTTGCTACCGCACCGGGATCGTCATCCGCCGCGTTTGCAGCAGCCACTTCCGTTGCCGCCTTTTCGGCTTCGGCTTCAGCCTGGGAAGACGCGGCGGCGCGCTCGCGCTCCACCCAGCGGGCGGTGATGATGGAGATCTCGTAGAGCAGGATGGTCGGCAGGGCGAGGCCGATCTGGCTGACCGGATCGGGCGGCGTCAGGACGGCGGCAGCGACGAAGGCGACGACGATGGCGTATTTACGCTTCTCCTTCAGCCCCTGCGACGTCGCAAGGCCTGCGCGCGCCAGAAGCGTCGTCACCACGGGCAACTGGAACACCAGCCCGAAGGCGAAGATCAGCGTCATGACAAGGCCGAGATACTCGGACACCTTCGGCAGGAGCGAGATGCCCACCTCGCCCTCCCCGCCGGTTTGCTCCATGGCCAGGAAGAACCACATGACCATGGGCATGAAGAAGAAGTAGACGAGCGCAGCGCCAATGAGGAACAGGATCGGCGACGCGACGAGGAACGGCAGGAAGGCCCTGCGCTCGTTGCGGTAGAGGCCTGGCGCCACAAATTTGTAGACCTGGGCCGCGATCAGCGGAAAGGCGATCACGAGGCCGCCGAACATCGCGATCTTGATCTGAGTGAAGAAGAATTCCTGCGGCGCGGTGTAGATCAGCTCGACCTTGCGATGATCGAGCCCCGCCCATTCGACAGACCACTTGAACGGCTGGACGAGCAGGTTGAAGAGGTTCTTGGCGAAGGCGAAGCACACGAGGAAGGCGACGAAAAAGCCGCCTATGGCCCACATCAGGCGCGTGCGCAGCTCGATCAGGTGTTCGATCAGCGGTGCCGACGATTCGTCGATATCGACCTCTGGCTTGCTCACGTCTTCGGTTCCGTCTTCTTGGCCTTGGCCTTGGCCGCTGCCTTTGCCGGGGCTTTGGGCTTCGCAGGCTTCGGCGCCGCGCCGGCGGCCTTGGCGGGCGCCTTCGGCTTGGTGGCAGGCTTGGTCATGCCTTCCGGAAGGGCGGTGGCTCCGGTCTTGGCCGGATCAGCGGGATGGATGGACGGGGCAGCCGGCTCGCCACCCTTGGCCGCTGCGGCGGCAGGGGCCGGTTTCGTGCTCTCGGCCAGCCCGGCGCGGATTTCCTCGCCCACCCTGGCGATGGGGTTGAGATGCTTCTTGACGCTTTCGGCCGGATTGAGGCTGCGGGCCGTATCGACCAGCGATTTCACCTCATCCAGCTCGGCTTCCTTGAGCGCGTCATCGAACTGGCGGCGGAAATCGCCCGCCATGGAGCGCATTTTCGCCGTCGTGCGCCCGAAGGTGCGCAGCATTCTTGGCAGGTCCTTGGGACCGACGACCACGATCAGCACGATCGCGATGACAAGGATTTCCTGCCAGCCGATATCAAACATGAGGTTTCAACTGCCCCGTAGGTGGAAACCCGCTCACCCGAGCGGGCTCTGGGAGCGCCCGGAGGGCGCCCCGTCCGGCGATCCCGTCAGGAATTGGCCGATTTTTCCTTGGATTCGGAAACGGTCTCATCCTTGCGGTGCTCGACCGTGCGCGCCGCTTCGGCGTCGTCGTCGGCCATGCCCTTCTTGAAGCTCTTGATACCCTTGGCGACGTCGCCCATCAGTTCCGGGATCTTGCCGCGGCCGAACAGGAGCAACACGACCACCAGGACGATGATCCAATGCCAGATTGAAAAGGTTCCCATTTCATCCTCTTGTTTTTTGAGCGCCTGGCGCTGACTTAGGCATTTTCGGAGCCGGATTCAAACACCAGCACATCGGATTTGCGGACGCTCACCGAGAATTCGCGCCTGCCGGGAGCAAGCGTACCGTGCCTGATGCGCGCCCGGACGGGCTTGTCGGCTCCGGGGATGGCGAGATCGAGGATCTCCGCAATCCCGAGGAAGCGCCGTGATAGCACCCGCGCCGGGATTGATCCATCGCTTTCGTCCACCTCGATTCCGGCCAGCCGGATGGCCACCGTCACCGGCGTGCCGTCGCCGAGGTCCCCGGCCTGAAAAATGCCGAGCGGGGTTGCCACCTCGCCATCGCCGACCGTGGCGCGGAACAGGTTCATCTCGGCGAAGAAGCCGGCCGCAAACAGGTTGACGGGCTTGTAGTAGATTTCCTCCGCCGTTCCGGCCTGAACCAGCCGTCCGTCCTTCAACAGGGCAATGCGGTCGCCCATGCGCATGGCCTCCTCGGCATCATGGGTGACGACAATGGCGGTGGTGCGGCTCTGGCGCAGGATATCCAGCGTTTCCGCCCGCACCGTGTCCTTGAGGCGGGAATCAAGGCCCGAAAACGGCTCATCCATCAGCAGCACGGCCGGGCGCGGCGCAATGGCGCGGGCCAGCGCCACGCGCTGCTGCTCGCCACCTGAAAGGAGATGCGGCCAGGCATCGGCGTAATGTTCCAGCCCGACGCGCGACAGCGCGATACGCGCTTCGCGGTCTGCCTCGGCCGGCGACAGGGCGGTGAGCCCGAATTTTACGTTCTGAAGGATGGTCAGATGCGGAAAGAGCGCGAAATCCTGGAAGACGAGGCCGATGGAGCGTTTTTCGGGCGGCAGGAACACGGAAGGGCCGGCGATTTCGCGGTCGTTCAGCAGGATACGGCCCGAGGCCTGTGGCTCGATGCCGGAGGCAATGCGCAACAGGGTCGTCTTGCCGGATCCGGAGGGACCCAACAGGCAGGTCACCTGCCCCGGTTCAGCCACCAGCGAGAGACCCCGCAGGGTTTGCGTGCCGTCATAGGAATGGCGAATATCCTCGAAGGAAAGGCGCGCGGCAAAGGTGACTGCCGCCGGTACGCGGCTCGCGCTTTCCATTGCCTGCCCCATTCACACCACCTGTCAGAAGGGCAGTTCTGCCCGGACCGGCTCCTGATCAACCATCCCCGCCGCCGGGTGTCAACAAGCCGAGTTCCTCCAGGTCGATGTCGGTCAAAGGGTCCTCGTCATCGGCCAGCAGGTCGCCCTGGGCGGGCGGAACCGGGATCTGGAAGTTCGACGGCATGCGGCCGGACAGCAGGCCCGCACCCTTCAACTCGTCCATGCCAGGCAGGTCGCGCAATTCCTCCAGCCCGAAATGGTCGAGGAAATCCGTCGTCGTGCCATAGGTGACAGGACGGCCGGGCGTGCGGCGCCGGCCGCGCATGCGCACCCAACCCGATTCCAGCAGCGTATCCAGCGTGCCCTTGGACGTTTCCACACCGCGCACTTCCTCGATCTCGGCGCGTGTGACCGGCTGGTGGTAGGCGATGATGGCGAGCACCTCGAGTGCGGCGCGCGAGAGCTTCTTCTGCTGCACGGCGTCGCGGCTCATCAGGAAGGACAGGTCGCCTGCCGTGCGGAAGGCCCAGGCATCCCCTGCCCGCACCAGATTGACGCCACGCACCGCATAAAGGCCCTGCAGATGGTCCAGCACGGCGCGGATGTCGGTGCCCGAAGGCAGACGGTCGGCCAACAGGCGCTCGGAAACCGGCGTGGCGGAGGCAAAGATCAGTGCCTCGGCCATGCGGCCCGCCTCGTGCAGTTCGTCCGGTGTCATCGCGCGCGATGTGGCAAGTTCCACGGCCGATTCAAGGCCCTCGTCGTGGTCCATCGTCATGGCCTGGTCATCCATGGGCAGCCTCCGGTGCGGCGGGGGTTCTGGCGCGCAGGAACAGCGGCGCATAGGCCCTCTCCTGACGCATTTCCAGCGCGCCTTCGCGCACCATTTCAAGGCTGGCGACAAAGGTGCTGGCGATGGCGGTGATGCGTTCTTCCGGCGTCGTCAGGTAATCGATCAGGAAGGCATCCAGCGCGGTCCATTCCGGCATGGTGCCGAGCAAGCGCGCAAGCACGGCGCGCGCATCCTTCAGCGACCAGACCGCGCGGCGCGCAATCTGCACGGTCGAGATGGCCTGACGCTGGCGCTGGGCGGCGTAGGCGGTCAGCAGGTCGTAAAGCGAGGCGGAATATTCCGAGCGCGTCTCCTGGATCACGGCCTCCGGCATGCCGCGCGAAAAAACATCGCGCCCGAGCCGGTTGCGGTTGACCAGCCGGGCGGCAGCGTCGCGCATGGCTTCCAGCCGCTTCAGGCGGAATTGCAGGATCGCCGCCATTTCCTCGCCGGAGGGTTCGCCTTCGGCTGGTGGCTTGGGGATGAGCAGGCGCGATTTCAGGAAGGCCAGCCAGGCCGCCATGACCAGATAGTCAGCCGCGATTTCCAGCTTCAAGGCGCGGGCGCGGTTGATGAAGGTGATGTATTGCTCTGCCAGCGCCAGCACCGAAATGCGCGCCAGATCGACCTTCTGGTTGCGCGCCAGATGCAGCAGCAGGTCCAGCGGGCCCTCAAAACCGTCCACATCGACCAGCAGCGCGGGGCCGTCCTCGCGCTCCACCCGCTCTTCCCAGAACGGGTCCATGGGCGCCTTGGCCTTATGCTGCTGCGGCGGCTGGTTCACCACTGTCTCCTTTCAGGCCACCGCGCCCACAAGCGCGGCGAATTCCTGCCTGATCTCCTCTTCCACGGAACCGTCATGATGGCCAAGCGGTTCCATGGCGCGTGCTGCGCGCTGCAGAGCCTTGCCCGACAAGACGGGCGTCATTGCGGCGACGGCGCGCATTTCTTCCATCAGGCCGTTGCAATGGAGGACGACATCGCAACCGGCCTCGAAGATGGCCTTGGTCTTGTCCTCGAAGGAACCCTTGAGCGCCTTCATCGACACGTCGTCGCTCATCAGCAGGCCGTCAAACCCCATCTCGCCGCGGATGATCGTTTCAATCACCTTGCGCGAGGTCGTGGCCGGGTTTTCCGCATCGAGCGCGGTGTAGACCACGTGGGCGGTCATCGCCATGCCGATGTCGTTCAGCGCGCGGAACGGCGGGAAATCATGGGCGCGCAGCATGAACTCCGGCACATCCACCACAGGAAGCTCGTGGTGGCTGTCTGCAAAGGCGCGGCCGTGGCCCGGAATGTGCTTGATGACCGGCAGCACGCCGCCGTCGAGCAGGCCCTGCGCAGCGGCGCGGCCCATGGATGCCACCGTCTCAGGATCCTTGCCATAGGCGCGGTTGCCGATCACATCGTGGGCGCCCTCAACCGGCACGTCGAGCACCGGCAGGCAATCGGCATTGATGCCGTATTTCAGCAGGTCGAAGGCATGCAGGCGCGACATGGCCCAGGCGGCGCGAATGCCGGACTCCCGGTCAGAGCGGAATATGTCGCCCAGCAGCGAACCCGTCGGATAATCAGGTGCCATCGGCGCGCGGATCCGCTGGACGCGGCCGCCTTCCTGGTCGATGAAGACGGGGGCGTCATTGCGGCCGACCGTGTCGCGCAGGGCTGCGACGAGATCCGTCAGCTGTCCGGCATTGCCGACATTGCGCGCAAACAGGATGAAGCCCCACGGCCGCTCGTCGCGGAAGAAGGCATCCTCGTCCGGTGTCAGGGTCAGGCCGGAGCAACCGGCAATCCACGCTTTTGATTCGCTCATGGACGTGATTCTACCGCCAAGCCGTGAAACTTGCACCGGTGATGTGCGCGCCTGCCCGCGATTGCCCACAAGCAAATGGGCCGCCTTGCGGCAGCCCATCAACATATTGATTTCAGCGGTCGCTCAGCGCTTGGGCAGGCAATCCCCGCCGGCAGCCTTGATGCGTTTGCACATGGCCACCGCCTCGTTGAAGCTTGCCGCCGGGATATTGACACGGTGGAAGGTTCCGCGGCCCGGAATGTCGGCGGCGGCGATGTTGACGCCCTTGCCGGAAATGATCGACCCGTAGCGGGCGAGCGCATTGCGGTAGGATGTCTGGGCCAGTTCCCGCGAGGGATGCGAGGATATCTGCACCCAGGCCGGAGACGACGCGACCTGCTGGGCAGGCGCTGCGGCGGGCGTTGGCGCGGGGGCCGCCGCCTGACGGGTCGTGCCGACAATGTTGACCGGCTGCTCGGCGGGCCGCGAGGGCACGACCGGCACGGACTCCGGCTGGACCTGACGCTTGATCGTGGTGGTCTGCACCGGCTTGGCCGCCGCGGGCTTCGGCTCGGCCGCGGGCACCGGCTTGGCGACCGGTTTCAGCGCGGCAGGTTCCTCGGCCTTCGGTGCGGGTTCTGCCTTTGCCACCTCGACCGGCTTGGCGGCCGGTGCGGCGGGTTCGGGTGCCTCGCTGGCCACCAGCGTTCCATCCGGCCGCACGACAAAGGTCTTGACGCGGCGCGGGGTCACGGCCGCCACTTCCGGAGACTGCTCGGGCTCGGAGGCCGTTTTCGGGTCGATGCGGGCCTCCGACTTGGCAGTAGCATCGTCGTTCAATCCGGGCGTGACGACCCGCACGTTCTGCTTGGCAACATCAACCGGTTCTTCCGACTTGCTGACCAGCGTCTTCTGCTCCGGCGTCTGGCTCACCGTCTTGCCGGCGACCTGCTCATAAACCTTCTTGTCCTGGTTGGGCACCTCAGCGCCACCGGGGTTTTCCGGCTTCACCTTGACCGGCGTCTTGTCGGCCAGAACGACGGCGGAACCGTCCTCGGCGCGCTCGCCGCTGCCCGAAGTCAGCGCGAAGGCGCCGATGCCGCCGATCAGCGCGACCCCCGCGACGACTGCCGCGATCAGCATGCCGCGGTTGGGGCGCTGCCGGCCATGCACCGCAGGCTCGAACCCTTCGGACAGATCACGGTCGAGGCCTGCATCCACCACACCCGCCTCCATGGAGGACGGAGCGGCATAGGCGCCGGCATTACTATGGACAGCTCCGGCATGAGCGTCATACCGGGAGACACCGGGATCGGCGTCATATCGGGAGATACCAGGATCGGTGTCATAGGCGGCGGGTTCAGCGGGCGCATAGGCGCCGGAGGCGTTCTGCCCAGCCAAACTGTCGTTGAAATAAGTGTCGAAGCGCGCATCCAGCGCAGCATCGGCTTGCGCCTGCACCGCCGTCTGAGCACCGAATGTGTCGAGCGCCAGATCGTCATAATCGGCTGCGGACTGCGGCGCGGTCTCGGGCTCGAATTCATAGGCCGGAATGTCGAGATCATCGACCGGCGCCACGGCGGCATCCGGCACGTCGGTGGTATTGATTTCCGGCATTTCGGGCTGGGCGGCCAGTGACCCATCCTTGCGGGCAAAGCGCGAGAGGAACCCGGTGGTCACACCACCGGCAGCCGATACGGTGGCTACACTGGCAGCGGCGATCCCGGCCACGGCACCCATGGCAACGGAGGCCGGGCCATCCGGCCTGACCGGCTCCGGCGCTTCAGCAGCAAATTGCGTTACACCGCTGTCATCTCCGGCCACATCCTCCAGGGGCGCATCGTCCCAGTCGGCATTGGCGGCAGCCTCAATGCCCGCCAGAAGCTCGGGATCGAGATCGGAGATGCCCGCATCGAGCTCGTCCTGGCCCGGATCCGCCGGCATGGCTGCCGCGACGCTTTCCACGATCTCGTCGCCGGGCGCCAGATCGTCGGCCTCAAAGGCTTGGTCGAGGAAGGCAGCCTCGTCAAAATCGCCGAGATCGAGCTGGATGTCGTCTATTTCCGGGCCGGACGCCGGTTCCGGGGCCACTGTTTCGGCGACCGTTCCCTGCAGCAAGGCATCTTCGAAAGAGGCGTCCCATGCCATCCCGTCATCGGCAGCCGGTTGCACGGGCTCCCCGCCAACCTCTTCGTGTGCCGGATCGCTCCACGCCTCAACCGGCTGATGGACCGGCTGCACAACTGCCGGCATTTCGCGGCCTTCGAGCAGCGCCGTCAGTTCGTCTTCAATGCCGTTGTCGTCAAAACCCTGCACGGCATGGTCCGCCGAGGCCATCGCGTGAACCGGCACTTCGGCGGCCGCGGGGGTTTCTGCTACATCGCGCGACCAGGCATCCTGTTCCTGCCAGTTTTCAGCGGCCGGCTCTTCAACCGGCACGTTTGCCACCGGTTCGGCGTAAGCCACTTCGGCGCCCATGGGCTGGAGGTCCATCCCGTTCAGCACGTCATCCAGCGCCAAATCGGCTTCAGTGGCATACGAAACGGGCTCCGGGGCCGCTGCGTAGCCGGCATCGGGCGCCGCCTGGTGCACGGAATCTTCGCTCACCATTTCGGCTTCGCCGCCAAAATCCATATCGAGACCGGCGGCATCCTCATCGATCCACTCGCCAGCGGCCGGCTCTTCGGCAGCCCGGTCCCATTGCGGCGCTTCGGCAACGAGAGGCGCCTGGGTGATCGCCACCGCATCGGCTGCCCCGGCATCCTGAAGTCCGGCATCGTCTCCGGCGAAGGCGGTGTCAAAGGCGTCGGCGAATTCCTCTTCGAGATCGCCGCCAGAAGGCGCTTCAAACACGGGCGCTTCGGCCGCAAGGTCTGCCTGCACCGTCTCGGCCAGAACCTCATCCAGCCCGTCCGACAGCCCATCGAGGTCGGGAATGTCGAAGCCGAGCGGCGCGGCGGGCACTTCCGGCGCAGACGGAACGACACTTGCGGCCACCCCCTGCGGGGCCCGCAGGCTTGAAATATCGAAGGCGGACGAGGCAATGCGCGGCGCCTCGAAGCTGTCACCGGCGATCATCTCGCCTTCCAGATCGAGCGCATAATCGTCTGCGGCCGGCTCCGGCGCCCGCCGCCGCACCACTGACGGCTCCTGCGAGAACCCCATGATGCGGGTCAGCTCCGCCATGGGGTCGTCATCGGAAAGGTTGAGATCGTCTTCGAGCTTGAAGCTGTTGCCGTCTGCCATCTTCTGTCCCGCACTCTCTACACATCGGACGCCGAAAGGCGCGCGAAAACCGGCCAAATACCAGTGCAATGTGGGCAAAAGGTGACAGTTCAGTCTTGACGGATCAGCGCATCTCCTCAGGAGCGGCGGCACCGACAAGTCCGAGGCCCGACGTCAAGACGTGGAGCACGGCCTGCACCAGACCCAGCCTGGCTTGCGTCAATTCTGGATCGTTAACCTTAAGAAACCGTAAGCCGGGGTTGTCGGCGCCCCGGTTCCAGTGGGCGTGCAGCGCGCTGGCCAGATCGTAGAGGTAGAAGGCGATGCGATGCGGCTCCTGCGCAGCGGCGGCGGCCTCCACCAGACGCGGCCATTCGGCGAGCTTGCGGA
This sequence comes from Brucellaceae bacterium, assembly GCA_020637755.1. Classification (GTDB taxonomy): domain Bacteria; phylum Pseudomonadota; class Alphaproteobacteria; order Rhizobiales; family Rhizobiaceae; genus Zhengella. The sequence continues at coordinate 128,561 of JACKJW010000002.1, read as the reverse complement.
TGAGCGCGATTTCGCCCTCGTCGGTGAGGGCTGCAAGGTTGATGCCTTGCGCGGCCTTGCCAGCAAAATCGTCGCCGAACTGCTCGACGGCCTGCCGGAAGACCGAATGGCAGCGGGCCGAGGCATATTGCACATAGAAAACCGGATTGTCCTTGGACTGTTCGGTGACCTTGGCGAAGTCGAAGTCGAGGGGTGCGTCGGCCTTGCGGTAAAGCATCATGAAGCGGACGGGGTCACGGCCGACCTCATCCACCACGTCGCGCAGGGTCACGAACTCCCCTGCCCGCTTGGACATGCGCACCGGCTCGCCATTGCGGTAGAGCTTGACGAGCTGGCAGAGCAGGATCGTCAGATCGATGCGGCCTTCGGAAATGGCGCGGGCGAGTGCTTCCATGCGTTTGACGTAACCGCCGTGGTCGGCGCCGAGCACGAAGATCAGCGTCTCGAAGCCGCGCCGGTACTTGTCGAGCATGTAGGCGACATCGGCGGCGAAATAGGTGAAGGACCCGTCCGACTTCACCAGCGGGCGGTCGATATCGTCTCCCACCGTGGTGGAACGGAACAGCGTCTGCTCGCGGTCTTCCCAGTCTTCCGGCAGTTGCCCCTTGGGCGGTGGCAGCTTGCCCTTGTAGACGAAGCCTTTCATCGTCAGGTCGTTCATGGCCGAGAGGATGAGCTGGGCGTTGTTGGCGTGCAGCGTGCGCTCGGAGAAGAACACGTCGTGATGGACGTTCAGCGCATCGAGATCGGCGCGGATCATGTCCATCATCATGGAAATCGAGAGGTCCTTGGCGATGGCGAGCGCCTCGTCTTCCTGCATGGCCAGAAGCGCATCGCCATGGTCGGCCTTCAGCGCCTCGCCGACCGGCACGAGGTAATCGCCGGGATAGAGGCCGGCCGGAATTTCGCCGATGTCCTCGCCGAGCGCTTCGCGGTAGCGCAGCAGCGCTGAGCGCGCCAGCACGTCGATCTGCGCGCCGGCATCGTTGATGTAATACTCCTTGGTAACGTCATAGCCCGCAAAGGCCAGCAGGTTGGCGAGTGCATCGCCCACGACGGCGCCACGGCAATGGCCGACATGCATGGGGCCGGTCGGGTTGGCGGAGACATATTCGACGTTGACCTTGCGGCCTCCACCGACGGAAGAGCGGCCATAGCCGGAGCCGCTTGCCAGGATGGCGGACAGTTCACGGTGCCAGAAGCCGTCTGACAGGCGCATGTTGATGAAGCCTGGACCGGCCACATCGACACTGGCAATGTCCGCGTCGTCCGCCATGGCCGCCGCGATCTGCTGGGCCAGTTCACGCGGATTGCGCCCCACCTGTTTGGACAGCACCATCGCAACGTTGCAGGCGATGTCGCCGTGGGAGGCGTCGCGCGGCGGCTCGACGGCCATGCGCGAGAGATCCGGCGTTTCCCCGCTGGTGGTTTTCAGGTCGAGCGTGCCGACGGTCTTGACGATCCGCCCGGCAAAATCGGCGAAAATGTTCATGGAAACCTGTCCGTGTGGAATGGTGGCTGCGGGGCCTGCCCGCCCTTTGCGCTTCGCCTAGCCCATCTGGACCTTGCGGTCAAACAGGCGCTCATATTCGCGAATGGCGTAATTGTCGGTCATCCCCGCGAGATAGTCGCAGACGATGCGCGCGCGACCGGCGGGGTCCGCGCGCGCTGCGGCGCCCGCCCAATCGGCCGGCATGGCGCCCACATCGTCCATGCAGGCATCGAACAGGCCTGCCAGAACGATGTCGGCCTCCTTGCGGACGCGCACAACATCCGGATGGCGGTACATGCGGGCAAACAGGAAGCGCTTCAGAGCGGCATCGGTCTGGCGCATGTCATCGGAGAAGGTGGCAATTGCCATTCCCGCATCATGGACATCCGCCATCGATTGCGGCTTCAGCCTGTCGAGACGCTCATGGGCGGTGACGATGACGTCCTCGACCATGCGGGTGATCTGGCGGCGCATGAACTCATGGCCGGCGCGCACGGGGTCGAGACCCGGATATTTCGCACGCACCTCGGCGAAGATGTCCGCCACGAAGGGGATTTCCGCTTCCAGTTCCTCCAGCGCGAAGAGACCCGCACGGGTGCCGTCGTCAATGTCGTGGGTGTTGTAGGCAATGTCGTCGGCGATGGCGGCGGCCTGCGCCTCCAGCGAGGCATGGCGCCAGAGTTCCAGTGGAAATTTCCGGTCGAACTCCAGGATGTCGCCCGGCACCGGCTCCTTCAAGGGCGTCCCGTCCGGCGCTGTCAGCGGTCCGTTGTGCTTGACCAGGCCTTCCAGCGTCTCCCAACTGAGGTTCAGACCATCGAATTCGGCATAGCGGCGCTCCAGCCGGGTCACGATACGCAGGGATTGCGCATTGTGGTCGAAGCCGCCCCATTGCGCCATCTTCGCATCCAGCGTGTCCTCGCCCGTGTGGCCGAAGGGTGTGTGGCCGAAATCGTGGACCAGCGCCACGGCTTCGGCCAGATCCTCGTCGGCGCGTAGCGAGCGGGCGAGCGCGCGCGCGATCTGCGCGACCTCGATCGAGTGGGTGAGCCGCGTGCGGTAATGGTCGCCCTCATGGGCGACGAAGACCTGCGTCTTGTGCTTGAGCCTGCGGAAGGCTGTGGAATGGATGATGCGGTCGCGGTCGCGCTGGTAGGGCGTACGGGTCGGGCTTTCGGGTTCAGCGATCAGACGTCCGCGCGTGCGGGCCGGGTCACACGCCCAGGGCGCGCGCGGGCGGTAGCCGAAGCCGATGTCGCCGAGTTCCATGGCAAGCCCCTGCCATTCGTGCCGCAATCGTGAACGAGGCGTCGCCGTGGCCGCAGTTGACGCCCTGCCCGCCGCTTCTTACCTATGGGGCAGTGAAGAAAGCAAGGTCATTGCCATGGGCGACAATCCTGCAACCGCGATGAAGGGCGTTGAAGTCACCGAGGCCGCAGCCGCGCGCATCCTCAAGGTGCTTGCCGGGGAACCGGACAAGATCGGTCTGCGGATTGCCGTGGAAGGCGGCGGTTGTTCCGGCTTTTCCTACCAGATCGACCTGACGGACACGCAGCAGCCCGGCGACCGTGTTTTCGAGAAGAACGGCGCGAAGGTGTTCATCGATGACCTGTCGCTGGTCTACATGGGCGGCTCGCGCGTGGATTTCGTCGATGAGCTGATGGGCCAGGCCTTCCGCATCGACAATCCGAATGCCGTTGCGAGCTGCGGCTGCGGGACGAGTTTTTCCATCTGAACCCTCTTGGTCGGGAATGAAAAAGAGGCCGCGGCGTTTCCACCGTGGCCTCCTCCCGGATCCGTGCAGGTGCCCCACCGCCGGATCAGGTGTCCTCCTCCCGATCAGGCGTCCTTGAGGCCTTCGAGCGCCACTTCCTCGTGGTCGCCGTCGAGATCCTCCGGCAGTGCCAGGTTCAGGGCAACCGCGATGGCGGCGGCCGGAAGCAGGCCCGAGTTCAGCAGGATCTGCAAGGTCTTTGGCAGGTGCTGAAGGGCGCCCGGCTCAAGCTGGAGGCCAAGGCCGACAGACAGAGCCACGGCGAAAATGACCATGTTGCGGCGATTCCAGTTGACCTCCGAGAGCATGTTGACGCCGGCGGCGGCCACCATGCCGAACATGACGATCACGCCACCGCCCAGAACATGGATGGGAACGGTGGCGACGATAGCGCCGACCTTCGGGATGAAACCGCACAGGATCAGAAAGAACGCGCCGTAAGTCACGACGTGACGGCTCATCACGCCGGTGATGGAGACCAGGCCGACATTCTGCGAAAACGAGGTGTTGGGCAAACCGCCGAAGATGCCTGCGACAGCGGTGCCGAGACCATCGGCAAAGGTGGCACCGGAGATTTCCTTGTCGGTCGCCTCACGCCCGGCACCGCCCTTGGTGATGCCCGAGGTGTCACCGACGGTTTCGATGGCCGAAACGATGGCCATGAAGCACATGCCGATCACAATCGCCGAATTGAACTCAAAACCCCACTTGAAGGGCACCGGCACCGCGAAGGCGGCCGCGCGCCCGACATTGGCGAAATTGACCTGGCCGAGCGCCAGCGCCACGAGATAGCCCACGACCAGGCCGACCAGCACGGCGGCAATGGACATGAAGCCCTTGGTGAAGAACTTGATGGCCAAAGTCACGATGACGACGACAAGCGCCGGACCCCAATAGGCCATGGTGCCGTATTCGGGCTTGCCGATCAGCGGCACGCCGCCGGCAGCGTACTGGATACCGACACGCACCAGTGCCAGGCCGATCATCAGCACGATCAGGCCCGTCACCAGCGGCGGCAGCGCGAAGCGGATGCGCCCGATGATAAAGCCCAGGCAGAAATGGAAGAGGCCGCCGATGAAGACACCCGTCATCAGGCCTGCGAGCCCGGCCACGCCCTGACCGGCAACGGCCGGGATCATGACGGGCAGGAAGGCAAAGGACGTGCCCTGCACGATGGGCAGGCGCGCGCCGACCGGACCAAAGCCGATGGTCTGGAACAGCGTGGCAATGCCCGCAAACAGCATCGACATCTGGATCATGTAGATCAGGTTCGGAAAGTCCGGCGAGTTCGAGCCAAAACCGAAACCGGCGGCACCGGCAACGATGATGGCCGGTGTGACGTTGGATGCGAACATGGCGAGCACGTGCTGGATGCCGAGCGGCACGGCCTGCAGGGCGGGCGGCGTGTAATCGGGATCACGCAGCAAGGTCTTCATGTCCGCGGTTGCGGAAGCGTCGGTCATTGAGAATTCCCCTCTGTTGTGTTCTCTAGGCAGGCCGAACGTCCCGCAGGCGTGCCACAGCGGCGAAAGTTTTCCGAAGCTGACCGGATGCGCCATCCCGCATATTTTTGAAACAATCTGCCGGAATTCATGAAAATCGCGACCTGGAACATCAACGGGATCAAGGCCCGTCTCGACAACCTTCTGACTTGGCTGAAGGAATCCGATCCCGATATCGCCTGTCTGCAGGAGATCAAGTCGCTGGACGAGACCTTTCCCCGGCTCGAAATCGAGGCGGCCGGATGGCATGTCGAGACGCATGGGCAGAAGGGTTTCAACGGCGTTGCGCTCATTTCACGCATCGCACCCGACGAAGTGAACCGCGGCCTGCCCGGTGACGGCAGCGACGAGCAGGCGCGGTTCATCGAGGGCGTCTGGTCTGTTGATGGCGGGGCGCTGCGGGTCGCCAGCCTCTACCTGCCAAACGGCAATCCGGTCGATGATCCGGTGAAATTTCCCTACAAGCTTGGCTGGATGGAACGCCTGATCGCCCACGCGGCGGATCGCCTGGCCCTGGAGGAGCCCTTCGTGCTGGCGGGCGACTACAACGTCATTCCGGAACCCGCGGACGCTGCCAATCCCGATGCCTGGCGTGGCGACGCGCTGTTCCAGCCGGAAAGCCGCCGCGCCTTCCGGCGGCTGGAAAATCTCGGCTTCACTGATTCCATCCGGGCGGTCAGCGACGAGGCCGGCCTCTACACCTTCTGGGACTATCAGGCCGGAGCCTGGCAGAAGAACAACGGCATCCGCATCGACCATCTGATGTGCTCGCCCGAAGCGGCACGTCTGCTCCGCGCCACAGCCATCGAGAAACATGTGCGCGCCTGGGAAAAGCCGTCCGACCATGTCCCTGCCGTCATCCATCTTGATCTGGCTTTTGCCGGACGCGGGGACTGATGATGGGGCGGGCGGCAAGTGTCGCGATCCTGCTGCTGACGGCCATCCCGGCCCATGCAGCGGAAGGGCTTGCGGCTGACAAGGTCCCCTGCCCGCCCGGCCAGTCCTGCGCCGCCGGGCAAGAGCTGAAAGTCCGGCCACCGGATCAGGCAGCCGCGCAGACGCCGCAAGAAACCAGGGACGAGATGTGCGAACCGGCGCGATGGTCCGGCATTGCAACCGGGTTCAAGCAGGACGAATCGCCGAAATAGGATCCGGCGTTGCCCGGTGGCTCTCAGTCGAGCCCGTTCTTGAGGATCGAATCCGCCAGCGCGATGGCGGTGCGGCGGTCGCTCTCGCCGGCGAGGCCGAAGGCCTGCTCCTGCATGGCCTGGATCCAGCCCCGGTCGGCGGGTTTTGCCACTTCCAGCGCGGCCGTCATCATGGCCAGGCCGCGAACGGTCTTGCCCTTCTGGAACAGCAGGTCGCCCAGCGTTGCCTGGGCCTTGTAGTTGCCCTTCTTGGCCGAGAGGCGCAGCCAGCGGGCAGCGTTTTTCAGATTGGGCTTGCCGCCCTCACCTTCCAGCAGCATGCGGCCCATCTGGTACTGGGCCTCCGAGTTGCCGAACATGGAAGCGGCCTGGAAATAGAGTTCGCGCGCCACGGAGGCATCCGGCGCGACGGGCGAGCGCGGAATGCCGGTGCGGATATAACCGGCCATCGAGACCAGCGCGTCGGAGACATAGCTTTCGTCCGGGCTGCCCGGCTGGGCGCCACTGCTGACGATCTGCTGGAAAATCTTGTAGGCCTGGTAGTCGTCGCGGCTCACGCCGTCGCCGTCGGCATACATGCGGGCCAGCTTCCACTGGGCACCGGCGTGGCCCTTCTCGGCGGCATAGCGGTAGGCTTCGACCGCCTCCTTCTTGTCGCCGGACCGGTAGGCATCGAAACCGAAACGGAAGACCGACCACGGATCGGAACCGGACTTGAGCTGACTGGAATCGAAGGCGGCCGCAGGCACAATCTGCAGACATGCTGCAAAAAGCACTCCCGCGGAGAGGCACCTGAACCAGTTTGAAGTCACGCTCGTCGTCACAATCTTGCTCGTCTGCCCTGCATGTCAATGCTCCGTCCGTTCAGCGGACGGCAGGCTGTCTGCCCTTTTTCGTATGCAATCGGGGTGCGCCTGTTTTGTGGCGGGACTTGGGCAACCCGCCGGCTGCAGACCCTGCCACGGAGCAAGTTGAGAAACTGTTGCTGATCGGCAACAATTTGGCGCGAGACCCTCGCACGACGGCAAAAACGAGCCTTTTGGCAGCTCAAGCCCGGTTATCGGCTCCCGCTTCGGCAGTGGGCACCGGCTTGGATTCCGGCCTGGGATTTTCGGCCTTGGACACCATCGAGGCCACGACCGAGCCGCCGATCAGGAGCGCCGTGACGCCCAGGGCCAGGGTCGAGGGGATGTCGATCCAGGCGGCCGCCAGCATCTTGGAGCCAACGAAGACCAGCACCAAGGACAGGCCGGTCTGGAGATACTCGAAGTCGCGCATCATCCCCGCCAGCACGAAGAACATGACGCGCAGGCCGAGGATGGCAAAGACATTGGACGAGAAGACGATGAAGGGGCTGTCGGAAATGGCCAGCACGGCGGGAATGGAATCCACCGCGAAGACCAGATCGGTCACCTCGACGGTGGCCAGCACCACGAAGAGCGGCGTCATCCACCACAGGCCGTTTTCCTTCACCAGGAATCGGTTGCCGCGATAGCCCTGCGTACAGCGTCCCGTCTTCATCAGCCAGCGCACCACCCGGCTGTCGCCGGGATCGACCGTATCGCTGTCATGGCGCAGCATCTTGATGCCGGACCAGATCAGCACGGCGCCCAGTGCCCAGCCGATGAACGCGAACTGCTCCACCAGATGCACGCCCGGCACGATGAGCGACAGGCGGAGCACGATCGCTCCGATGATGCCATAGAACAGGACACGGTGCTGGGCTTCCGGCGGGACGGCAAAATGCGAGAAGATGAGCGCAATGATGAAGATGTTGTCGAGCGACAGGGCCTGTTCGACCAGATAGCCGGTCAGGAATTCTGCGGCCCGTTCATGACCGCCAAGCACAAGGATGCCCGCCGCGAACAGCATGGCAAGGGCGAAATAGCCCGCGAGCGTGATGAGCGCGTTGCGGGTGGACATGACCTCGGCCCTGCGGTGAACCACGAACAGATCAAAGGCAAGGATCAGGGCCACAAACGTCAGGAAGCCCGGCCAGAGCCAATCATGCATGTCCACGGTTCAACTCCCTCTCTGCATCTGCCACAGGCCCGCTGTCACGCGGTCGCGACAGAGTTGTGGCAGGATCGGGGCACGGCGCATATGTGTAGGCGTGCCGGCGGGAATGCAACCCCCCGGTCCGGTGCGGCACGGCTTTTTGACACGCATCAAGGCGGCGGGCGGCGGAAGGTTCACCATGGCCGCTTGCCAACAGGAGATCGCCGATGACAAGCACCCCCTCGCCTTCCGGTACCACCCAATCGACGGCCGCGGTGGCCGGTACGCCCGCCGATCCGGCAGCATCCATCCCGGCTGACGCGCAGGCGGCGCCGGAGCCGGCACAGGAGCCTTCGGCGACGGCTGCAACAGGCGGAGGCAAGGTGGCCGCCATGCCCAGCGCAGCCGACATGCGCAACGACCCCGGCGCCATCGCCAAGATTTTCGAGCAAGGTGTCTATCCCTACAAGACCAAGATGCGCCGCAATGCCTATGAGAAGGAAAAGGCGCTGTTGCAGGTGGAACTGCTGAAAGCGCAGCGCTGGATCGAGGAAACGGGCCAGAAGGTGGTGATGCTGTTCGAGGGCCGTGACGCAGCCGGCAAGGGCGGCACGATCAAGCGTTTCATGGAGCACATGAACCCGCGCGCCGCCACCGTCGTCGCGCTCTCCAAGCCCACCGAGCGCGAGCGCACGCAATGGTTCTTCCAGCGCTACATCGCCCATCTTCCGGCGGCCGGCGAAATGGTGCTGTTCGACCGTTCCTGGTACAACCGCGCCGGTGTGGAACGCGTCATGGGCTTCTGCAAGCCGCATGAATATCTGGAGTTCATGCGGGAAGCGCCGGAGGTCGAGAAGATGCTCGCGCGCTCCGGGATCAAGCTCTACAAATACTGGTTCTCCGTGACCCAGGAGGAACAGTTGGCCCGCTTCAAGTCACGCGAGCATGATCCGCTGAAGCAGTGGAAGCTGTCGCCTGTGGACAAGGCCTCGCTCGACAAGTGGGACGATTACACCGAGGCCAAGGAGGCCATGTTCTTCTACACCGACACGGCGGACGCGCCCTGGACGATCATCAAGTCCAACGACAAGAAGCGCGCGCGGCTCAATTGCATGCGTCACTTCCTCTATTCGCTGCCCTACCCCAACAAGAACAAGCATGTGGTGCATGCGCCCGATCCGCTGATCGTCGGCTCCACGCATCATGTCATCGGGCAGGATGAGCATATTCTCGGCAAGACGCTGCATCCCGACCTGCGCAAGGGCAACGGGTCCGGCAATGGGGCGTCCACCAGCGCCGAATGACGCCCGCATGACGCATGACAAGGGCCCGGTTCCAGGCGGAACCGGGCCCTGCCTGTTTGCGGTGCCGCGATGCTCAACCCGCGGCGCGCACCCGCTCCAGAGCCAGCAGAAGCTTGCCTGCTGCTTCCTCTGCCTCGGCGAGTTTCTCGCGCTCGGCGTCCACCACTTCCGGCTTGGCATTGGCCACGAATTTCTCGTTGCCGAGTTTCGAGGCGATCTTGTGCACCTCACCGGCGGCCTTGGCGTGGGCCTTCTCCAGCCGGGCAGCCTCGGCCCGGATGTCGATCAGGTCGCCGAGCGGCAGGCAGACCGTGGCTTCGCCCACAACGATCTGCGCTGACCCCTTCGGGGCTTCGGACGCGACCGTGATTGCATCGATGCGGGCCAACCGCTTGATCGCCGCGTCATGGCGGGCGAGGCGCTCAAGGGTTTTTTCGCTTGCGCCGGTGACCACAAGCGGCGCCATGGCGCCAGCCGGAACGTTCATTTCGGCGCGCACCGAACGGATGGCTGTCACGAGGTCGATCAGCCAGTTGATGTCGGCGGCGGCGTCTGCGTCCTCGAATTTCGGCGACGGCCAGGCGGCATGGCACAGCAGGCCGCCGCGCGCGGCGGTCATGTCCCAGAGCTCCTCCGTCATGAAGGGCATGAAGGGATGGAGCAGCTTGTAGGTCTCCTCCAGCACATAGGCCGCGCAAGCACGCGCCTCGGCCTTGGCCACCTCGTCCTCACCGCTGAAGACCGGCTTCAACAGTTCCAGATACCAGTCGCAGACCTGGTTCCAGACAAAGCGGTAGGCGGCACCGGCCGCCTCGTTGAAGCGGTAGGTTTCCAGCGCCTCGGTGACGGCGGCGGAGGTGCGCGTCAGTTCCGAGAGGATCCAGCAGTTGATTTCCAGCTCGGCCACTTCCGGCACGAAGGCTGGATCGCGCGTCACGCCATTCATTTCGGCAAAGCGCGTGGCGTTCCAAAGTTTTGTGCCGAAGTTGCGGTAGCCGGCAATGCGCGCCGGATCGAGCTTCACGTCGCGGCCCTGCGCGGCCATGATGGCCAGCGTGAAGCGCAGCGCATCAGCGCCGTATTCGTCGATCAGTTCCAGCGGATCGATGACGTTGCCCTTCGACTTCGACATTTTCGCGCCGTGCTTGTCGCGCACCAGCGCATGGACATAGACCGTGTGGAACGGCTCATCGTCCATGAAGTGCAGGCCCATCATCATCATGCGGGCGACCCAGAAGAAGATGATGTCAAAGCCGGTCACCAGCACGTCGGTCTGGTAGTATTTTTTCAGTTCCGGCGTGGCGTCTGGCCAGCCGAGCGTGGAGAACGGCCACAGCGCCGAGGAGAACCATGTGTCCAGCACATCCTCGTCGCGTTCGAGGATCTCGCCGGGCTGGAAGTTCTCCAGCTTGTCCTCGACCCAGGCCTTCCACGGACCCTCATGGGAGATGTAGTGCTGGATGGCGGCTTCGAGCGCCTCCTCCTCGTCCTTGGCGACAAAGACGCGGCCATCGGGACCGTACCAGGCCGGGATCTGGTGACCCCACCAGAGCTGGCGCGAAATGCACCAGGGCTGGATGTTCTCCATCCAGTCGAAATAGGTCTTCTCCCAGTTCTTCGGCACGAAATTCGTGCGGCCCTCGCGAACCGAAGCGATGGCGGGCTTGGCCAGTTCAGCCGCGTTGACATACCACTGGTCGGTCAGGAATGGCTCGATCGGCACGCCGCCGCGGTCGCCATGGGGCACCATGTGTGTGTGCGGCTCGATCAGCGCCAGCAGGCCGAGTTCCTCCATCTTTTCGACGATGGCCTTGCGGGCAGCAAAGCGCTCCATGCCGTCGATCTCTTCGAGCACCTCGTAGAGTTTGCCTTCCTGCTTCAGGCCTTCGAGGAAATCGTCATTGTCCTTCAGCGTGATGTGGCCATCGACCGTCATGATGTTGATGGCAGGCAGGTGCTGCCGCTTGCCGACCTCAAAGTCGTTGAAATCGTGGGCGGGCGTCATCTTGACCGCGCCCGTGCCGGCCTCCGGGTCCGGATAGGAGTCGGCCACGATCGGAATGCGGCGGCCGACCAGCGGCAGGATGACATGCTTGCCGATCAGGCCCTTGTAGCGCGGGTCATCGGGATGCACGGCCACGCCCGTGTCGCCGAGCATGGTCTCGGGGCGGGTGGTGGCGACGACGAGATAGTCGCGCGTCTCGTAGCCGGCCGGTTCGCCATCGGACGGTTTCCAGGCGATGTGGTTGCCTTCCGCGTCCACGTTGTAGGGGTGCTCGTAGGTCAGCCCGCCTTCCAGAGGATAGCGGAAATGCCAGAGATTGCCCTTGACTTCGACCTGCTCAACCTCAAGGTCGGAAATGGCGGTGAGCAGCTTGGGATCCCAGTTCACAAGGCGCTTGTCCTTGTAGATCAAGCCCTCATTGTAGAGCGTGACAAAGACTTCCAGAACGGCCTTCGACAAGCCGTCATCCATGGTGAAGCGTTCACGCGACCAGTCGCAGGAGGCGCCGAGGCGCTTCAACTGGTTGAAGATCATGCCACCGGATTCGTCCTTCCACTGCCAGATCCGGTCCACGAATGCCTCGCGTCCCATCTCGCGGCGATGCGGCTCCTTGCGTTCGGCGAGCTGACGCTCCACCACCATCTGGGTGGCAATGCCGGCATGGTCCATGCCCGGCTGCCAGAGCACATCCTTGCCGCGCATGCGCTCAAAGCGCACAAGAATATCCTGCAGCGTGTTGTTGAGCGCATGGCCCATATGCAGCGAACCGGTGACATTGGGCGGCGGAATGACGATGCAGAAGCTCTCCGCGCCGGGCTTTGCACCTGCACCGGCGGCAAAGGCATCCGCCTCGTCCCAGCGCTTCGCAATCTTCGGTTCGATGCCCGCGGCATCATAGGTCTTCTCAAGCATGGATGTCGTCCGCTCACCGGGGATGTGTCAGAGGGTTGGTAAATCCGAACGATGCAGGCAAGTCAACCGCGGCGGCGCTCCGGCAGGTGCCCGAAGAGACCGGCCGTCAGGGAAAGCGCTTTTGCGCCTTCGCCGTGGCCAGCTTCTTGCCGGATTTGTCCAGGGCATCGACCGTGAACTGGTAAGTATGCGGGTTTGGCGGGCACGGCCCCTTATAGCTGAACGAACCGTAGGGCAGCGATCCCTTCGACCCGCCGGACCACTTCACGGTGCCGCCGCCGTGGGGATAGGACGGCGCGTTCTGGTCGATCATGCGGAAACGCAGCTTGACGGTGCCATCGGGCACACCACCAAGCGTCATGGGCGGCGACTTGCTGTCGAAACATTTCTTCGTCGGCCCCCAGGAGAAGGAAAGGCTCATGGCGCCTGCCGGCGTCACGTGAAGGGACGCCGCAAGTGCGGCGCAAGCAACAAGGGTCTTCTTCATGGCATGTCCTCCCGGTTTCCCAGTTCACTCCCGATGCTCTCACCAGAATAGATCATGAATTCTGCCCGGCAAGCGTTCGCAGGCAGCCTTGAAAAATCAAAAGCCTGCGCCGTGGGCGCAGGCCTGATGTGTTGCAGAGGCAAGCAGGGGCCGGTCAGCCGCGCGCGATGCGCTCGATTTCCTCGCGCACGAGGCGCTCGACCAGAACCGGCAGATTGTTGTCCAGCCAGTCCTGAAGCATCGGCCGCATCATCTCCTCGGCCATCTCGTCAAAGCCCTTCTGGCGGGAGGCCATGAAGGCTTCCTTCAACTCGTCGAAGGCTCCCGCGACCTGACGGCCAGCGGCATCCGAGATGATGGACGGACGGTTGCGCTGGCCTTCATGGGCCGCCGATGCCGCAAAGGGCTGCAGCGGAAGGTCGATCGCCCTGGCCTCGGCCTGGATTTCGGCGGCCGGCTCATCGTCGATCATCACGGGGAGGTCAGCGTTATCTTCCTCAATATCCAGCACGGGTTCCTCCACCGGCGCCGGTGCCGGTTCGGCTGCGCGCGGCTGGGTCGACTCGAGGCGGCGCTGGACATCGGCCAGCGTAAAGGGCCGTGCGTCGTCTGCCGGAGCCGGAACTGTGGTTTCCGCCCTGGCGGCCTGTGTTTCAGCGCCGGAGATGGCTTCGCGGAAAGCGTCCAGATCGGGTTCGGCACGATCCGGGGCCGGCGCAATGTCCTCGACCGGTTCCGGAACTGGCGCTGCTGCGGCCATCGCGGCGGGCTGCCCCGCAGGAGCGGCAGCCTGCTGGTGGCCCTGGTCGGTATCCTCAATGATTTTCCTGATGGATGCGAGGATCTCCTCCATTGAAGGTTCCCGCTGGATGCTGTTGGGCTGTCCCATGATGTCTGTCCGCCGAGTTGCCCGGCGGGTCTTACGAGCGCCCGCCTTTTTGGAATCACCAGAGATGACCGTAACGCACCCTGACGGCGAAATGAATCCCTGGCGGGAGGGCTGACGCGGTTGCACACAACTTTGCGTCAATAAAAAAGGCCGCCCTTGCGGACGGCCCTTGACGTCTTCAATGCAGTCTCAAAGCCGCGCCGGATCAGCGGCCATCCGGCGTGCGCAGGCCGAACCACTTGTCCTCGACAGCCTCGAAATGCTCTTCCGGCTTGTATTCGGCGACCTGAAGGCCAAGCTTGCCGACCGTGAGGTTTCCGGTGGCCGACAGAATCTGGTAGCTGGCCGTCACCAGTTGATATTCCGCCTGGATCTGGTTGAGCTGCGCGGTGATCACATCGGCCTGGGCGTTCAGCACATCCAGCGTCGTGCGCTGGCCGACATTGCGCTCCTCGATCACGCCGTTCAGCGCCAGGCGCGCGGCATTGACCAGTTCACCGGTGGCCGACAGCGATTCCCGCGCCGCAAAGTAATTGTACCAGGCCGAGGTCATGTTGGCGCGCACCTGGTCGCGGACCACGTCCACGTTGATCTGGGCTTGCCCCAGTTCTTCCTTGGACTGGCGCACATTGGCCGAAGCGGCACCGCCCTGATAGAGCGGCACGGTCACGGTCGCCGAGATTGAGCCGGTATTGTACTCGCGATAGGCATGGGTCGGGTTCGGAATGCCGAACGTCGTGCTCGGCGGGACGACGCTGTGGTTGTAGTTGCGCGCCACCGAGGCCTGCGCGGTCAGCTTGGGCAGGAAGGCGCCTTCCTTGGACTTCACCTTGTACTGAGCGGCATCGACCAGATACTTGTTGGCGCGGATGGCCGGGTGATTGGCCTCCGCCATGGCCAGCGCACTGTCGAGACTTGCAGGGATGGCGCGCGTGGCAGCCTTGCCCGGTGCCAGCTTGCCCGGTGCCTCACCGACGAGCTGCCGGTAGGTCGCCTCGCTGGCAGAAGCCTGGGCGCGGGCGGCAGACAATTGGGCGACGGCGGCAGCATTGGACGCCTCGGCCTGAGCTACATCGGTGCGGGTCCCCTCGCCCACATCGAAGCGCGAGCGTGCCGCCCGGACCTGCTCGGTGAGAAACTGGAGGTTCTTGGCCCGCAGGGCTGCGATCTGGCGGTCACGGATGACCGACATGTAGGTGTCGGCCGCCTGATACAGAATGTTCTGGCCGGTGTTGGCGAGGTTTTCACGCGAGGCCATGACGCCCATCCTGGCCGCCTCGACGTTGTTGCGCGTCTGAAAACCGTCGAACAGCGTCTGCGACAGGGTGATGCCGAAGGTGCCGTTGGAATTGCGCACTTGCTGCAGCCCGTTGAAACTGTAGCTTACCGTGCCGCTGCCGGTGACGATGGGGCGATAGCCTGACTTTGCCAGCGCGACGTTTTCGTCGCTCACGCGCACGCCGGCACGGGCGTAGTTCAGGCTGGAATTGTTGGCGTAAGCCTTGGTCAAGGCACCGACAAGCGTTTCCGCGGAAGCAGGCGAAAGGGAGAACCCCGTCACCGCCGCAAGGACCGCAACGGCCGACATACCGGACTTGAAACCCTTCACGACAAACCTCTTTTGCTTGGCCCTTCGCAAGGACCGCTGCGGCTCCCCAATTTCCGGCCACTCAAGCCGGAACCGCCCTGATCTGCCCCACCCGGCAATCGATACATATGCAAACCGATATGTTTGCGCATGTCAAAACTGAAATTCGGCTTCCTTTGCGAAACCCGGCAGCGGACGCACCGCGCAATTGAAGGCGCGCCGGCCGGAAACCGCACCGTGATCCTTCAGGTAAAGCTTGGCCGCACCGGCATTTCCGTGGCCCTCGACCACGACCAGACGGCCACCATCGCGCAACTGGGCGAAGAGCGCCTGCGACACTTCGTCCACCGCGCCCCCGACGAGGATGACATCGTAGGGTCCTTCGGCCGCATAACCCTGGTTGATCGGGCCGGTCACGACGGCCACGTTGTCATAGCCCAGTTCCAGAAGGCTTTCGGTCGCCGAAGCAGCCAGTGCCTCATCGCTTTCCACCGCGATGACTGACGTGGCAAGGCGCGAAAGGATGGCGGAGGAATAGCCGGTGGCGCAGCCGGCATCGAGGACGACGTCGCCGGGCTTGATGGCGGCAAGCTGGATGAGACGCGCGAGCGGCGCCGGCTCCATCACGTAGCGGCCCGCTGCCACTTCAAGATCCTCATCGAGATAGGCAAGATCCTTCAGGCGCGACGGAACAAAGGCCTCGCGCGGGACCTCGAGAAAGGCCGAAAGCACATCCAGCGATGTCACATTGGTCGTGCGCAGCTGGCAATCGACCATGTTGAGGCGGAGTTCGGAGAAATCTGTGATCATGTCGTCCTGCCCGTGGGTCTGGACCGTGCCCACAACCCGCAAGTTGGGCCGGCCCGGCCGTCAAGCGCACCCTGAAACGGCATAGGCGCCGCGCCAGCGTGACACTTGGCAATTCAGCGGTTTGCTACCGGCTGCGGAAGGGCCTGTCAATCATCGAAGGGGGTCCGGCACACCGGCTCACACCTTACGCGCTGCGGCTGTGGGAACGCCGCAACACCGAAAGGTCCGCCTGCCGGCGCGCGACGCCGCCACGGAGCGGGCAAAACCAATGGTGCGGGTGCGATTCGCGAACAGCTGCCATGTGGATGGGTGAGAGAATGGAGGCCTCGCCCGGAATCGAACCGGGGTGCAAGGATTTGCAGTCCTCTGCGTAACCACTCCGCCACGAGGCCTCGCGCCATGGCCGGAACAGGGGCCGGCAGCGCCGCCGGTTCCAACCCGAAGGTTCGGCCCGGCGCGGTTGGGAATAGACGTTCGGGCCCTGCTCCGCAAGAGTAATTTTTCCGGCCAGCCGTCCCGCATCCGCGCGCATGCCAAAGGCGGCTTCAACGGTCCGGTCTATTTGAGACGGCTGGCGAAATCGCGGCCAAAACGCTCCTCCACAAAGGCCTGCTGACCCTCCACCATCGCCTCCAGCGTGGCGCGCACCGCCGGCGTGATCACGGCATTGTTGGAAGCCGACGAATTGATGGATTTGGAGGCCAGATCATAGCCGTCGAAACGCGACAGGCCGACATGGGCCTCGACACGGTGCAGCACACCGAGCGGATCGGACTTGATGTCGCCGAAGGGCAGATGGAGGATTTGCGCCGGGTCGAACACGCTTTCCCATCGCGCCACATTGGCCCGGTAATCGCAGCGTGCGCGGAACACCGGATCGGCCATGGCCGTGGCAGCGTCCATGCCGGGATTGTCCTCCAGTTGCATGCGCAGCGAGGAAATTGCCCTGTCCAGCGGATCACGCAGGATGTGGATGATGGGCACATCAGGCATCAGCGCATGCACATGGCGGACACCGGCCTCCGGCAAGGCCGCGTAGACAGGCGTGATCTCCCCGGCTTTCCCGCCTTTCGGGCGGGAGGAAAACAGGTCGCGGTACCAGTCATCGGTGAAGGCGTAGTCCTCCCGGCCCAGGCGGCGCAGGCCGGAAAAGAGGAAGCCGGTTCCGGCGAACGGATTGCCGCGGCGCAGATCCCACATGGCCTTGCGGGCGTTCTTGCGGATCACGGCCAGACGCCGCGCGCGGTCGGTGCCCAGATGCACCACGTCGAAAAAATGGATTTCCTTGCCGCCCGGCGAGAACCAGGCTTCCGGGTGCTCGCGCAGCCGGTAGAACAACCAGGCCGTTCCCGCCTTCTGTGCGCCGATCCCCAGAAAATCCAGCATGGTGCTTCCCGTCCGCCCCGCAGGCCATCACGGCCCATCCGGGCGCTTCAAACGCGCTGGCGCGGCGCTTGTCAATGGCGCGGGCGGTGGCTTAGCGCGGGTCGCCATCGCCCGGAGCGCGTCCGCCGGCGCGCTTGCGGCCCCACCACACCTCCACCTGGCGGCGCCAACGGCGGACCGCGTGGGAATCCTGCGACAGGATGACGAGACCGAGCGGAATCATCCAGAAGCCCAGAACGGGCAGGAACCCGAGGAAGCCCAGAAACACCAGCGTGATGCCTGCGATCCGGCGCATCAGCACCGTGGCGGGAAGGCGGTAGCTGCGGCCGAACAGGCGCAGGCGCGGCCCTTGGGCCATCACAGATTCCGCATCATTTTCCGTTTGCCGTTCATCCGCCATTGCGCGATCCGCCTGCCCGCCGCCGGGGCCTCCCGATCAGATATGCCGACAAGCTGGCGGCGCAATGGCCGCAATTGCATGGCCGGGCACTTTTTTTGAAATTGCGCCTTGGCAAGACGGAAGTCCTTTTGCTATAGGCACCGCACTCTGAAGCGAGCAGGCATTCCCCGGTAGCTCAGTGGTAGAGCAACCGGCTGTTAACCGGTTGGTCGCTGGTTCGAATCCGGCCCGGGGAGCCACTTTCAAGCCTCAAACCTGAGGTTTCCTGCATAGTCAGCCACTTGCGGCTCCGCGATGGTACACGCGGGGTCCACAGACCATGGCAGTCATGACCGGCTTCGCGAAGCCGGTCCGTCAGGCTGACAGCCCTTCCTTTCACTGAAATCCTTTTGCTGATCAGCAGTGCCGACAGTGTGGCAAGACTGCACTAGCGCCCTGTAGTTGAATCGTTCATTTTTCGCCGATACTGACGGCAGGAATGGCACGTGGTGAATTCATGAATTTTCGTCCTGTAATCACGGCTCTTTGGTGCGCCGCGCTGGGCCTCGCCTTGCAGGCGCCGGTTGCGGCGCCCGCACGGGCCGGTGAGGCCGGCTTCGTGGTGCAGGGTGTCACGCTCTATGACAAGACCGAGCTGCTCCACTTCGCCCATCAGCACGTCCAGGCAAGCGACGGCGTGGTCTCGACCGCCAGGCTGGCAGAGGCCATCGAGCTGGTCTACCGCGAAGACGGCTATTTTCTTGCCGAGGCAACGGTCACGCCCGGCACCAATGGCAACACCCATGTTGTGGTCGATGAGGGGCGTATCGATTTGGTGACGGTCGAGGGTGTGGACGAAAAGGTCCACGCCCGAATCGAGCGTTACGTCCAGGCCATTGTCGGGCGTGACGGCGTCACACAGGCCGAGTTTGAACGGGTGCTGATGCTGGTCAACGACCTGGCCGGTGTTACCGCCGTCACCGGCTTTGACTATCCCGACCCGAATGCAGGTGCCCACCTGAAGATCACCGCCCGCCAGACCAACCAGGCCGGCAGCCTCGTGCTCGACAATCCCCCGCGCGAGTTCGGCAAGGCGGTGAGCCTTTACGGCACGCAGGAGTTCTATTCGGTGTTCACAGGTGGCGACCTGTTGCGGCTGCAGGGCGGGTTTACATGGCACTTTGCCGGAAACGGAAAGGGACACAGCCTTTCCGGCAATGCCTATTACCGCACGCCCCTGGGTCCGAAGGGAGCCTACGGCGAACTGTATGGCGGAAACGTCGTCGGGCGCAGGGATGCCAGCGGCAAATATGTCGCTACCGAGCTGACCGGCTATGAGCTGGGTGGCGTCATCGGATACCCGGTCCTGCGCGACATCCATGACTATCGTTACGGGCTGCTGGAGGCGCGCCATTCCGCTGTCGATTCCTCGGGGAAAGGCGTCGCCTTCCGGTCCGCCGTCAACGCGATTTCAGCGCTGGCTCTGGCCGGGCATGACGATGATGACGGAGCACCCAGCCGTTTCGGCCTTGTTGCCACGGCAGGCTGGCGTCGGGGTGCCATTCCCTTGGGCGAGGATGACGGCGACGACAGTTTCTGGCACTTGCGGGCGAGCTACGGGACGGCCCAACCGCTGCCCGCAGTTCATCACGACCTTTCGTACCGCTTCGAGATCAACGGCCAGTACTCGCCCTACCGGCTGCCCTCGGTCGAGGAGTTCTATCTGGGTGGCAAGACCTCCCTGCGGGGCTACCGCTTTGCAGAGGCCTCCGGCGACAGCGGCATTGCCGGCATTTTTGAATTGCGCCACAGCTGGGCCGAAGGTGCCGGCCCGTTTTCATCGCTGAGCGTCCATGCGTTTTTCGATGCCGGGCACGTGGTCAACAACAGTCCGGGCAAGGCAGAAACGAAGCGGGTGACGCTGGCCTCGGCCGGGCTCGGCTTCCGCGCGAGTTTCGCCAACAGCGTGACCAGCATCGGCCATGTGGGCATTCCGTTGGTGGACGGCCCGTTCACGCGGCGGTTTCGTCCCGGCTTCTATCTCGGGGTGGCAAAGCAATGGTGATGAATCTCGGAAAGGCTCCGGCCCTCATCTGCGTTTCCGCCGGCCTTGCCATGCTGGGCGCGGCCTATCCGCATTCCGCGCGGGCTGACAGCGGCCTGCATCTCGGCTGGTGCATCGGGGTGGGAAACCAGCACCACACGGCCAATTGCCCGCCAGGAGGCAGCCCGGTCGGTATTACGGGCCCTGGCGGACAGACGCCTTCCGTCACCCAGCCCGGCCCGGGGACGCAAACCCCCGACCCTGTCCTCATTCCCCATGTGCCGCTGCCCCCCACCCGGGGACCGGATACCAACCCGGCCATTGCCGTGCCCGTTCCGGCGCCCTACCGGATACCCTCACTCGTGCCGCAGCCCTCGCCCAACCGGCAACCCGTTGCCGTGCCCGGTCAGATACCGCAGCCGACCCCGCAGGCAAGGCCCCATCTCGTGCCCTACCCGACGCCCAACCGGCAGCCCGTTGCCGTACCGGGTCAGGTGCCACAGCCGACCCCGCAGGCAAGGCCCCATCTCGTGCCCTACCTGACGCCCAACCGGCAGCCCGTCGCCGTGCCGGGTCAGGTGCCGCAGCCAAACCCGCAGGCAAGGCCCAATCTCGTGCCGCAGCCCTCGCCCAACCGGCAGCCGGTCGCTGTACCGGGCCAGGTGCCACAGCCGAACCCGCAGGCAAGGCCCTATCTGGTGCCCTACCCGACGCCCAACCGGCAGCCCGTTGCCGTGCCCGGTCAGGTGCCGCAGCCGACCCCGCAGGCAAGGCCCTATCTCGTGCCGCAGCCCTCGCCCAACCGGCAGCCCGTTGCCGTGCCGGGTCAAGTGCCACAGCCGAACCCGCAGGCAAGGCCGCATCTCGTGCCGCGGCCCTCGCCTAACCGGCAGCCGGTCGCTGTACCGGGCCAGCTGCCGCAGCCAAACCTGCAGGCCAGGCCGTATCTGGTCCCCCGGCCTATACCGAACAGGCAGCCCGTTGCCGTGCCCGGTCAGGTGCCGCAGCCGAACCTGCAGGCAAAACCGTATCTCGTGCCGCGGCCTGTCGTGCACATGCCGGTGGTTACCGGCCCGCGCAATCACCACCTGCTCGTCACACCGAAGCCGGGGCGGCAGCATCCGCACAAGATTCCGAAATTCGTGGACCACGAGCTCGGCGGTTCGGTCGATTGCGTGGCAAGCGGCCTGCACCGCCGGTACCAGACCGGGCCGGACGGCACGATCCATATTCGTGGTGTCTTGCCCGATGTCGCCGTGCGGGACCCGATGGCGCGCGACATTCCGGCCCGGCGTCTTGTCTCGCCGGAATGCCTTGTGAAGATCAAGCGGCGCAAGCAATGACCGTGACACTTGGCGCCTGACCGACCGCGCCCCTGCCCACGGAGCTTGACGCCAGGTCTCGCGCGCTAGATAGCCCCCAGGGGACCGGCCGGAAGGGGCCGCGGCCGTAGCAAGGCAGTCAGGGGAAGGCTCCCATGCCGTCACCAACCAGGAAGAACGCGCCCGTACTCGTGCTGTTCCGGCACGATCTGCGCATGGCAGCCAATGGCGCGCTGGCGGCAGCGGCGGCCAGCGGGCGGCCGGTGATCCCCGTCTTCATCCTGGAGACCGGGGACGAACGGTTCCGGGCGCGCGGGGCCGCCTCGCTCTGGTGGATGCATCATTCGCTCGTCATGCTTGGCGCCGCGCTGGCCAAGGCAGGCGCGCCGCTCGTGTTCCGGCGCGGCATTCAGCGCGAAATCGTGGCATCCCTCGTCAATGAGACGGGTGCGGCATGCGTCTTCTGGAACCGCCGTCACGACCCTGCCGGGATGGCTGCCGACAGCACGCTGAAAGCTGCGCTCAAGGAAGACGGGATCGAGGCGCAAAGCTTTGCCGGGCAATTGCTGCATGAGCCGTGGTCGCTGAAGACCGGTTCCGGCGGCCCGTACAAGGTGTTCACGCCGTTCTGGAAGGCGCTCGATGCGCAGCTTGACCTGCCCGCGGTGCCAGACGCCCCGAGAACCCTGACGCGGCATGACGGCACGATGACCAGCGAGACCCTTGATGACTGGAGGCTCCTGCCCACCCAACCAGACTGGGCCAAGGGGTTCCACGATCTCTGGACACCGGGCGAAGCCGGTGCGCAGGAGCGCCTCGAGTCGTTCTTGTCGGGTGCGATCAAGGACTACGCAGAAAACCGCGACCGGCCAGATATGGATGGCACATCCCGGCTTTCACCCCATCTGGCGCATGGGGAAATCACGCCCGCGCAAATTTTTCATGCGATCCGGGATGCCAGGCCAGATGCTCCTGCCAAGGACATCGAAACATTCCGCAAGGAGATCGGCTGGCGGGAATTCAGCTATCACCTGCTGTTCCACAATCCCGATCTGGCGGATGCGAACTTCAACCCCGCCTTCGATGCTTTCAGCTGGGAGGACACGCCGGACCGGCTGGACGCCTGGCAGAAGGGCCGCACCGGCTATCCCCTTGTCGATGCCGGCATGCGCCAGCTCTGGCAGACCGGCTGGATGCACAATCGCGTGCGCATGGCGGCTGCCTCGTTCCTGATCAAGCATTTGCGCACCGACTGGCGCGCGGGCGAGCAATGGTTCTGGGACACGCTGGTCGACGCCGATCCGGCGTCGAACGCGGCCAGCTGGCAGTGGGTGGCGGGGTCCGGTGCCGATGCCGCGCCCTATTTCCGCATTTTCAATCCCATCCTGCAGGGCAGGAAATTCGATCCGGACGGCACCTATGTGCGGCGTTTCGTGCCCGAACTGTCAGGACTGGCGGGAGCGGATATCCAGTTTCCTGCGGACGCCAAGCCCGAGACCCGCAAGAAGGCGGGTGTGCAGCTTGGGGACACCTATCCGAAGCCGCTGGTGGATCACGCCGAGGCGCGCGACAGCGCGCTGGAAGCCTACCGGGAGATGAAGGGCGAGGCCTGAGGCAGGCACCTATCCGGCCAGCAGCGACGGGTCGATCCCCTTGCCCGTCCGGTCAATCACCTCACGCAGCGCAAAGGTGGAATTGATTTTTGTGACATGCGGCAGGCCGGTCAGCCAGTCGCGGTGGATGCGTTCGTAGTCGTTCAGATCGCGGGCGGCGATGCGCAGGATGTAGTCATACTCGCCGGCCACCAGGAAGCAGGCCATGACATTCGGCACACGCTTGATGGCTGCTTCGAAATCATTCAGCGTCTTCTCGAACTGGCCGGACAACGAGATGTGCACGACGGCGGTCAGGCCGAAACCGAGCGCCTTGCTGGCAAGGCGTGCGTGATAGCCGCGAATGGCCCCGTCCTTCTCCAGCGCATCGAGGCGGCGCGAGCAGGCCGATTGCGACAGGCCGACCTTTTCGGCCAGCGCGGCATTGGACATGCGGCCCTCGGCCTGCAAGGCTGACAGGATGGCAATATCGATCTTGTCGAGCTTGATCACCGCAAGGTTTCCTCTCATTTTTTGTCTTTTTTCGAAGATTGTTGATATGAATACCATTCTTGTGCATGGATTTGCAAACAAAATGCCCGGTTTTTGTGGTGGAATCATCGCATCAAATTTCAAACGCCGGAGACACTCCCATGCGCGTCGGTTGCCCGAAGGAAATCAAGAACCATGAATACCGCGTCGGCCTCACGCCGGGTGCCGCGCGCGAATATGCCGCCCATGGTCACGAGGTGATCATCGAGACGGGTGCGGGTGCCGGCATCGGCGCCGACGACAATGCCTACCGCGCAGCCGGGGCAAAGATCGTCAAGACGGCGGAAGAAATCTTTGCCAAGTCCGACATGGTGGTGAAGGTGAAGGAGCCGCAGCCCAATGAGTGGGTGCAGCTGCGCGATGGCCAGATCCTCTACACCTACCTGCATCTGGCGCCCGATCCGGCGCAGACCAAGGGTCTCGTGGACTCAGGCGTCACGGCTGTCGCCTACGAAACCGTGACGGATGATCGCGGCGGGCTGCCGCTGCTCGCCCCGATGTCGGAAGTGGCGGGCCGTCTCGCCATCCAGGCCGGCGCAACAGCGTTGCAAAAGGCCAATGGCGGGCGCGGTGTGCTGCTCGGCGGCGTGCCGGGCGTGCTGCCGGGCAAGGTGGCGGTGATCGGCGGCGGCGTGGTCGGCCTGCATGCGGCCAAGATGGCGGTGGGCCTTGGTGCCGATGTGACGATCATCGACCGGTCGCTGGCACGTCTGCGCCAGCTTGACGACATTTTCAGCGGCCGCGTCCACACGCGTTATTCCACGGTCGAGGCCCTGGAAGAGGAGTGCTTCTCGGCCGATGTTGTGGTCGGTGCCGTGCTGATCCCCGGCGCGGCTGCGCCGAAGCTGGTCAGCCGCGAGATGCTGTCGGGCATGAAGAAGGGCGCGGTGCTCGTCGACGTCGCCATCGACCAGGGCGGCTGCTTCGAGACCAGCCATGCGACGACCCATTCGGAACCGACCTTCGAGGTGGATGGCATCATCCATTATTGCGTCGCCAACATGCCCGGTGCCGTTCCGGTCACCTCGGCCCATGCGCTGAACAATGCGACGCTGCATTACGGGTTGCAGCTGGCCGACAAGGGCCTGAAGGCACTGACGGAAGACCCGCATCTGCGCAACGGCCTCAATGTTCACAAGGGCCGCATCACCAACGCCGCCGTCGCCGACGCGCTGGGCTATGAACTTGCCCGTCCGGAAGCCCTGATCAAGGCGGCCTGAGCCCGCCGCGCCACACATTGCCGTTTCTCCCCCCGACAGATGACAAGCGGCAAGAGAAGAGCCCGCCGGGATTGCTCCCGGCGGGCTCGCATGGGCCGATGCGAAAGGGGCGTTGACGACACCGGCTTCATGTCCGTCTGTTCCTGCGGCGGTCTTTCGCGTTTCCGCCGTCTTGATGGAATGACTGTACGTCACACTCCATGAAGCCAGGATGAACGGCGTGTTCAGGTTGGTTTTTTCGCCGGGGCCGACTCATTCGCCAAGGACAACCTGCGCCTCGCGCCAGGACACCGGTGTGAAGCCTGCCCGCTGGTAGAGCCGCTGCGCGCGCGGATGGTCGAGCGTGTTTGTCTCAACGGCAATGCGCTTCGCCCCCAGGCCGAAAGCAACATCCAGCGCCTCGCGGAGGAACCAGAGGCCGAGCCCGTGGCCCTGCGCACAGGCCATCAGGCCAAAATGGCTGATTTCCGCCAGATCCGGCAATCCCGTCAGGTCGATCTCGAAAAATCCGGACGGTTTGCCCTCTACGCTGAGGACATGGAGTTGCGCCGTGCCGCCGCTGCCGAACAGGGCGGTGATTGCTGATCCGTCGAGATTGCGGTGGGTCTGCCAATGGTGTGGGCCGCCGACCTCATCGTGCAGAAAATGGTAGAAGGCGGGCGAAACCTGTGTTGCCCGCTCCAGGGACAGGCGCAGGCCGGGTGGCGGAGCGTGACGCCCGGCGGGTGGCCGCCTTGTCTCAAGCCGCGTGATGCGGACCGTGACGGGCTCGCCGCTCATTCATCCTTGACGACGGGCGTCTCCGGGTGACTGCCCCATTCGGTCCATGAGCCATCATAAAGGCGGTGGTCGGGGTGGCCGGCCTGGTCAAGCGCCAGCGACAGGACAGCCGCCGTGATGCCGGACCCGCAGGAGGTGACCACCGGACGGTCCCATGAAATGCCCGCGGCCTCGAAACGGGCACGCAGGGCGTCGGGTGGCAGCAGGGAGCCATCCTTCGACAGGTCGATGGCCGGCACGTTGCAGGCGCCCGGCATGTGACCGCCGCGCACGCCGGGTCGCGGCTCGGGATCACGGCCGGCAAAGCGCCCTGCCGGGCGCGCGTCGGCAATCTGTGCGCGGCCCGCGTCCACGATGGCGCGCATCTCGGCCAGCGGCACCACGGCACCCTCCCGGAATTCCACCTTGAAGTAGGAACCGGCGCAATGGGTCGGCTTGCCGGTCACGGGCCGTCCCTCGGCCTTCCAGCGATCCATGCCGCCATCCAGAACGTGCACGTCGCTTGCCCCGAAGATGCGGAAGAGCCACCAGGCGCGCGGCGCGGAAAAGAAGCCCGGCCCGTCATAAATGACGATCGTGTCATGGGCGGTGATGCCCATGGAACTGGCGTGG
Source organism: Brucellaceae bacterium (assembly GCA_020637755.1). Taxonomy (GTDB): domain Bacteria; phylum Pseudomonadota; class Alphaproteobacteria; order Rhizobiales; family Rhizobiaceae; genus Zhengella. The sequence goes on along the minus strand of JACKJW010000002.1, from coordinate 102,765 downwards.
CGCTCGAACTCCAGCGGCGACGGCAGCGCATGGGGCAGGTTCACGCCCGGCTCCACCACAAGGTCGTGGTCGAAAAAGATCGCGCCGGGAATGTGGGCGGCATCATATTCCGCCTTCGGGTCGCGGTTTTGCGCGGGCAGATACCAGGAGGCGTCAATGACGGTCAGCCCCGGCTTCCCGAGATTGTCCTGAAGCCAGTCCGCGCTGACGATCACGGGAAGGTCCTTGGTCACGTCCGGGGTCACGTCCGGCTCCTTTGCGGGATCATTGCGGTGCCTTGCCGAAGCGGATGCGGAAGCGGCGATTCTCGCGCCCCTTCTTCTCGATCTTGCCGATGTGGATATCGCCCACTTCCAGCGTGGAGAGCACATGGGTGCCGCCGCAGGGCTGGCTGTCCACCGCGGCGTCCTCGCCGATGCAGACAAGGCGGATATTACCGGTACCTGATGGCGGCCGGACATTTTTTGATTTTACCAGACCGGGATTGGCGTCCAGTGCAGCGTCTGAAATGGTGCGCACAAAGACCGGGTGATCGGCATTGACGAGGTCCATCAGTTTTGCCGTCACCTCCTCCTTCGTCACGCCGGCTTCCGCCATGTCGAAATCGACGCGGCTTTCCTCCTCGCCAACCGAAGCGCCGGTGATGGGAAAGGGGCAGATGACGGTGAGCAGGTGGCAGGCCGTGTGCATGCGCATCAGCCTGTAACGCCGCTCCCAGTCGATGTGCAGCACCAGCGCCTCGCCCACATCCGGCAAGGCCTCGCCCTCAGCCGCAACGTGGATGATCTCGTCCTTGGTTTCACCTGTAACGGTGGCGGCAATCGCGATGCGCGTGCCGTCCGCCCTCTCCAGAAAGCCGGTGTCGCCGGGCTGCCCGCCGGACGTGGCGTAGAAGACCGTACGGTCCAGCACGATGCCGCCACGATTCGTGATGGCCACAACGGTCCCCTCCGCGGTGGACAGGTAGGCGTCGTCACGGAAGAGCGTCTGCGTTGCGGTCATTCCTCAGGCATCCTCGAAGGGCACTGCAATCTCACTGCTGCCTTCCATCCAGGCGGGGTAAGGAAGGCCCTTGTCACGCAGGAAAGCAGGGTTGAACAGCTTGGACTGGTAGCGCGTGCCATAGTCGCACAGCATGGTCACGATGGTGTGGCCGGGGCCGAGGTCCCGCGCGAGCCGCATGGCACCCGCAATGTTGATGCCGGACGAGCCGCCGAGGCACAGGCCTTCTTCCTGAACGAGGTCGAAGACGATCGGCAAGGCTTCGTCGTCGCCGATCTGGTAGGCGAAATCCGGCGTGAAGCCGTCAAGATTGGCGGTGATCCGGCCCTGCCCGATGCCCTCGGTGATCGATCCGCCTTCCGCCTTCAGTTCCCCGGAGGTGTAATAGCTGTAAAGCGCCGCGCCCATCGGGTCAGCCAGCGCGACCTTGATGTCCTTGTTGAAGCCCTTCAACCCGATGCCAGTACCAGCCAGCGTGCCGCCGGTGCCCACAGCCGAGACGAAACCGTCGACCTTGCCGCCGGTCTGCTCCCAGATTTCGCGGGCCGTGGTGGCGATGTGACCTTCGCGGTTGGCCACATTATCGAACTGGTTGGCCCAGATAGCACCGTTTTCAGAGGCTTTTGCCATCTGTTCGGCGAGGCGGCCGGAGAGCTTCACGTAGTTGTTCGGGTTCTTGTAGGGAACCGCCGGAACTTCGATCAGTTCCGCGCCAAGCACGCGCAGGGCGTCCTTCTTTTCCTGGCTCTGGGTCTCGGGAATGACGATAACAGTACGGTAGCCGAGCGCCTTGGCGACCACCGTCAGCCCGATGCCGGTGTTGCCGGCCGTCCCTTCGACAATCACGCCGCCCGGCTTCAGCAGTCCCTTGCGCTCGGCATCGCGGATGATGAACAGACCGGCACGGTCCTTGACCGACTGGCCGGGATTCATGAACTCCGCCTTGCCATAAATCTCGCAACCCGTCGCTTCGGAAGCGCGCTTCAGGCGGATGAGCGGCGTGTTGCCGATGCACTCAAGGACGGATTTTGGCATGTCAGACATTTCCTCGCATTCTTTCGCCCGACCGTAGAAAGGGCGCCGCGCCGTTGCAAGGATACATTTGGTCCTTGGCATGGGTCGGGGTTAGAAAATTGTTCCCCACAGGTGAAACCGTACCGGGCGGCTGCGGCGAACGATTGCCCTGTTGCCGTCCCTCTTGTAACCCTGCGCGGCACGGCAGCGGCAACGTGCGGCTGACGGACCGGCTGAGGTGAGGATGCCCATGCGCAAATTCCTGATCGGACTTTTTCTCCTCCTGCTTGCCGCAGCCGTGACGTTCCTCGTCGGCCCGCGGACGCCCGTGGACACCGGCATCAATATCGACGGGGCAGCCATCACGGCCGACCCGGCCGCATGGATTGCACGGGAGGAATCGACCGTTGCGGCCATCGTGCCGGGAACGGAAAAGGAAATCGTCTGGGCCTATCCGGAATCGCATGCGCGCACGCCGGTCGCGCTCGTCTATGTGCACGGCTTTTCCGCGACCAAGCAGGAAGTGCGCCCGTTGCCCGACATCGTGGCCAAGGCGCTGGGTGCGAACCTCTATTTTGCACGGCTGACCGGCCATGGCGAAAACGGCGAGATGCTGGCGCGTGCCAGCGTCCATGACTGGGTGAATGATTTTGCCGAGGCGCTCGCCATCGGCAAGGCCATCGGGGAACGGGTCGTGGTCATCTCGACATCCACCGGCGCTTCGCTTGCAACATGGGCCGCCGGCCAAACGGAGCTGGCCGCGCAGATGGATGGTCTGGTGATGATCTCACCGAACTACCAGCTTCGGGCGGATGGCTCGTTCCTGCTGACGCAGCCCTGGGCGGAACAGATCGCCAATCTGGTCGTCGGGCCGGAGCGTTCCTTTGAACCGCAAAATGCCGATCATGCGAAATTCTGGACAACGCGCTATCCCACACGCGCGCTGCTGCCCATGGCCGAGACGGTGAAGCTGGCCAATTCCGTGCTCGTCGAGCGGGTCAAGGTTCCGGCACTCTTCATCTTCGCGCCTGGTGACACGGTGGTTGATCATTCTGTCACAGCCGCGATTGCAGCACGCTGGGGCGGGTCTCACCGCGTGATCGAGGTGACAGATTCCAAAAATCCGAGCCAGCATGTGATCGCGGGCGACATTCTCTCACCCAACACGACGGCGGATTTGGCCGAAAAGACCAGCGCGTGGATTGATTCGCTGACGAAATGATCAAGCCTTGGCCGGTTTGGCATCCCGCGCGGTGAGATAGATCAGCAGCGCGCCGCCCAACAGCACGGCATAGAAGGTCCAGAGCGCCTGCCACGAGGCTTCCGGGCGGCCCGGATCGGCTGCAGCCGTCACCACCCAGCCGGTAACGAATTGCATGACGCCGGTGCCGCCGATGGCAAAAAAGTTCATCAGCGTCACGCCGCGCCCGGTCAAATGGGCAGGAACAAAGGCGCGGGCATGGGCCATCATCAGGCCGTAACTGGAGCCGGCCAGTCCGATCACCACGAAAGCCGCCGTCACCGCACCCGCACCGGCCCGCGGGTTCAGTGCCAGATAGGCGATGGCCGACACCGCGATTACACAACCGGCGACCGCCACCCATTTGCGGGTGCCGAACAGGCGGTCGAGCGGACCGTAGATGAAGTTTCCGGCGACCATGGCAATCGCCATCATCAGCGTCACATGGCCAATGGCGAGGGCATCGGCGCCATGCAGATCAGCCATGTAGGGGCCGGCCCACAGGCCGCGAATGCCTGCGGCGGCGGCATTGTTGACGGCCACAAGGGGGATGATCGGCCAAAGCCAACGGATCGTCATCAGGTCCAGATAGCCGGCGAACCCGCCCTGCGGACGTCCCTCCTCCGGCTCGCGCGGATCGCGCACGGTGAACCAGATCATGACGGAGATCAGAAGTGTCACGGCGGCCAGGCCCGCCATGACCGGCCGCCAGCCGAAGGCTTCCGCGGCGTTGGCCAGGGGAGACGCGCCGATGACGTTGCCGGCCGAACCGAAGCCTACCATCCAGGAGGCCAGCATCGCGAATTTTGCCGGATGATAGAGCCGTGCGAACAGGAAATAGGAGGCCATGAGCACCGGCGAGCAGCCGATCCCGATGAAAATCATGGAAAGAACTATCATCCAGGGCGCGGTGGCCGCCGCAAAGAGAAATGCTCCACCCGAACCGGCAAAACCGAGCAGCAGTGCCGCCGTGACGCGTGGGCCGTAGCGGTCCAGCGAAACACCAACGATGAACTGCATCAGGGCGAATGCGATGAACCATGCGCCGGAGGCCAGCGACAGTTCGGCCTTTGTCGCGCCCAGTTCCGCCGTCAGCGCCGGTGTCAGCACTGCCATGAAGGAACGGTAGAACTGCGACATGATATAGGCCAGCGCGAGCGTCGCGATCCCCGCCATCGGCATCCTCCCTCAACTGGCCAGCTGCGCCTCGCGGCAGCGGTTCTCCCTGCCGGGCCGACTGTCACGAATTTTTGGCGCGCCGCAAGGCGGGCACAGGCTGAATTTCCTCAACTGTCCCTTGCATTTCGCTCAGGGGAAATTCGCCCTTAGCCAACCGGCAATTACCGGGCGCACATCCTGCCCCGTCACCACGCCAATGTGACTCACACCCGGCAACACGGCGTAGGTGCCCGTTTTGGTCTGTGCGGAAATCACCGGTTCGTAGAGTTCGGCACGGAACGCCTCGTCGGCATCACCGGCGACGACCAGCAACGGATCCTTGATGGCGGCGAGATCCTTTTCGTAATCGGAGCGCGGCGAAAAGCCTGCGATCAGCCGGAACGAATAGGTCGTGGTCGCCAGATGGCCAAAACGACCCTCCAGCACCGAACGCGGCATGGCGAAGCTGATGACCGGAAGATGGTTCAAACCCTTGATGCGGAGGCTGTTCAGCATTGTGAGCCCGATGACGCGGCGTGTGGCGACCTGTGCCCAGCCGCCGGAATTGGGCTTCGTCGTCGGCGCATTGTATTTCAGGAAGGGCGCAAGCGTGATGTAGCCATTCACCGCACCGGCGTTCTTGCCACCGGCAAAACGTATGACGAAACCACCACCGGAGGAATGGCCACCTAGGATGACCCGTGCCGTCCGGTGATCCTGCTTCAAGACGTAGATCAGGTCGGCGATGTCGTCTTCCATCTGGCCGGCATAGGCAACGTCGCCACGCACGCCCTCGTTCAAACCGTGGCCGCGCATGTCGGGGGCGATGACCGTGGCCAGCCCCTGCCCGGCGATCCAGCTTGCCAGCGGATGCCATTGCATCGAATTCCACGCCGAACCGTGCACGAGGATGAGAATGCGATCCGTCGCAGCCGACGCGTCCCAGCGGCGGTAGTGCAGGTCCGCACCATCACGCGCCTTGAATTTCAGCGGTTCGGGAAGGGTTGAGTAATCCGCACTGACCGCTTCCGCGAATGAGATCGGTGCTTTTTCGCCACCGGTATCATCCAGCGTCGCATCGCCAGGCGACTGGCTGACGACGAGTGCCAGCGCGATCAGGACATAGATGATGCCGGCCGATGCCAGCGCAATGAAAGCCTTCTTCAGCACGGCGTTTTTCCCGCGGTCATATAATCAGATTGGCGAGAATGTCGTTCTCGGTGATGTCCTGATAGCCCCAGCCTTCGCGGTCGAACTTCTTTTTCAGGACAGAGAAGTTGCGCGGGTTCTTCGTTTCGATGCCGATGACGACCGCGCCGAAGTTGCGCGCCGATTTCTTCAGATATTCAAAGCGTACGATGTCGTCCTCCGGGCCGAGCAGCTCCAGGAAATCACGCAGGGCGCCGGGGCGCTGGGGGAAGCGGAAGATGAAATATTTCTTCAGCCCCTCGTAGCGCAGCGCCCGCTCCTTCACATCCGGCAGGCGCTCGAAATCGAAATTGCCACCCGACGTGACCGCGATGATCGTCTTGCCCTTGATCGTCTCGCGCGGCAGGTCCTTCAGCACGTCAACAGCCAGCGCACCGGCTGGTTCCAGCACGATGCCTTCGATGTTCAGCATGTCGAGGATGGTGGCGCAGAGCCGGTTTTCGGGCACCTGCACCACGTCACCAGCAGAAAAGTGCGAAAGCAGGCGGAAATTCTCCTTGCCGATCTCGGCGACTGCTGCACCATCGACGAAATTGTCGACGGCTTCGAGACGGATGCGGCGGCCGGCCTCCAGCGAGCGTTTCAGGCTCGGTGCCCCGGCGGGTTCGCAAAACACATAGCGCGGCGTGATGCCGCCATCGGCGAGGAATTGGGTGACGCCGGCGGACAGGCCGCCGCCGCCGACCGGCAGAAGCACCATGTCCGGCGTCACACCTTCCGGCAGCTGCGCCAGCATTTCAAGCGCCACGGTCGCCTGACCCTCGATGATGTCGCGATGGTCGAAGGGCGGCACCAGTTGCCCGCCCTCTTCCTTGGCAAAGGCGATGGCGGCACGGTAGCACTCGTCGAAAATGTCGCCCACAAGGCGGATTTCGATGTAACGGCCGCCAAAGGCGCGGGTCTTGTCAATTTTCTGCTGCGGTGTCGTCACCGGCATGAAGACGACGCCACGGCGCCCGAAATGGCGGCAGGTATAGGCAAAGCCCTGGGCGTGGTTTCCAGCCGAGGCGCAGACGAAGACCTGGTCTCCGCCCCTGGCAACCGCCTTGCGCAGGAAGTTGAATGCGCCGCGCAGCTTGTAGGAGCGCACCGGTGTCAGGTCTTCGCGCTTCAGCCAGATGTCGGCCGCGTATTTGCGCGACAGGTAGTCGTTGCGCTGCAACGGCGTCTCCGGGAAAAAGCCGCGCAACGCGGCGGCGGCCTCGGAAATCCTTGCTGCAAACTGGCTCATGGCGCCCTTCCAACCCTTTGAATGCCCGTGCGAACGCTTCTTCGATACTTGAAAGCCGCCGCACAGGCAGCCGCAAACTGCTGCCGCCTTTTGGCATTGCGCGCAGAAAGGCGCAAGGAATGGCGCCAACCGGGGCGTTTGCCCTTGAACGGTTCAACGACAGGACAGGCCTTCTTCGTGGCGCAGAGCCGTGCCTGTCCCACCGTAGAGCAGTTCAAGCCAGCCCGCGCCAGATGAGCATGGCAGCGGCGGCCGCGGAAATACCCAGCAGCACGTTGCGGAAATTGCGATCGAGCAGGCCGGTGAAAAGCGGCGATGCGGCCAACCCGGCGAGGAATGCCGGTACGAGAACGGCCGTGCGCCAGAGATCGGCTGCGCGGATGTGCCCTCCGGCTCCCAGAACAACAACAAGGACCACGCATCCCAGCCCGAAATAGGCTGACATGTCAGGCCGGGCCCGGGCGGGCGGCTGATCCTGGTAGGCGATCGCCATGGGCGGCCCGCCGACCGAGGTGATCGAAGCCGAGAGGCCGGAAATCGTGCCCATCACATAGAGGAGCGGGCGCGAGAAGCGGAACCGCAGACCGGCGGCCGACATGATGACGGCCAGTGCGATGAAGGCGCCGAAAACGAGGAAGAACTGCTTCTGGCCGGTGATGGCGGTCAGCACGGCCAGGCCGGCCAGCGCGCCGGTGAGGCGTCCGGCAAGCGACCAGGCCACCTCGCCCCAATTGACGTCCGCCCATGTCCGGATCATCGCCCAGGTGGCGGTGAAGAGCGTCAGGATGATGACGGGAACCGGCACCAGCTCGGGCGCAAACAGCGCCAGCAACGGCGCCGAGGTCAGGCCGAAGCCGACACCCATGCGAAACTGCACGATGGTGGCAAAGGCAACGATAAGACCAGCCAGCGTCCATTGCCAGGCTTCGAGCCCGAAAAGCGGGAAGAGGCCCAATCAGTACCAGCCGACGGCGACCTGCGCCTCTTCCGACATGCGGTCGGGCGTCCAGGGCGGATCGAAGGTCATGTTCACGTCCACGTGGGAAATGCCCTCGACGGCGGCAACGGCATTTTGCACCCAGCCCGGCATTTCGCCCGCCACCGGACAGCCCGGCGCGGTCAGCGTCATGTCGATCTTCACCGAGCGGTCGTCTTCGATGTCGATCCGGTAGATCAGGCCGAGTTCGTAGATGTCGGCCGGAATTTCCGGATCGTAGACGGTTTTCAGGGCCGAGATGATGTCGTCGGTCAGGCGGACAATCTCTTCCTGCGGGATCGCGGAGGAAGCGTGCAGACCGTCATCGGGGCCGTTTTCCGGCGTTGTGGTGTCGTTGTCGCTCATGATCGTCATCCGAAAAACTTGCGCGCCTTTTCCAGCGCTTCGGCCAGGGCGTCAACCTCGGCGAATGTGTTATAGAGCCCGAAGGAGGCACGGCACGTCGATGTCACGCCGAAGCGCTTCAGCAGCGGCTGGGCGCAATGGGTGCCGGCACGCACCGCCACGCCGGAGCGATCGATCACCATCGAGACATCATGGGCGTGGATGCCCTCCAGCTCGAAGGAGATGATGGCGCCCTTGCCCGGGGCCGTGCCGAAGATACGCAGCGAATTGATTTTTGACAGTTGCTCATGGGCATAGGCCGCGAGCGCCGCCTCGTGCTCCGCGATGGCGTCGCGCCCGAGCGCCTGCATGTAATCGAGCGCAGCGCCAAGGCCGATAGCCTGCACGATGGGCGGGGTTCCGGCCTCGAAGCGGTGCGGCGGGTGATTGTAGGTGACGCGCTCCTCGGTCACCTCCTCGATCATCTCGCCTCCGCCCATGAAGGGGCGCATGGTTTCGAGCCGCGCCTTCTTGCCGTAGAGCACGCCGATGCCCGATGGGCCATAGACCTTGTGGCCGGTCAGCACATACCAGTCGCAATCGATGTCGCGCACATCGACATTGAGATGCACGGCGCCCTGCGAGCCGTCGACCAGTACCGGGATGCCACGCTCATGCGCGATGCGGCAGATTTCCTTCACCGGCGTCACCGTGCCGAGCACGTTGGACATGTGGGTGACCGCGACGAGTTTCGTCTTCCCGGTCAGGCTGGCCTCGAATTCGGCGATATCGAAGGAGCCATCCTCCTTCACCGGCACCCAGACCAGTTTCGCGCCATTGCGTTCGCGCACGAAATGCCAGGGCACGATGTTGGAATGGTGTTCCATGATGGTGAGAACGATTTCGTCGCCCTCGCCAAGCCTGGCCAGCGCATGACCGTAGGCGACCGTGTTGATGGCTTCGGTTGCCGACTTGGTGAAGATGATCTCGTCCACGGATCCGGCATTGAGGAAGGCGCGCGCCTTTTCACGCGCCGCTTCATAGGCGTCGGTCGCGGCATTGGACAGGAAATGCAGGCCGCGATGCACGTTGGCATATTCGTTTGAATAGGCATGCGTGACCGCGTCGATCACCGCCTGGGGCTTCTGGGCCGAGGCGCCATTGTCCAGATAGACGAGCGGCTTGCCGTGCACTTGACGCGACAGGATGGGAAAATCGCGGCGGACCGCTTCGACATCATAGGCCATGGGCATCACCCTTCCGCCGCGAACCAGCCTTCCAGCCGGTCTTCGAGCGCCGCGACCAGCGCCTCGTCTTCCAGTTCCTCGATCACCTCGGCCAGGAAGGCCTTGACCAGAAGGCGGCGCGCTTCGCTTTCGGGAATGCCGCGCGCCATCAGGTAGAACAGGTGGGCGCGATCGATTTCCGTCACCGTTGCGCCGTGACCGCAGGCCACGTCGTCGGCAAAGATTTCCAGTTCCGGCTTGGCGGAAAAGTCTGCCTCGTCCGACAGCAGCAGCGTATTGCAGGCCATGCGCGCGTCGGTCTTCTGGGCGATCTGGTGCACCCGGATCTGGCCCTGAAAGGCGCCGCTGGCCTTTCCGGTCACGACATTGCGCACGATCTCGGTGGAGGTGGTGGCGGGAACCATATGGTCCAGCACCATGGTGAGGTCGGTGTGGGTGTCACCGCCAAGCAGGTTGACAGCGCGCAGGCGGAATTCGGCTCCCTCGCCCTTGACGCCAACGACGACTTCCTGACGCACCAGCTTGCCACCGGCATTCATGATGAAGACAGTGAGCTTCGCATTCGGCCCGAGTTCGGCAGCGATGCGGCCCATATGGGTGACGTCGCGCGGCTGCTCCTGGACCAGAACCCAGGTGATCTCGGCACCCTCTTCCAGCACGAGATTGGCGACGGACGAGACAAGCGCTTCGCCATCACCGGTCTGGCGCTCGATGATTGTGGCCTTGGCGCCTGCGCGCACCCGCACCGGAAAACGGGCATGGACCTGCCCGCCGGCGTGAACGTTCTGGAGTTCCAGCGGCACGTCGATCTCGGCACCGGCCTCGATTTCCATGGACCAGCCATCGGACACGAAGGCAGCGTTGATGGCGCCGACCGTGTCATCAGCGCCCGAAGCCACAAGCGCCGGGGCGATACGCCCATCGGCCAACAGGTCGGCGACAGGCGTGAAGGTGACACCCTCGATGTTGTCGTCGGCCTGAAGCGCACGGCCATTGGCGAGGATCGCCACGGCACTGTCTTCCAGCAGCACCTGAACCGGACGCACATCCGGTTCCGGCCTGTACGGCGGCACGGCGGAGAGCAGGCGGCGCAGGTCGGTGTAGTGCCAGGCCTCCACGCGGCGCGTCGGCAGGCCCGCCTGCTTGAGCGCATCGAAGGCGATGTCGCGGGCATGGGCTACATCGGGATTGCCGGGCAGGCGCGAGAAGCGTTCGCCATAGGCGGTGGCAAGTGCATCTTCCGCGGCCGTCCTTTTCGGCGCGTCATGAATGGTCATGTCGCCTCCCCTCAGGCCGCTTCGCCGATGACATCGGCATAGCCGTTTTCTTCCAGGTGCAGCGCCAGTTCCGGCCCCCCGGACTTGATGATGCGGCCCTTGTAGAGCACGTGCACGGAGTCCGGCCTGATATGGTCGAGCAGGCGCTGGTAATGGGTGATGACGAGGAAGGCGCGCTCCGGCGAACGCAGCGCGTTGACGCCGTCGGAGACGATCTTCAGCGCGTCGATATCGAGGCCGGAGTCGGTCTCATCCAGCACGCAGAGCTTCGGCTCCAGCAGCTTCATCTGGAGGATTTCGGCGCGCTTCTTCTCGCCGCCGGAAAAGCCGACATTGAGCGGGCGCTTGAGCATGGCGAAATCCATTTCCAGCGAACCGGCGGCTTCCTTCACCTTGCGCATGAGGTCCGGGATCTTCAGCGGCTCCTCGCCCCGCGCCTTGCGCTGGGCGTTGAGCGCCACCTTGAGGAATTCCATGGTGGCGACGCCGGGAATTTCCATCGGGTACTGGAAGGCGAGGAAGACGCCTGCCGCGGCGCGCTCGGCCGGGTCCATCTCCAGGATGCTTTCGCCGTTCCACAGGATGTCGCCCTCGGTGACTTCATAGTCCTCGCGGCCCGCGATCACATAGGAGAGCGTGGACTTTCCGGAGCCGTTCGGGCCCATGATGGCGGCCACTTCGCCCGATTTCACGGTCAGGTCGAGGCCGCGGATGATTTCAGTGCCGTCCTCGGCGATGCGGGCGTGCAGGTTGCGGATTTCAAGCATGGTCGTTTCCGTTTTGTCAGAGTCCGAGGGCGACGCGCAGCACCGGCAGGATCATCGCCGAAACCGCGCCGACAACCACACCGGCCAGAAAGCGCGCATATCGCGCACCGAAATTGGGGGATACCGCGGCAAGAACGCCACAGATGGAGGCATAGAAAAGCGTCGTCACGGGATCCATCAGCCCACACTCCCTTCGAGAGAGATGCCGATCAGCTTCTGGGCCTCGACAGCGAATTCCATCGGCAGTTCCTGGATGACTTCCTTCACGAAGCCATTGACGATGAGCGCGATGGCCTCCTCTTCCGGAATGCCGCGCTGCATGACGTAGAACAACTGGTCCTCGGAAATCTTCGAGGTCGTCGCTTCGTGCTCCAGCTGGGCGGAGGCGTTCTTCGCCTCGATATAGGGCACGGTATGGGCGCCGCAGTCATTGCCGATCAGCAGCGAGTCGCATTGCGTGAAGTTGCGCGCATCGGCCGCCTTGCGGTGGATCGAGACCTGTCCGCGATAGGTGTTTTGCGAGTGGCCGGCCGAAATGCCCTTCGAGATGATGCGGCTCGACGTGTTCTTGCCCAGATGCAGCATCTTGGTGCCGCTATCGACCTGCTGGTGCCCGTTTGACACGGCGATGGAATAGAACTCGCCGCGCGAATTGTCGCCGCGCAGGATGCAGGACGGGTATTTCCAGGTGATGGCGGAGCCAGTCTCGACCTGCGTCCAGGAAATCTTGGCGTTCTTGCCCCGGCAATCGCCGCGCTTAGTGACGAAATTGTAGATGCCGCCCTTGCCGTCCTTGTCGCCCGGATACCAGTTCTGGACGGTGGAGTACTTGATCTCGGCGTCGTCCATGGCGATCAGTTCGACAACGGCGGCGTGGAGCTGGTTCTCGTCGCGCTGGGGTGCCGTGCAACCTTCCAGATAGGAAACGTAGGCGCCCTCATCGGCGATGATGAGCGTGCGCTCGAACTGGCCGGTATTCTTTTCGTTGATGCGGAAATAGGTGGATAGCTCCATCGGGCATCGCACACCCTTCGGCACATAGACAAAGGACCCGTCGGTGAAGACGGCCGAGTTGAGCGTGGCGTAGAAATTATCGGTCTTGGGAACGACCGAGCCCAGATATTTCTTCACCAGTTCGGGATGCTCGCGCATGGCTTCCGAAATGGAGCAGAAGATCACGCCGGCCTTGGCCAGCTCATCCTTGAAGGTGGTGACAACCGAAACGGAATCGAACACGGCGTCCACGGCGACGCGGCCCGAGGCATAGACATTGTCGCCGACCTCGTCGAGTTCGCTCTTCTCGCCGGGCTTGCGCACACCGGCCAGGATTTCCTGCTCCTTCAGCGGAATGCCGAGCTTTTCGTAGGTGGCGAGCAGTTCCGGATCGACTTCGTCCAGCGATTTCGGGCCGTTCTGCGCCTTGGGCGCGGCGTAGTAGCTGATCGCCTGGAAGTCGATCTTCGGGTAATGCACGCGCGCCCAGGTTGGCTCGTCCATGGTCTGCCAGCGCTTGTAGGCGTCCAGGCGCCAGTCCAGCATCCAGTCCGGCTCGTTTTTCTTGTGGGAAATGAGACGGATGATGTCCTCCGACAGGCCGGGCGGGGCCTTGTCCATCTCGATCAGCGTCTCGAAACCGTATTTGTACTGGTCCACATCCAGCGTGCGGACCTGTTCGATCGTCTCCTGCACCGCAGGCATTGGCGTTCTCCACTCTGGCCGGGTTCAAGGCCCGGCAGTTGTCAACGTCATCGGCATGTCCCCTTTCCGGGGTCCGAGCCTTCTATTTAGTGCCGGCGGGCCGGAATGTAACCCGCCAGATTTGCCCATGCGGACAAAATTACGCCGCTGCGGTCTCGCCGCGCCGCCGTTCGGCAAGCCGGCCGATTTCTGCGAGCAGCCTGGCAATCTCGTCTTCGCGCGTCTGCCGGCCGATCGAGACGCGCAGCGCGCCGTCGCGCGTGTCCGCGCCCATGGCTTGCAGCACATGGCTAGGCCCGACCTTGCCCGACGAACAGGCCGATCCGGCCGACACCGAAAGCCCGGCGAGGTCGAGCGCGATCTGTGCCGTCTCCGCCTTCATGCCGGGCAGCGTGAAGAAGCTGGTGTTGGGAAGCCGGGGCGCCTGCGCGCCGTGGATCATCACATCGGTCACCATGCCGGTCAGAGCTGCCTCGAACCGGTCGCGCAACTTGGCCACGCTGTCCATTGCACCAAGGTCCGAGACGGCAAGCGCGGCCGCACCAAATCCGGCAATGCCCGCGACATTCTCGGTACCTGCGCGGTGACCCTTCTCCTGTCCGCCGCCGCGCAGCAGCGGCTCGGGCATCAGGACCGGCGCGCGCGCGACAAGCGCACCGGCACCGCGCGGCCCACCAATCTTGTGGGCGGAGAGAACCAGAAAGTCGCCGTAGCCGGCGGATATGGCGATCGGCATGCGGCCGGCCGCCTGCACGGCATCGACCACGAGAATGCCACCGGCGTCCGCCACGAGCGCCGCGATTTCCGCCAGCGGCTGGATCACGCCCGTCTCGTTGTTGGCCGCGTGGACCGCGACCATGGGCAGTCCGGTTTCCATGTCATGGTTTTCAAGCGCGCGGGCCAGCGCGGCCATGTCGGCCAGGCCATCCGGCGTGACGGGAATGACGGTCGTCCTTTCCGGCGCGAATTGTCCGCCGCCCAGAAGGCAGGGATGGTCGCTGGCCAGAACGTGCAGATGCGAGACCCTGAGCGGCGAGCGGCCCATGCGGTAGTGCGGGGTGAGCGCCATGTTGGCGGCTTCCGTGGCCCCCGAGGTGAAGACCACATGCTCGGGGTCTGCCCCGCACAGGGCCGCGACGTCACGCCGTGCAGTTTCGACGATACGGCGCGCGGCGCGGCCATCGGCATGGACGGAGGACGGATTAGCGTCAGCTTCCAGGGCAGCCAGCATCGCATCGCGCGCCGCAGGCAACAGCGGCGCACTGGCATTGTGGTCCAGATAGGCTCGCGGCGAAGCCGTCAAAGACATGCCTTCCTGCCGGCAGCACTGCCGGATCATCCCTCTTGCCTGCCGGACAAAAGCCGGCCCGGGCGTTATTTCCTTGAAATCCGGAAGGTTGATGCCTTATCAAGCCTTCCGGTTCCGTGGGCCATCGGGAGCGATCCAAGGCCCTTAGAACCATTCTAAGCGGTTTTTAGGGAGCGCGCCAGCGCCCGTCAAGCCGACAGTCCCTGTGAGGCGGCAAACAGCGCGGCTGCGCCCGCAACGAGAAGGAATTCCCATGCCAGAGGTCATTTTCGCCGGTCCGGCCGGACGTCTTGAAGGGCGTTACCAGCCGTCCAAGGAAAAGAATGCGCCCATTGCCATGGTGCTGCATCCCCATCCGCAGTTCGGCGGCACGATGAACAACAAGATCGTCTACGACCTCTTCTACATGTTCCAGCAGCGCGGCTTCACGACGCTTCGCTTCAATTTCCGCTCCATCGGCCGCAGCCAGGGCGAATTCGACCATGGCACGGGTGAATTGTCCGATGCCGCCGCCGCGCTTGACTGGGTGCAGTCGCTGCATCCCGATTCCAAGAGCTGCTGGGTTGCGGGCTATTCCTTCGGTGCCTGGATCGGCATGCAGCTGCTGATGCGACGCCCGGAGATCGAGGGGTTCATCTCGGTTGCCCCGCAGCCAAACATCTATGACTTCTCGTTCCTGGCGCCCTGTCCCTCTTCAGGCCTCATCATCCATGGCGATGCCGACAAGGTGGCGCCGGGCAAGGACGTTCAGGGGCTGGTGGACAAGCTGCACCAGCAAAAGGGCATCACCATCACGCAGAAGACGATGGAAGGTGCCAATCATTTCTTCTCGGGCCGCGAGGACGAACTGATCGGCGAATGTTCCGACTATCTGGATGCACGCCTTCGCGGCGAAATGACGGCCGCGAAACCCAAGCGGCTGCGGTAGCTCACATCTCGCGGAAACAAAAAAAGGCGGCCGTTTCGGCCGCCTTTTTTTTGTCTGCACCGGAGGGGCTGCCTAACTCAGTGCGAAAACAGGATCTTGCCCATGGCGTCGCGGCCGATCTTGCGGAAAGCCGTGATGAGCGAGGCTGCATTGGTCGCCTCGTAGTAGTGGTCGGCACCTGACGCGCAAGCCTTCAGCAGGTTCTTGCCCCGCGCCGGTGCCTGGAAGGCAACAGTGTAGACCTCAAGCCCATCGTCCTTGGCCTTGTCGCAGAACTTGATGGTCCGGTCGTCGTCCTTGTAGTCGTTGTTGTCGCCATCGGTCATGAAGACGACGGCGCGGCGCAGGGTCAGGCCATTCATCTTTTCATGCTCCTTCTCCTCGCGCGGGTGGCGCACCTGCTGCCATGCGGTCTGGAAGGCCTTGGTGGAGGACGTGCCGCCGCCGGGTTTCAAGGACTTGACGAAGCCGGAGACCTCGGAGCGGTCCCAGGTCATGTCCACCGAGTCCCGCATGGTGCTGTCGTAGGACCAGGCACCGAGGCGGATCAGTTCATTCTTGGGATCGGACTTGTCAAAATCGGCGGCCATGCTGGCCACTGCCTGCTTGAGTGCGGTCATGCGGCCGTTGGAGCCCATTGAGCCGGACTTGTCCAGAACCAGGCCCATGGACAAAGCGCCCTGCTGCTCAAGCTGCACGTTGACGGTCGCCTGTACGGAGAACCGGACGGTGTCTTCGTAGAGCCGCTTGTAGACATGCGGCTTGTAATAGAGGTTCACCTTGGCCGTGAAATCATTGGTTTCAGGATCGTAGCTGAGGTTGTAGCTCTCAAAATTGCGATCCATGACCTCGGTCGAATTGGCTTCAAAATAGACCTTGAAGACATCCCTCATCTGCCGGTCGACCTCTTTCTCCAGGGTCTTTTCGTCCGTTTCGGTCAGGGTCCCGTTCTCACGGACCGTTGCAGCGGCGGCCATGAGGGCCGAATCCGTCACATTCTCCGCGCGGTTCTTCAGGTTCATCATCGACACGGAATCAACGACAAAGCCGATGCACATCATCGTGGGAATGAGGGTTCCCACGAAAAGGACGGTGAAATTTCCCTTCCGGTCGTTCCGGAAACGCGCCGCGGTCTCTTTCCAGACCTTCCGGCAAAGCACTTTATGGTTGCGCATTGCTTCCACCCTTCATTGTGCCCCACGCTGAACAAGTTGTGGTTTTTTGTACCCGCAACTGCGATCAAATGGTTAATTTCGGCGCGAATGCAGCCCGGACGGTCGAAATGGCCGGATTTCTGCATCTTATACTTTCGAGAGTGCTAATTTCTGCAACCATTCACGCCGTTCCGGGCAAACAATGGGAAACCCACCAACGGTTGATTTAATCAAGCCTTTGAGAAAAGAGCGCGCCCCCGCTGACGGGATGGCTCACTCCGGTGGTCGAGGGCCAGGTGAGCGGCAGGCCGCGCAGGTTGCGCACAGCGAGATAGGCCCAGGCCTGGGCTTCCATGGCATCGCCATCAAGACCGGCTGCATCACTGTCGATGACGCCGGCGCCGTCCTCGCTTGCCAGTTCGCGCAGGTCGCGGACGATGTTGGCATTTTTCCGCCCGCCGCCGCACAGCACCCAAGTCGAGGGCTTGGCCGGCAGATGGCGGGCCGCGTCATGGATGGCATGGGCCGTCACGGCTGCAAGGGTGCGCGCGCCGTCCGCCAATTCCATCACCCCTGCCGCCTCCAGCGTGAAATCGTTGCGGTCGAGTGATTTGGGGCCGGGCTTTTCGAGGAACGGATGGGCCAGATAGGCGTCCAGCACGGTCTGCACCACTGTTCCTTCCGAGCCGATACGGCCGCCATCGTCGTAGCCGATCCCCGCATGGGCCTGCACCCATTGATCCACCAGCGCGTTGCCCGGTCCGCAATCGAAGGCGACGGGATCGCCCTGCCCGGAGACAAACGTGATGTTGGAAATGCCGCCGATATTGACAAAGGCGACTGGCCAGCGCGCCTTTTGGGCGTCACAAAGCCCTTGCGCCAGAGCCGCATGCCAGGCGGGAACCAGCGGAGCGCCCTGCCCGCCATGGGCCATGTCGGCAGCGCGCATGTCGGCGACGACATCGATGCCCGTCAGCGCGGCCAGCCGCGCGCCATCGCCGATCTGCACCGTCAGTCCGGCCTGGGGCCTGTGCAGCACCGTCTGCCCGTGAAAGCCGATTACCGTGATGTCCTGCCTCGCCAGCCCGGCCCGGCCCAGAAGGGCTTCCACGGCGGCCGCATGGCGATCCGTGATCTCGCGCTCCAATCCGGCAAGGTCTCCGGGCCGCTGGTCCCGCCGCGCGATCACCTTGGCATCCTCAAGCGCTGCCTCGATGCGGCGGCGGAAGGCGGCCTCGTAGGGGATCATCAGCGCCGGTCCGCAGGTGGCGCGCCCCTCGCCGTCGGTTTCCACCAGCGCGGCGTCGATGCCGTCCATGGACGTGCCGCTCATCAACCCGATTGCGCGCACCGGTTCCATGCCGCCCTCTCGCCTTGTGATCCGCACCGCAAAGATGATAAAGCCCGCGCGAGCCGCGGATGATCCCCGCGCGTCAACCGACATCCCGAGACCGGAAGAGAATCATGTCCGCCTTCAAGTCCGATTTCCTGCGCATCATGGCCGAGCGCGGCTTCATCCACCAGACCTCCGATGATGCCGGGCTGGATGACCTCTTTGCCAAGGAAAGCGTGACGGCCTATATCGGTTTCGATGCGACGGCGAAAAGCCTGCATGCCGGGTCGCTCATCCAGATCATGATGCTGCACTGGATGCAGCAGACCGGCCACCGCCCCATCGCGCTGATGGGCGGAGGCACGTCGATGATCGGGGACCCGTCCTTCAAGGACGAGGCACGCAAGATGCTGACGGCGGAAGACATTGCTGCCAACCTTGAGGGCATCAAGCGCTGCTTTGCCCAATATCTCGACTTTGGCGGCAAGGCGCTGATGCTCAACAATGCCGATTGGCTGATGGGCATCAATTATGTTGAATTCCTGCGCGACGTGGGCCGCCACTTCTCGGTCAACCGCATGCTCTCCTTCGATTCGGTGAAGCTCCGGCTCGACCGCGAGCAGTCGTTGTCGTTCCTCGAATTCAATTACATGATCCTTCAGGCCTATGATTTCGTGGAGCTGAACCGGCGCGAGGGCTGCCGCCTGCAAATGGGTGGCTCGGACCAATGGGGCAATATCGTCTCGGGCATCGACCTCGGCCACCGCATGGGCACGCCGCAGCTCTTTGCGCTCACCTCACCGCTGCTCACCACCTCATCGGGTGCCAAGATGGGCAAGACGGCCAACGGCGCGGTGTGGCTGAACGCCGACATGCTGAGCCCCTACGAGTTCTGGCAGTACTGGCGCAACACCGAAGACGCCGACGTGGAACGCTTCCTGAAGCTCTACACCACGATGCCGATGGATGAGATCGCACGGCTTGCGGCGCTCGGCGGCGCGGAAATCAACGAGGCCAAGAAGGTTCTCGCCACCGAGATCACCGCCATGCTGCATGGCCGGCAGGCGGCGGACGACGCGGCCGAAACGGCGCGCAAGACCTTCGAGGAAGGCGCGCTGGGCGACGACTTGCCGACCGTGGAGATCGCAGGCAGCGAGCTTGATGCCGGCATGGGCGTGCTCGCCGCCTTCGTTGCGGCCGGGCTTGCCGCCTCCAACGGCGAGATGCGCCGCCATGTCAAGGGCGGCGCGGTGAAGGTGAACGATGCCACGGTTTCCGACGACCGCGCGACGCTGTCGCGCTCGGACGTCAACGCCGAGGGCGTCATCAAGCTGTCGCTCGGCAAGAAGAAACACGCGCTGATCCGCCCGGTCTGACCCGCCAGCCAGCCGCGTCAGCGGAACTCGAAGATCGAGCGGAAGATTCCGGGTGCGATGACCGAGATCGGGTTGATCTGGAGATCGGGCGACTTCGCATCGCCTGCCAGCTTGTACGTGATGCCGATCAGCCCGCGGTCACGCCCGTTGCCGAGCACGAAGCCGAGCACGGGAATCTCGCCGAAGATTCGGTTCAGGCCATAGGCCGGCATGAAGGTGCCGGTCACCGACATGCGCCCGCGCCCGTCATAGAGCTTGCCCTGAAAGGTGGTGCCGATCAGCGGGCCGCGCAGCACGCCCTTGGACATGTTGAGGTATTTCTCGCCCTTTTCGACGAGCACGAAACCGCGGTCGAACTTCACCCGGGAGACGTCAATGTCCTTCTTGACCGCATCACTGAGGCTGCGGCCATCGCTTTGGGGTGCCGGGCGGCCGACCAGCGAGGCCAGGCGCGGTTCGTTGACCAGGACAAAATCGCGAATGTCGATCTGGCCGGACAGCGGCCCGTCGCCGGAACCGGCCAGCGCGACCTTGAGATCACCGCCGCGCATGCGTCCGTAGAGATCAAGGAACCGCAGCACGGAGCCGGCATCGGCCGTTGCCATTTCCAGCGAGCGGCTGGCACCGCCCGAATGGGAAATGCGCACTGCTGCGCCGGTATCCGTGATGCCGGTCATGGCCGCGGAGAGCGGCGTGGTGCCGTTGCCGGAATAATCCATGCGCACGTCGGTCAGCGCCTCGCCATCGAAGCCGATCACCTTGTCGAGGCGCGCGGTGATCTTCATCGGCCGCCGGTCAACCTTGCTCAGCGCCTCTTCCCGGCTGGACGAGAACTGGCGGATGAGCGCACGGGCATCCATCGATGCGCCCTTCAGCGTGATGTTCATGCCCTTGGCGCCCGAACGGCTCACCGACACGGCGAAATTGTCGTCACGATTCAGGCGGACGCGCGACATTTCCATCGAGGAAACCGAATTGTCCTGAAGGCGGATGTCGCCCGCCACCTGAAAGCTCTTGCCGTCTATCTTCAGGTCGCGGATCGCGGTGTTTCGACCCTGTGTATCAAGGGTAAACCGTGCCGTGGCCGGAACGCCCGCGCCCTTGGACCAGCCCATCCACGGGATGGACAGGTTGGCGCGGCCGAGATCGGCCTCCACCACCTGCCTGCCGCCCTGACCGCTGAGCTTGACGGAGACCGGACCCTCCAGGATGCCGTCAAGGCCTGGCGCCATGGCGGCAAGCGACTTGGCGGAGAGGTCCAATGTCACATCCTGCGAGGCTTTCGGGCCGCCCGGACCGATCGGCTCGACGATTGCAAGCTTTGCATCCGTTCCGTTCAACTTGCCCCTGGCACTGATGCGCGCAGCGCGCGGGTCGATGGTGATGGTACCGGCGGCCGCGGTCAGCTTCTGGCCGTCAAACTCCTTGTCGATGGCGAGATTGTCGAAATCGAGCGCCACGGACCAGTCGATCTCGGTGACCTTGACATCATCCTCCAGCGGTATCGCGGCCTTGACCCGCCCCTTCACGTTGCCGGTGAATTTGTCTGGCCCGATGCCGAGCTTCTCGCCGGCATCGATCGGCTTGCGTGAGGCGAGCTCGACAATGGCGTCGGCAGCGCCCTCGATCGGCAGGTCGAGCTTGCCGATGACCGGGTCCAGGTGAGCGTCGCGAATTTCCATGCGGGCATCGGTGGCCTTCACCGTGCGGCCGCTTCGGGTCCAGGCGGTTCCCTTTTTCAGTTCGATGTCCACGTCGTTGCCGGCAAAGGAAATCACGCCTTCGGCGTCGCGTACCGGCGGCAGGTCGCCGGCGATGTCAAAGCGCGTTCCTCTCACAGCAAAGCGGCCGTGGATTTCATCGGCCTCGTAGGGAATGCCGTCGGTCAGGCGGCCGGGGCCGGAGGCGAGTTCCAGCTCCGTACTGACCAGCGTTCCGTCAAAGAGGTTCTTCACCACCCAGGCGCGGGCCTTGGGCGCCGACAGCCAGGGCCAGAGCTGCTTGGCATGGGAGACCGGCAGGTCGCGGCTGCGCAGTGCAAGGAAGATCGCCGGTGCCGAATCCCCGAAGATGAAACGGGCGGACCCCATCACCTCGCCGCCGCTGGTGCGCAGGCCGAGGCTGGACACATTGAGCGTGCGGTTGTCCGGCGTGAAGGTGCCGGCCAACCGCGCGCCGAAGGTGATGGCCGCTTCCTGCGTGTCCATGGGCGAGAGGCGCGCGTCATTGGTGACAACCTCGAAGCGGTATTGCGAAGGTCCGGCCTGGTTTGCATTCACCGGGTCCGGTCCGATGGCCCCGGTGAAGGGGAAGCGCGAATTGTTGACCGTGAGGTTGCCCGATGAAATCTCGACCTTGCCGGAGCCCTGGCGGAGCTGCGCCTCAAACGACAGGAGCCCGGCCAACTCGCCCGGCGCCTCGACGGCGGCCACATAGCGGGAGAGCTTCACCTTGGCCGTG
This sequence comes from Brucellaceae bacterium, assembly GCA_020637755.1. GTDB lineage: Bacteria > Pseudomonadota > Alphaproteobacteria > Rhizobiales > Rhizobiaceae > Zhengella. The sequence continues at coordinate 81,041 of JACKJW010000002.1, read as the reverse complement.
AGGCGCTGACCGCGTCCGCGCCCGGTTTCCGAACCGGCGAGCGACAGGATGACCGGGCCGCCCTCGATGCCGGTCACCTCTCCGCCCTTGAGTGCAAAGCCGGACACTTTCAGATCGGCCTTGAAGGCACTGATGACACCGTTCACGTCGCGGCTCGCCAATGCGGTCAGAGCATAGGCAACCCCCTCCTCGGTGGCCTTGGCAGAAATGGCGATCGAGCCCGGCGTCTCGCGGGTGACCGAGAGCTCCGACACCTCAATGCGGCGTTGACCGCGGTGCAGCACCGTTTCGCGCAGCGCGATGCGCTTGGTTCCCGTGGTATCCAGCTTGGAAAAGGCGGTGCTCAGGCTGTCAAACACGGCAGCCGTCAGCTTGTCGGGGTCGGCCAGACCGTCCACACCCGCGAAGGACGCCAGCGGATCGGCTCCGGCGGGTCCGTCGGACATGTCATTGGCATGGGCACCGACGATGCGGATGGAACCGATGCGGATCTCGCCGCCGAGCAGCGGCAGCGGCCGGACGCCGAGCCGGATGGCATCGGCAGCCGTCAGCTTCTGGCCCGTTTCGGCGTGGCGGATGTCGACATCGCGGATTTCAAAGGCGATGTAGCGCCCACCATCGAAGGAAAGCGTCGTGGCACCGATGGCCGCCTTGACCGGAAAGCCGTACATGCGTGCCAGGGCCGCCTCTGCCTCAACCCCGATCCGGTCGCGGCCAAGACCGGCATTGACGGCGATCCAGATGCCGGACGCAGCCAGCACCGCGAGCACAAGGACAATCAGGACGGAACTGACGGCGATACGCAGCGCACGGCGCACGACAGGCTTGCGCTTTTGCGGCACGGGTGCGGCCTGGGCGGAAGGCAGGGCATCCAGGGACGGGATTTCATGCCGGCGAAAGCGCACACGCGCATGTGCAGCTCCCTCCCGCCGGTTCATGTCCGTCATGTTTCCTGCCCCATGGACGAATCTTTTGATGCCACTATAACGATGCTCTCACAAGGCTACGACAAAAGAAGGGCAAGCTGATGGCTGAATTGGACGCAGGGCAGATGGCGCCGGACTTCGAGCTTCCGACCGATGGCGGCGGCACCTTCACGCTGTCCGGCAAGCGCGGCAGCAAGGTGGTGCTGTTCTTCTACCCCAAGGACGACACCAGCGGCTGTACGGCGGAAGCCATTGATTTTACTGCCCTCAAGAGCGAATTCGAGGCGGCCGGGACGGTGCTGGCCGGCATTTCGCCCGACAGCGTGAAGAAGCATGACAAGTTCCGCGACAAGCACGAGCTTGGCGTGACGCTGGTTTCCGACGAGACCAAGGCGGTGCTGGAGGCCTATGGCGTCTGGACGGAAAAGAGCATGTACGGGCGCAAATACATGGGTGTTGAACGCTCCACGGTCCTCGTCGATGCCGAGGGCCGCATTGCGCGTATCTGGCGCAAGGTGAAGGTGCCGGGCCACGCGGCCGAGGTGCTGGACGCAGCCCGGGCGCTTTGAGGGCACAGGCATGGCCGATCCCGTGCCGGACGAAACGGTGACAAGCCTGCGCGCGGGATGCACCGCAGCGCTCGCTGCCCGCGACCTCGACGGCAAGCTGCGGCTTGTCCGCCTTGTCGAAGTGCATGGCGCTGGCGCGGACCGGACGCTGTCGCTGCGCCTGCCATCGGACCCGCCGGTCCCGGACCGCCCCGGCCGCCCGAAGCCGGAGCTTGTTGCACCGAGACTGGTGAAGAAGCGTTCGTTGCACACGCAGAACGGCCGCATCGCGCTGATGCATGCGCTTGCCCATATCGAACTCAACGCCATCGACCTCGCGCTCGACATCGTGGCCAGGTTCACCACCGAACGCGTGCCGATGAGTTTTTTCGACGGCTGGATGACGGTTGCCTTCGAGGAAGCCAAGCACTTTTCGCTGCTGCGCAACCGGTTGAAATCGCTGGGTTCCGACTATGGTGCCCTGCCCGCCCATGACGGGCTGTGGCAGGCCGCGACACGGACCAGCAACGATCTCCATGCGCGCCTTGCCATCGTGCCGCTGGTGCTGGAAGCGCGCGGCCTCGACGTGACGCCGTCGCTTCGCGACAAGCTGCGCGAGACCGGCGACGAGGAAACGGCCGCCATCCTCGACATCATCTACGAGGACGAGAAGGGCCATGTGGCGATCGGCGCCAAATGGTTCCGGTTTTTCTGCGCCCGGGACGGGCATGAGCCCGCTGCCCGTTTTCGTGCGCTGGTGCGGGAAAATTTCCGCGGCGAGGTCAAGCCGCCCTTCAACGTGGCGGCCCGCGCCGCAGCCGGTCTCACGCCCCTTTTCTACCAGTCTCTGGCCAGCACCTCGGCCTGAGCGCGGGCGCCTTCCAACGCTTTGTTAACCTTAACATTGTCTAATCACCCGCGTAGCAGTAACCGTACGGGGTGTTCATTGTGGTCAAGCAAGCGGCAAGCAAGCCGGTCTTCGGCAAACGCAAGGAACCCCACACCGTCATCATCGCGCGCGGCAACGAGGTTCGTCACTTCACCATCCGCCCGTGGCTGGCAGCCGTTGCCGGATCCATGGTCGCCGCTGCTGCGATCGGCTATCTCAGCGCCACGACCTATCTCGTGCTGCGCGACGATCTCATCTCGGGCTCCGTCGCGCGCCAGGCGCGCATCCAGCAGGGTTACGAGGACCGCATTTCCGCCCTGCGCACGCAGGTTGACCGCATCACCAGCCGCCAGTTGCTGGACCAGCAATTGATGGAAAACAAGGTTGCCGAGCTGCTGGAGCGCCAAAAGGCGCTGACGAACCGCCATGGCCGCCTCGGACCGCTTCTCGAACGTGCCGGCCAGAACGGCTTGAAGGCCGACATGCCGGTGCCGCAGCCGCGCCCTGAAGAACGTGCCGACGCCGCGAGCCCCAGCGGCAAGACCGGCCGGATAAAGACTGCGTCCGCGCTGCCGGGTGCGCTCGCCTTCTGGAACGGCACCACAGGATCAGTGGCGGAGACGGCAGCAGACCGCGCCGACCGCCTGTTCGTCGGCATCAACAAGTCGCTGCGCAGCATCGAGAAGGAACAGGTCCAGGGTCTTGCCGAACTGACCCGGGAAGCGCAGAGCGCCAGCGACCAGATTGCCACCGCGCTGGATGAGGCCGGACTGAAGGGCGTCAAGGAAGGCGAGGACAAGGTGGGTGTCGGCGGCCCTCTCGTACCGGCCAATGCGTCTTCCGCCTTTGATTTCCAGGTCGCCGAGCTTGACGGAGCGCTGGAGCGTCTCGACGCGCTGAAAGGTGTGGTCCGGCGTTACCCTCTTGCCAATCCCCTGCCCGGCCAGCCGATCTCGTCGCGCTTCGGCTACCGCAAGGATCCGATCCTCGGGACCACGGCACTGCATGCTGGCATGGATTTCCGCGCCCCGGTCGGCATGCCGATCCGCTCCACCGGTGACGGGGTGGTCATCACGGCCGGCTGGAACGGTGGCTACGGCCGGATGGTGGAGGTGAAGCACGCCGACGGCTACACGTCGCGCTACGCCCATATGAGCCAAATTCTCGTCAACGTCGGCGACAAGGTTTCGCGCGGCTCGATCGTCGGCAAGTCCGGCAATTCCGGCCGTTCGACCGGCCCCCACCTGCATTACGAAGTGCGCAAGGAAGGCAAGGCCGCCAATCCGCTGCGCTACCTGACAAGCGGACGGAAGATTTCCGGCGTTCTCTGATACCTGCCCCGTGAAGCGAAAAAGGCGGCCCGGGAGCCGCCTTTTTGCTGTCCGGTCAGGCGCCCGCGATCAGTCGATGTCCTCGACGGCCTGACCGTCGCTGCCCTCGATCCGGGCGGCAAGTGCTGCTTCCATGAAGTCGTCGAGGTCGCCGTTCAGCACGCCATCGGGATTGGTGCTTTCGACGCCGGTGCGCAGGTCCTTCACCAGCTGGTAGGGCTGAAGGACATAGGACCGGATCTGGTGGCCCCAGCCGATGTCGGTCTTGCTGTCGAAAGCCGACTGCGCGGCCTCCTCACGCTTCTTCATCTCAAGGTCATAGAGGCGGGCACGCAGCGCCTTCATCGCATTGGCACGGTTCTGGTGCTGCGACTTTTCCGACGATGTGACGACAATGCCGGTGGGCAAGTGGGTGATACGTACGGCCGAGTCGGTCGTATTGACGTGCTGGCCGCCCGCACCCGACGACCGGTAGGTGTCGATGCGGATGTCCTTGTCCTGGATGTCGATCTCGATGTTGTCATCGATGACCGGATAGACACCGACCGAGGAGAAGGAGGTATGACGGCGCGCATTGCTGTCATAGGGCGAGATGCGCACCAGCCGGTGCACGCCCGATTCCGTCTTCAGCCAGCCATGGGCATTGTGCCCCTTGACGAGAATGGTCGCTCCCTTGATGCCGGCTTCTTCGCCATAGGCGATGTCCTGCACCTCGACCTTGAAGCCCTTGCGCTCGGCCCAGCGGGTGTACATGCGCAGCAGCATGTTGGCCCAGTCCTGGCTCTCGGTGCCGCCAGCGCCCGCGTGGATTTCCACGAAGGTGTCGGAGGCGTCCATCTCACCGGACAACAGCGTCTCGATGCGGCGCACAGCCAGCTCGTCCACCAGTGAGCGGATCGACGCCTCGGCATCCGTGATGATGGACTGGTCGCCCTCGTCCTCGCCCATGGCGATGAGTTCGACATTGTCCTCCAGCGACTGGCCGAGACGGGTGATGGCGCCGATGTTGTCATCGAGCATCTGGCGCTCGCGCATCAGCTTCTGCGCTTCCTGCGGATCGTTCCACAGGTTGGGGTCTTCTGACAGGGAATTGAGATAGCCCAGACGTTTTACAGCCTGATCCCAGTCAAAGATGCCTCCTCAGCAGGCTTATGGCCTGCTTGATTTCGTCGACAAGGTTTTGCGTTTCCGCACGCATGAGTGATTCCGTTCATTTCTGGAAAGCTGGTTTGACGGCGCGGACCATAGAAACGCGACCCGCCCCTGTAAAGGCCAAAGGCGGGGCCCTGCCCCGCCTTCGGCTTCAGGTCCGTGGTCCGGGCAAAGAGATCAGAACAGGCCGCCCTTGCCGGTGGTGATGGCGCGGTTGGCCTGCGGGGAAATCGCCTTCGCGCGCTCCTGGCTGACAATGTCTTCCATGCCGATGACCGAATAGGTGTCGGACGGACCGGTGCCCGGCTTGAAGGCTTCCATGATGGAGCCTGGCGCGCCGGGCGTGGAGCGCATGCCGGTCTTGCGGTCAATGGCGATCAGCTTCATGCCTTCCGGCACGCGGAAGTCCACAGGCCGCTTGTCCTTCAGGACCTCGGCCATGAAGGCCTTGAAGATCGGCGCGGCAAGGCCGCCACCGGTCGAGCCCTTGCCCATGGGGCGCGGCGTGTCATAGCCCAGATAGACGCCGACGACGAGATCGGGCGTGAAGCCGACGAACCAGGCGTCCTTTTCATCATTGGTGGTGCCGGTCTTGCCGGCAATCGGGCGGCCCAGTTCGGAGACGGTGACGGCGGTGCCGCGCTGGACAACGCCTTCCATCATGGAGGTGATCTGGTAGGCCGTCATCGGGTCGAGCACCTGCTCGCGATTGTCGATGAGTTCGGGTTCCGGCTGGTCAACCCAGCTTGTCGCCACGCAACCTTCGCAGCCGCGTTCATCGTGCTTGTAGACGGTCTTACCGTAACGGTCCTGGATGCGGTCGATCATCGACGGTTTGATCTGCTTGCCGCCGTTGGCCATGATCGAATAGGCCGACACCATGCGCATGACAGTGGTTTCGCCCGAGCCCAGCGCCATGGCGAGAACCTGGGGCATCTTGTCATAGATGCCGAAACGCTCGGCATATTCGGCCACCAGCTTCATGCCCATGTCCTTGGCCAGGCGCACGGTCATCAGGTTGCGCGACTTCTCGATGCCGAGGCGCAGGGTCGAGGGACCGGCAAAACCGCCGCCATAATTCTTCGGCTCCCAGATCTCGCCACCCGACTTGATGGAGATCGGGCCGTCCAGGACGACGGAGGCCGGTGTGTAGCCGTTGTCGAGCGCGGCTGCATAGACGATCGGCTTGAAGGAGGAGCCGGGCTGTCGCATCGCCTGGGTGGCGCGGTTGAACTGGGATTCGGAGAACGAGAAGCCGCCCACCATGGCCAGGACGCGCCCGGTATGGGGGTCCATGGCAACGAGGCCGCCCTCGATCTCGGGCACCTGACGCAGGCGGAAGGCGTCGCCGCTGTCACCTTTCGCCTGGACATGATGACATCGCCCGGCTTCAGCACATCGGCCGGCGTCTTGGCCTTCAGCGTCTTGCCGCTCTCCTTGTCCTTGTAGCGCATGGCCCATTTCATGTCGGCAAGCGCCACGACGCCGCGCTGGCGGGCGGCTGCCAGTTCGCCGGAAACCTCGACCTCGGCCGGATGCCGACGGTCAGACCCTCGGCGTCCGATTCAGCACCACGGCCTGTTTCCATTCCGGCACGTCGGACAGGCTCTTCACTTCGGCCAGCGCCTTGCCCCAGTCGCCAGAAATGTCGATGGAGGTCACGACGCCGCGATAGCCGCGCAGCATGTCGAAGTTTAGCAGGCCGTTCTGCAGCGCCTTGCGGGCGACGACCTGCATCTTCGGATCAATGGTGGTCACACCGACAGGCCGCCCTCATAAAGCGCGTCCACGCCATAGCGTTCGATGATCTCGCGGCGCACTTCCTCGGTGAAATACTCACCGGCGAAGAGATAGGTGCCAGAGCGGCGCGGCGTCACGCCAAGGGGTGCCGCGATGGCGTCGGCGGCTTCCTGCGCGCTGATATAGCCGTTTTCGCGCATCTGGCCGATCACCCAGTTGCGGCGCTCAAGCGCGCGTTCGGTGTGCTTGAAGGATGGTAGTTGTTGGGGCCCTTCGGCAGGGCTGCCAGATAGGCGGCTTCCTGGATGTTCAGTTCGTTGACCGACTTGTCGAAATAGGTCAGCGCCGCGCCGGCGATGCCATAGGCACCGAAGCCGAGGAAAATCTCGTTGAGATAAAGTTCGAGAATGCGGTCCTTGGTGTAAGCCTGTTCGATGCGGAAGGCCAGGATCGCCTCGCGGATCTTGCGGTCATAGGTCTGCTGCGACGACAGCAGGAAGTTCTTGGCGACCTGCTGGGTGATGGTGGAGGCGCCAACGGGGCGCGCGCCCGTTCCCAGATTGCGCGCATTGGTGACGATGGCGCGCCCGAGGCCGGAAAAGTCGATACCGGAGTGGGAATAGAAATTCTTGTCTTCCGCCGAAAGGAACGCCGCCTTCACGCGATCCGGCACGGCCTTGATGGGCAGGAAGAGACGCCGCTCACGGGCAAACTCCGCCATCAGCGCACCATCGGAAGCATGGACACGAGTCGTCACCGGCGGCTCGTATTTCGCCAGCACTTCATAATCCGGCAGGTCGTCGGCAAGGTCGCTGATGTAGATCGCCACACCTGCTGCCACCAGCAATGCAAGCGCAGTGCCGATGCCGAAGAAGTATCCCAGTATCCTGATCATGTCCTGTCCCGGTCTGGCGCAGCGCCTGGATCGCTGTACGTCGTATCAAGTATCAATTCCGCAATGGCGCGAAGATGTGTGCAAAATGGGGCATGGGGGCGAATGCCACTGCAAATCCTGCCGGCGAATCCTAGCATGGAATGGGCCTGCGCAACAGAAGGCGCACTCATCCGTCCTCTCCCTTGCGGGCGTCGGCATAGAGCTTGATGGCCGAAACGATGCTGCCGACGGCCTTTTCGCGCCAGGCTGCATCGCGCATCTGCATTTCGTCATCCTTGTTCGACAGGTAGCCGATTTCGAGCAGCACCGACGGCATGTCATGGGCCAGCAGCACCCGGAAGCCGGCCGAGCGGTGCGGATTCTTGATCAGCTCGATCTTGTCCGACAATTCGCCGACAAGACCGCGCGCGAAGCGGATGGAGAAGGTCTGCGTCTCCCGGCGCACCAGATCGAGCAGGATATCGGCAACCTCCGCGCTGTCTTCCTGCAATTCGACACCGGCGATGGCATCGGAAAGATTTTCCTTTTCCGCGATGGCCTTGGCGATTTCGTCGGAGGCTTCCTCCGAGACGGTGTAGACGGTCGCGCCGCGCACATACTTGTAGCGGATCGTGTCGGCATGGATCGACAGGAACAGGTCGGCGCCATATTGCCGCCCCACCCGAACGCGTTCATCGAGACGCAGGAACGTGTCGTCATCGCGCGTCATGAACACTTCGAAGCGGCCGGTTTCTTCCAGCTTCTTGCGCAGTTCCAGCGCGAAGGCCAGCGTGATGGTCTTTTCCACCGTGCCATGAGCGCCTTCGGCGCCGCCGTCGATGCCACCATGGCCCGGGTCCAGCACGACGGTGAACTTGCCGCCGGGCTTTTGCTGGCCGGGCGTGGAGGTCTGGCCGAGGCGGTCTGTCTTTTCGGTGGCCCGGGCAGCGTGCTGTGCCGGGCGGTTTCCGGCCATTGCCTTTTCGAAGGCGGCCGGCGTGTCGGAGACGATATCGGCGATGAGCCGCCAGCCCTGCCCGTTCGGCACTTCCTCGACAGTGCGCCGCTCGATGGAAAAAGGCCCGGCAAAGGAAAAGATCACCCGTGAGCGCCCTTCGTCCAGCGCCCCGTATTGAACATTGCCGACAAGGCCCTTGGGCTTCAGATCGTCGTCCTTGAAGCCGAAGCGGGTCTCGGCGAAATCGAGGACCAGCCGGTGCGGCCCGCGCAAAAGAAAGGTGTCCATCTTCGGCTCGCGGTCAAAGCGGATGATGATGCGCACCCGGCTCTTGTCGCCGACCATGGAAAGTCCATAAGCCAGAAGCGGCCCCTCTTCCTGCGCCGAGGCGGCGTGAAGGCCGGGCAACAGAGCGGCCACCACCACCCAGGCAGCAACAAGCAACCGTGCCAGCGCGCCGGGCGGTCGCTTCATCAGGGGCGCGGGCATATTCACGGAGCGAAATTCCTGTTTTTCAACGACAATTCCCTCAAGACGCGAATCGCGCAGAGGCAAAGTGTAAACGAAGTCTAAGCCGCCATGGTTAACCAAGGCTTTCGCATGCCGGCTTCACATCGTGACTTGCCACAAGGCCCTGCAACACATAAAAGCGACAAAGGATTATTGCCACAAGATGGCCCCGTCATGACCGGAGCGCAGCGTTCGCAATGGATCGACCAGGCGGCCAGGGTGATCGGTCCGAGAGGATTTCTTCAAGGCGTTCCGGTGTCCGGAGCCCTTCAGTGTGAGGAAAACGGCCGGGACGGCTCATCCCGCGCCGATATTTCAAGAGCAAACCGGGCCGGGTTACCGCGCCCACAGCAACAACGGGCCCGAATGGCAGAGTGATGGCACCGAGGCATGCAGGACTGAAACCCGCGAGTATCCGCGCCCGTGAGGCGGCGGACGGGTTTTCCTGCGGCCTGCCAGCCCTGCCCGGGACCAATTCACCAACAAACATGACCTGTGTGTCCGGGCCCCGCCTCCCCTCGGAGAGCGGCCTGCGGCGGCGCAGCGTCGCAAGGACTTTCCCCAATGGCCAACAAAATGCTGATCGACGCCTCCCACCCGGAGGAAACGCGGGTGGTCGTCACCCGCGGTAACCGCATCGAAGAATTCGACTTCGAATCGCAGGACAAGAAGCAGCTCAAGGGCAATATCTATCTGGCGCGCGTGACGCGCGTGGAGCCTTCGCTCCAGGCCGCCTTCGTGGAATATGGCGGCAACCGCCACGGCTTCCTGGCGTTCTCCGAAATCCATCCGGACTACTACCAGATCCCCATGGCGGACCGTCAGGCCCTGCTGAGGGACGAGGAGGAAGCCGCCCGCCTCGAAGACGAGGAAGATGACGAGGCTTCCGAACGCGCCAGCAATCGCGGTGGGCGCAACAAGCGCCGCCGTGGCGGGCGCAATGTTGCCAAGGCGCGCGCCTCCGACAAATCCGGCGGCGAAACCGGCCAGGGCGGCAGTGCCGACGGCAGCGAGATAGAGGCCGCGGCGTCCATGGCGGCCAATGCCGATGCCCATGTCGTCTCCGAGGACATCGAGGCCAGCGCGCCGGAATTCGGCGATGAGGCCGGGGATGCGGGCCTTGTCACGGAAGGCGATGGCAGCGACGGCGCTGCCGATGACGCCGAAGCGGGCGTCGAGCCTGCCGCCGAAAGCGTTGAAGATGCCGATGACAGCGACGACGACGCCAGTGATGACGAAGCCAATGGCGAGGATACCCATGTCGAGATGGTCGGCGCGGGCGATGCCATGGAAGAAGTGTCGCGGCCCCGCCGTTCGCCGCGCCGCAACTACAAGATCCAGGAAGTGATCAAGCGCCGCCAGATCCTGCTGGTGCAGGTCGTCAAGGAAGAGCGCGGCAACAAGGGTGCTGCACTGACGACCTACCTGTCGCTGGCCGGCCGCTATTCCGTGCTGATGCCCAACACGGCGCGCGGCGGCGGCATTTCGCGCAAGATCACCAACGCGGTGGATCGCAAGCGGCTCAAGGACATCGTGAAGGATCTTGAAGTGCCGCAGGGCATGGGCGTGATCCTGCGCACGGCCGGTGCCAACCGCACCAAGCCGGAGATCAAGCGCGACTACGAATACCTGATGCGCATGTGGGAGAACGTGCGCAACTTCACCCTGCAATCGAGCGCCCCCGCCCTCGTCTACGAGGAAGGCAGCCTGATCAAACGGTCCGTGCGTGACCTCTACAACAAGGACATCGACGAGGTCCTTGTTGCCGGTGAGGACGGCTACCGCGAGGCCAAGGACTTCATGCGCATGCTCATGCCGAGCCACGCCAAGGCGGTGCAGCCCTACCGCGACCCGGTGCCGCTCTATGTGCGCCACGGTGTCGAGGCCCAGCTTGAGCGCATGGTGCAGCCGCAGGTGACCCTGAAATCCGGCGGTTACATCATCATCAACCAGACCGAAGCGCTGGTTGCCATCGACGTGAATTCCGGCCGCTCCACCAAGGAGCATTCCATCGAGGACACGGCGCTCCAGACCAACCTGGAAGCTGCCGAGGAAGTGGCGCGGCAGCTGCGCCTGCGCGACATGGCGGGCCTGATCGTCATCGACTTCATCGACATGGAGGAGAAGCGCAACAACCGCTCGGTGGAAAAGCGGCTCAAGGACTGCCTGCGCAACGACCGCGCGCGCATCCAGGTCGGCCGTATCTCGCCCTTCGGCCTGTTGGAAATGTCGCGTCAGCGCATCCGCGCCTCGGTGCTGGAAAGCACCATGCAGACCTGCCCCCATTGCGGCGGCACGGGCCATGTGCGTTCCGAATCCTCGGTCGCGCTCTATGTGCTGCGCGCCATCGAGGAGTTTCTGGTCAAGGACGGCCGCCACAACATCACGGTGCGCACGCCCGTTTCCACTGCGCTCTATGTGCTGAATCACAAGCGCGCGAACCTGGTGGAACTGGAAGCCCGCTTCGGCCTCATCATCACTGTGACGGGTGACGATGCGGTCGGCACCAGGCTGGTCGAGATCGACCGTGGTGCGCCTGCCGCCGGTCCGGTGCAGCCGCTTGTCGCCCTGCCGCCGATCGCCGATGAACCGGAAGACGAGATCATCGAGGAGATCGAGGACGAGGCCGGTGAGGAGGAAGCCGCCGAGGTGCGTGCACCGGCGGGCGCCGAGGATGGCGAAGGCGGGCGCAAGCGCCGCCGCCGCCGCCGCCGCCGCCGTGGCGGGCGTGACCGCGAGAATGGCGACATGGCCGGATCTGACACCGCTTCCGGCGAGGAAGCGATGGACGACGAGGGCGAGGATGACGAGGCCGAATCTGAAGCCGATGCTGAAGCGGTCGCGGCTGACAATGGCGATGGCGATGGCGATGCCGATGGCGACCGCAAGAAGCGCCGCCGGGGCAAGCGCGGCGGGCGCCGCAACCGCCGTGGCGAGGAAGGCGACGAGGCTGTGGCTGGCGAAGCCGATGCGGACGCAGAGGCCGCGGAAACTGCTGCAGATGCTGAGACTGGCGCGGATGACACGGTGAGCGGCGACGCTGTGGCGGACGATGTTGCGGCCGCACCGGAAGCTGCCGAAGAAGAAGCTCCCAAGCCCAAGCGCCGCAGCCGCGCCAAGAAGGCGGAAAAGGCCGAAGAGGCGGAAAAGGCCGAAGAGGCGCCGGCAGAAACGGTGGCCGAAGACGCCGAAAAGCCCAAGGCCAAGCGCACGCGGAAGAAGGCTGCGCCGAAGACCGAGGCGGCCGCCGAGCCCATGTCCGTAGAGGCGGTAACCGTGCCGGTCTCCGAAGCGCCTGCCACGGAAACCGCTGCTCAGGACGCTGTCGAAGCAACGGCCGATGACGAGGTGATGACGGTTCCCGACACGCAGCCGGCGCCGGCGTCCGAGCCGGTCCTGACGACATCGGATGATGGCACAGACAAGCCGCGCAAGGGCGGCTGGTGGCAGCGCAAGGGCTTCTTCTGATTTCGCTCAGACAAGCAGACATGAAAGAAAAAGCCGGGGTCTTGCCCCGGCTTTTTTATTTCCTAGGTCAGCTTTTCAGAAGACCGCGCGCGCAATCAAAGCCCTGTCTTTTCAAGCCAGTTTCCAATGCGCGCCGTCGCCTCTCGCATGTCGGCGGGCGTTCCGGCATAGGAAAAGCGCATCGTGCGATGCCCCTGCAAGGGATCGAAGTCGAGGCCGGGCGTGGCGGCCACTTTGGCTTCCGCCAGCATCCGCCTTGCAAAATCCATGCTGTCATTGGTGAAGCGGGAGACATCGCAATAAGCGTAGAAGGCGCCGTCCATTGGCGCGGCGATGGTGAAACCCAGCGACGGCAGGGCCTCCAGCAGATGGACACGGCTCGCCGCATAACGCGCCTTCACACGCTCCAGTTCCTCCGTCGCGCCAAAGGCTGCGACGGCTGCGCGCTGCGAAAGCTCGGGCGCTGAAATGTAAAGGCTCTGCGCAATGCGCTCGACGGGGCGAACAAGGTTTTCCGGCAGGACCATCCAGCCGATGCGCCAGCCGGTCATGCAATAATACTTGGAGAAGGAGTTGATGACGGTGATGTCATTGTCGAGCGCCAGCGCGGTGGTGTCGGGGCCGCTGAAATTCAGGCGGTGATAGATCTCGTCGGAAATCAGCGTGATGCCGAGATCGCGGGCCGTATCGCGGATTGCGCCCAGTTCCGCATCGGGGATGATGGCACCGGTCGGGTTGGCGGGGCTCGCGAAGAGCACGCCTTTCAGGGCACCCTCGCCATGGGCGTGGCGGATTTGCTCCGCCTTCAGATATCCATCGGAATCGAGCGGGATCTCGACGACCTGCAGCCCGAGCGCGCGCAGGATGTTGCGGTAGGCAGGATAGCCCGGCGCGGTGATGGCAACCCGGTCGCCCGCATCGAACATGGCAAGGAAGGCCAGGTTGAACCCGGCGGACGATCCGGTCGTCGCAAAGATGCGGCCGGGCGAAACCGTCAAGCCGTAATGGTCCGCGTAATGGGCGGCAATCGCCTCGCGCAGTGCCGGCAGGCCCGGAGCGTCGGTGTAGGCGATGCGCCCCTCGCCCAAAGCTGCGCGAGCCGCCTCCAGAACGGCTTGCGGCGCGGGATCGCCCGGCTGGCCGACCGCCATGGAAATCACCGGCTCGCCAGCCGCCTTCATGCGGTTGGCCTCGGCCAGCACATCCATGGCAAGGAACGGCTCGACATTGCTGCGGGCGGATAGGTGGACGGGCATGGGCACTCCAGACAGGCTGACTTTGGCGGCGGCGCAGGGCCACGGCTGGCATGGATGCCGCACAATTGCCTGATTGGCGTGGCGTTCACAAGTTGATGATCCCGCATGCGCCGGACTTTCAACCGGTTGCGCGGTCGTATAGCACAGGTGACATGATGACGATGCCCCGCAAAGTCCGTCTCGCCCCACGCATTTGGAGGGCTGCGCTGGCCGCGCTCCTGTCGCCTGCCCTGCTGCTTTCCTCACCCCTTGTTGCCGCACAGGCCCAGCAGGGCCCTACGGTCATCCGCGATGCCGAAATCGAAGCGCTGATCCGCGATTATGCCAGGCCGCTGCTCAATGCCGCCGGGCTATCGCGCTCCGGCGTCGAGATCGTGCTGGTCAACGACCGGTCCTTCAATGCGTTTGTCGCCGGGCGGCGCATGTTCATGAATGTCGGCACGCTGATGATCGCTGAAACGCCCAACGAGGTGATCGGCGTGATTGCGCATGAGGCCGGGCATATTGCCGGCGGCCACAATGAACGGCTGCGCCAGCAAATCGAACGGGCTAAGACACTGGCCGTGGTCGCCGGCCTGCTCGGTGTGGGCGCCGTGGCCGCCGGGGCTGCCACCAACAGCAAGGGGCTCGCCGGTGTCGGCCAGGGTGTTGCCATGGGGTCGGGCGAACTGGCCATGCGCAGCCTCATGGCCTACCAGCGCAGTGAGGAGACCACGGCGGACCGCTCGGCGCTGACCTATCTGGAAGCGACCGGCCAGTCGGCACGCGGCATGATCGCCACGTTCCGGCGCTTTGCCAGTGCGCTGTCGCTCTCCGGTTCACGGATCGATCCCTATCTCTCCAGCCATCCGATGCCGGCTGACCGCATTTCCGCGCTCCAGACACTGGCCTCGCAATCCAAATACTGGAACAAGCCCGATCCTGCCGGTTTGCAGGAGCGCCATGATTTTGCGCGCATCAAGATTGCCGCCTATACCGAGGGCCAGGCTGCGGTATCGCGGATTTCGCGGACGCTGCACTCGCCAGTTGCGCAAAAATACGGGCTGGCGCTCAGCACCTACCTTTCCGGCAATCCGGCGGTGGCACGCGAGCGCGCGCAGGAACTGGTGAAACTCCGGCCGAAAAACGCCTTTTTCCGGGAGCTTCTGGGCGATGTGCTGATGAAGGCCAACCGGCCCGCCGAAGCGGCGGAAGCCTACGGGGTTGCCGCCAGGCTTGGTGGTGACACGCCGCTGCTCCAGATTGCGCGCGGGCAGGCGCTGATCGCGACCGGCAATCCCAAGCGCCTGCCGGACGCCATCGCCATCATCCGGCGCGGTCTGACATCGGATCCGGACAATGCCGGGGCCTACCGGTTTCTCGCACAGGCACACGGCCAGCTGGGTGAAATCGGCGAAGCCGAGCTCGCTTCAGCGGAAGGTAACTTTTATTCGGGCAACATCCGTGATGCCCGGATTTTTGCCGCACGTGCCCAGACCAAGCTGAAGAAAGGCACTCCCGCCTGGCTTCGCGCGCAGGATATCATCAGCTACAAGCAACCAACCAAGAAATGACCCGCCGGTGCGAAGCGCCGGAGACAAAGGACCGCAACATGACCAAGACCAAGACGATGCGCTTCGCCCTGCTTGCACTGGCCGCCTCCACGGCGCTCGGCGTTGCACCCGCGCGGCTGGCACAGGCTGAAGCCCTGACCATCACCGACGAGAACAGGGCGCAGATCGAGGCGATCATCCACGACTACCTGCTCAACAATCCGGAAGTGCTGGCAGAAGCGCAGAAGGCGCTGGAAGCCAAGCAGGAAGCGGCGCAGAAGGCTGCCCAGAAGTCTCTGATTGCGGAAGCGAAGGACGCGATCTTCACCAGCGAGCATGACGGCATCGTCGGCAATCCCGACGGCAAGGTCACGATCGTGGAGTTCTTCGACTACAATTGCGGCTACTGCAAACGTGCGATGGCCGACATGGACGCCATGGTCGCAGCCGACAAGGACCTGCGCTTCGTGCTCAAGGAGTTCCCGATCCTCGGCGAGGATTCGCAGAAGGCGCATGTGGTGGCCCAAGCCGTCCAGCGCATGATGCCTGAGAAGTATGGCGCGTTCCACCGCAAGCTCCTGTCCTCGAAGGGCCGCGCCGACGAGGCCAAGGCCATCGCGATCGCTGTCGAGATGGGAGCCGACGAAAAGGCCCTGCGCGAAAAGATGCAGGACCCCTCGATCATGGACTCCTTCCGCTCGGCCTATGAGCTGGCCAACAAGCTGTCGATCACCGGCACGCCCTCCTATGTGGTGGGCGACGAGGTGGTGTTCGGGGCGCTTGGCCGGGAGGTTTTGAGTGCCAAGATCGAAAACCTGCGTTCCTGCAATTCGACTTCCTGCTGATCTTCCGGCTGCGCTGCCCGCAACCTTGCGCATTTGACGGCTGTGGAGAAGCAAGAAAGGCGCTTGCGCTCTTTCCGTGGCGGTTCTAGCCCGTTATAAGGCCCTCGCCGGGCGAAGTTCCGGCGGGTGCGACATCGCATCCCGGTTCCCAAGGCCGGGCTGGAAAGTGGCGCAAGGCGGGCGGCCGCCTGACGGTTTGAAAAAGGACAGAGCATAATGTCTACGAAATCCTCCGGCATTGACCAGAAGCTGATCCGCGACCTGGCCGACATCCTCAACGAAACGAACCTGTCGGAAATCGAGGTCGAGCAGGGCGAGCTTCGCGTCCGCGTCTCGCGCCAGCTTGCCGCAGCGCCCGCGCAGGCCTATGCCGCCGCCCCCATGGCCGCCGCTGCGCCTGCCGCGGCCCCGGTTGCCGCTGCAGCCGCACCGGCCGCCGCCGACAACAAGAACGCCGTGCCCTCCCCGATGGTCGGCACCGCCTATCTGGCGCCCGCCCCTGGCGCGCGTGCCTTCATCGAGGTCGGCCAGACCGTCAAGGAAGGCCAGACGCTGCTGATCATCGAAGCCATGAAAACGATGAACCAGATCCCGGCACCGCGCGCGGGCAAGATCACCGCGATCCTCGTCGAAGACTCCCAGCCCGTGGAGTTCGGCGAACCGCTCGTCGTGATCGAGTAAGCCCGGCCATGGTCAACAAGATCCTCATTGCAAACCGGGGCGAAATTGCGCTGCGCGTGTTGCGCGCGGCCAAGGAACTCGGCATCCCGACCGTCGCTGTCCACTCGACCGCCGATGCCGACGCCATGCATGTGCGCCTTGCCGACGAGAGCGTGTGCATCGGTCCGCCCGCATCGCGCGATTCCTACCTCAACATCCACCAGATCGTGGCGGCCTGCGAAATCACCGGTGCCGATGCGATCCATCCGGGCTACGGCTTCCTGTCGGAAAACGCGAAATTCGCCGACATCCTGGAAGCCCATGACATTACCTTCATCGGCCCCAAGGCCGCCGACATCCGCACGATGGGCGACAAGATCGAGGCCAAGCGCACCGCCAAGCGCCTCGGCATCCCTGTCGTGCCCGGCTCCGATGGTGCCGTGACCGAAGAAGCCGACGCCAAGCGCATCGCCGCCGAGATCGGCTATCCGGTCATCATCAAGGCGTCTGCCGGCGGCGGCGGGCGCGGCATGAAGGTGGCGCGCAGCGAGGATGATCTCGTGGTGGCGCTGCACACCGCGCGCACGGAAGCAGGCGCCGCCTTTGGTGACGATGCCGTCTACATCGAAAAATACCTGGAGAAGCCGCGCCACATCGAAGTGCAGGTGATGGGCGACGGCGCCGGAGCCGGTGTGCATCTTGGCGAGCGCGACTGCTCGCTGCAGCGCCGTCACCAGAAGGTCTGGGAAGAGGCCAATTCGCCGGCGCTCAACGCCGAGGCACGCGACCGGATCGGCATGATCTGTGCCAATGCCATTGCCGAGATGGGCTATTCGGGTGCGGGAACGATCGAATTCCTCTACGAGAATGGCGAATTCTACTTCATCGAGATGAACACCCGCCTTCAGGTGGAGCATCCGGTGACGGAGGCCATCACGGGTATCGACCTGGTGCACGAGCAAATCCGCGTGGCGTCCGGCGGCGGGCTTTCGGTGAAGCAGGATGACATCCGCTTTTCCGGCCATGCCATCGAATGCCGCATCAATGCGGAAGACGCGCGCACCTTCGCGCCCTCTCCCGGCCTGATCACGCATTTTCACACGCCCGGCGGACTTGGCATCCGCGTCGATTCCGGTGTCTATTCGGGCTACAAGATCCCGCCCTACTACGACAGCCTGATCGGCAAGCTGATCGTGCACGGGCGCAACCGCGTGGAATGCATGATGCGGCTGCGCCGCGCGCTCGACGAATTCGTGGTGGACGGCATCAAGACGACGCTGCCGCTGTTCCGCGAGCTGGTGACCAACCAGGACATCGCCAATGGCGACTACGACATCCACTGGCTGGAAAAGCACCTCGCCGCGCAATCCGGCGCGTGAGCGGACAGGTTTTCTGACGGGCGGGCGAAAATCCTCCCGTCAGCACGTTCCGGCGGGCCGCCAAGCGGCCAGTGAGGCCCCATGAGCCGCCCGATCGCACCCGGACAGACGATCCCC
Organism: Brucellaceae bacterium; assembly: GCA_020637755.1. Lineage (GTDB taxonomy): Bacteria > Pseudomonadota > Alphaproteobacteria > Rhizobiales > Rhizobiaceae > Zhengella. The sequence continues at coordinate 62,856 of JACKJW010000002.1, read as the reverse complement.
GCCGACCTTCTGCTGCGCGCCTATGCCAGTGGCGTTTTCCCGATGGCCGAGGACGCCGATGACCCGGAGGTTTTCTGGGTGCGCCCGGAAATGCGCGGGGTGATCCCGCTCGACGGGTTCCATGTGCCCAAGAGCCTGGCCAAGGTGATCCGGCAAAACCGCTTCGAGATTGCCTTTGACCGCGACTTCGACGCCGTGATCGATGCCTGCGCCCTGTCGCGCGAGGGACGGCAGACCACCTGGATCAACCAGTCGATCCGCGAGGCCTATGGCGTGCTCCACCGGCGCGGCCATTGCCATACGGTCGAGGCGTGGCGCGACGGCCGTCTCGTCGGCGGGCTCTATGGTGTGTCGCTGGGTGCGGCGTTTTTCGGGGAGAGCATGTTTTCCTTCGAGACCGATGCCTCCAAGGTTTGCCTGTGGCATCTGGTGGAACGGCTGAAGGCGCAGGGTTTCCGCCTGCTCGACACACAATTCACCACCGATCACCTCAAGCGCTTCGGCGCGATCGATGTTCCGCGCTCAAAATACGAGAAGATGCTGGCCGAAGCCATTGAAGGCGAAGCAGACTTCAACCTTGAGGGAGAGCGGGCGGAGCGAAGCCGCTGAGCGGGTTCACGAACCCTTCTTTTCCGGCGGCGGCACGTCGGACTTTGCCTTGCAGCCCTTCAGCCAGACGTCATAGACGGCGTGCTCGACGGCGTTCAGGCCCGGGCTCTCGGCAAACATCCAGCCGGTAAAAATGCGCCGGATCTTGCGGTCGAGCGTCATCTCGTCCACCTCGACGAAGGAATCCGTCTTCGGCTCCTCGGTGTCGGGACGCGAATAGCACACGCGCGGCGTCACCAGCAGGGCGCCGAACTGCACTGTCTCATCGACATAGACGTCGAAATGGATGATGCGGCCGGTGATCTTGTCGATGCCGGTAAATTCAGCCACCGGATTGGTGATTCGCTCGGCGGAAACGGGCCCGGTCAGACATGCCGTTGCCAGACCGGCTGCCGCGAGGAGGCGCGCCAAATGGCGAGACAGGTTGGAAAAGCTGTTCATGGCCGCACGCGCATTCCCGGATCGTTCCATTGCATCCTGCATGACGGACCTTTGTGACAGGCGACCGTCAAGAATGCGTTAACCACCAATTGTGGCGCAAATGGACGCCGGGCATGATTTGCCGGCGTCCTGCCGTGTCAGGAACCGGGTGTCCAGGCGTCGTAATCGCCGGTGACTTTCGGGCGGGCGGCTCCCGAGAGGATGGAGCCGGCCGGACGGTAGGCACCGGGCGTGCCGGTCATGTTCGGCTTGTGCTCGGCTTCCCACTCGCGGCGGACATAGTTTTCCCTGGTCGGCGGCGTGTCGGTGCGGTGATGCATCCAGCCGTGCCAGCCGGCCGGGATGGCGGAGGCTTCGGCGTAGCCGTTGTAGATCACCCAGCGGCGGGTGCGGCCCTCGGAATCCGTCGTGCCCTCGTAATAGACATTGCCGAACTGGTCCTCGCCCATCTTGGTGCCCTTGCGGCTGGTGAAGAAGCGGGTGTTCAGCGTGGCGCCGTTCCACCAGGTGAAGAAGCGGGTAAGAAATGTCAGCATGTCAGCCTCACGACGCGCATGGACAGGGCGCAACACCCTCATTGATGCACTGCGTTATGAAGCGCCCGGCGCCGGATGACAAGGCCTTGGCCTGCGATAATTGGTTGAAGACGCGCTGCAAGCCGGGCTGCCATGCGCGTCTTGGCGAATCCGGTGGAAGGCAAGCGTGGCAAGTGGCAGATTGATGCCGCTTTTGTCACACAGGATTTGCACCCATGCCCGCATTGTCCCGCCTGCTCCCCCTCGCCTTTTCGTTCCTTGCAAGCCTGACCTTCACCGTTTCGCCCGCGTCGGCCCAGGATGGCCCCGTCGCCATGGCCTTTGCCGTTGCGCCCGAGCAGGCCTATGGCGAATGCGTGGCCGCCAGCCCGCAAGAAGCCGCGGCGTGCGCCATGAAACAATGCATCGACGGCGGCGCGGCGGAAGAAGATTGCGCCCTTGTCGCCTCCTGCTTCCCATCCGGCTGGACGGCGAGGCTCGGCATCCAGCATTCACAGGGAGTGCATTGGGCGGAGTATCATTGCGGATGGGACAGCCGGGCAGCGCTGGAAGCGGCGATGAAGATCGCCTGCGACCTGAAGCGGCGCAAGGACATCGACATGTGCATCATCACCCAGATCTGGGACAAGGATGGCAAGCCGCAGATGGAAGAGTGAGGCGGCCTACCGGGGCGGCACGACGAGCGGGGCGGCGGAGAACAGCACGCCGAACTGCTCGCACCAGACGACGGCCGATTTGTAGGCCGCCGGATTGATATTGTCAGGAATCACGTAGGTCTGGTTTCCGACATTGCCCTTGAGCGGCCCGAGTGACACCCATTTGCTGGCCTTCACGTCGGCGCTGGTGGCCGGTTCAGCGGCTTCCACCAGCCACATTTCCAAGTCCGGGCCGTTGGTCACCTCAAAGTCCGTCAGCCTGAGCAGCACCGTGCCGCCGGCCGAAGACAGGAGTTGCGCCTTGCCACGTCCCTTGTGGGCGGCATCGGTGTCGCGGAACTGTCCGGCCGCCAGCTCCGACAGCATGAGCTCGGCGGGCAGTTCCTCCGAGATCACGCGGTCAATCCACAGCGGCGAGGCGAGGTACCAGAAGGCATTGCCCGCGATGAAGCCCAGCAGGAACACGGGAATAGCGATTTTCAGGAAACGCTTCACAGCCAGTTCCCTCCCAAGGGCTTGCGGGTTCTTTCACCAGCCGGCCCGGCGGCCGCTCATGCCGGTCAGCCGAAAGGCTTTTCCATGATCAGCGCCGGGATGCCGGAATCGCGGCTGCCGCAATTGTCGGTGCGGTCCACCATGCGATAGCCGTTGTTTTCGTAGAAGGCGATGGCCTTGGCATTGGCTTCCTCCACCTCCAGACGCATGCGCGCGGCCATGGGGAAGGCGCTTTCCATCTCGATCAACAAGGCCTTGCCTGCGCCGCGCCCCTGCGCCTCCGGATTGACGTAGAGCTGGTGCAGGTAGGCCACCCGGTCATCCCCCTCGCCCATGGAGGCAAAGGCGACGCCGAGGATTTCCTCGCCGTCATCGGCAATCACGAATTCGGAATAGGGTTTTGCCAGGCGCTTCTGCAACGCCTTGACCGAGTGCCAGTCATTGTTGATGGCGTTCACGCGATCGGGGCCATAGATGCCGTCATAGGTCGCGTGCCAGGTTTTAACGAGGAGGTCCCGGATTTCCTCCAGATCGTCGCGGTCGACGGTCCTGATCCACATGAGGGGGTCTGCCCATTCCTGCTCAAGCGTGTGATGCGCAAAGCGCGACCACACGATGGCTTTTTTACCCGTCTCCCGTCAAGAACAGGTTTTGTGACGGGCAAAATGCCTTCCGCGGATCACTCTTCAATGCCGAGCTTGGCCTTTACCAGTTCCTGGACGGCCTGCGGGTTGGCCTTGCCGCCGGTGGACTTCATGACCTGACCGACGAACCAGCCCGCCATGGTCGGCTTGGCCTTGACCTGCTCCACCTTGTCGGGATTGGCGGCGATCACCTCGTCCACCGCCTTTTCGATGGCGCCGGTGTCGGTGACCTGCTTCATGCCGCGGCTTTCGACCAGTTCCTTCGGGTCGCCGCCCTCTGCCATCACGATCTCGAACAGGTCCTTGGCGATCTTGCCGGAAATGGTGCCGTCCTTGATGAGGTCGATGATGGCGCCGAGCTGGGCAGGCGAGACCGTTGTCTCCTCGATGCCGAGGCCGGCCTTGTTGAGCGCTCCGAGCAGGTCATTGATGACCCAGTTGGCGGCCGCCTTGCCGTCGCGGCCTTGCGCCACCTGCTCGAAATAATCGGCAATCGCCTTTTCGGATACGAGGATCGAGGCGTCATATTCCGACAGGCCAAGCGCCATCAGGCGCGTCTTCTTGTCATCCGGCAATTCGGGCAGATGGGCCGCCAGCTCATCGACGAAGGCCTGGGAGAATTCAAGCGGCAGCAGGTCCGGATCCGGGAAGTAGCGGTAGTCGTGCGCCTCTTCCTTGGAGCGCATGGAGCGCGTCTCGCCCTTCACCGGGTCGAACAAGCGCGTCTCCTGGTCGATGGAGCCGCCATCCTCCAAGATTGCGATCTGGCGGCGCGCCTCATACTCGATGGCCTGGCCAACAAAGCGGATCGAGTTGACATTCTTGATCTCGCAACGCGTGCCGAAGCTACCGCCCGGCTGACGGACGGAGACGTTGACGTCGGCGCGCATGGAGCCCTCGTCCATGTTGCCGTCGCAGGTGCCGAGATAGCGCAGGATGGTGCGCAGCTTTGTCAGATAGGCCTTGGCCTCGTCGGACGACCGGATATCCGGCTTGGAGACGATCTCCATCAGCGCCACGCCGGACCGGTTGAGGTCCACATAGGACATGGTCGGATGCTGGTCGTGTATCGACTTGCCGGCATCCTGTTCCAGATGCAGGCGCTCGATGCCGATCTCGATGTTCTCGAAATTGCCCTGGCGGTCGGGGCCGACCGAAATGACTACGGTGCCCTCGCCGACAATCGGCTGCTTGAACTGCGAAATCTGGTAGCCCTGCGGCAGGTCCGGATAGAAATAGTTCTTGCGGTCAAAGACCGATTTCAGATTGATCGCCGCCTTCAGGCCGAGCCCCGTGCGCACGGCCTGGCGCACGCATTCCTCGTTGATGACGGGCAGCATCCCGGGCATGGCCGCATCCACCAGCGACACGTGATCGTTCGGCGCACCGCCAAATTCCGTCGAGGCGCCGGAGAACAGCTTGGAATTGCTGGTGACCTGCGCATGGACTTCCATGCCGATGACGATTTCCCAGTCGCCGGTCGCTCCGGGGATGAAACGTTTGGGATCGGGGGTGCGCGTGTCAACAAGGGTCATGGTCGGTTCAGTCTTCCGGCAGGTTCGGGAAGTGCCGGAGCGCGGGGGAAAGCGGCGCCGGCAGGCTGCCTGACGGGTAGAGCAAAGCCGCTTGTGGCGCAAGGTTTTTGGCATCTGTCAGCGCACGCCGCAGCGCGTGGCTCGCCGGCCTGGCTGCGGCGGCATGGCACAGATGCGGTTGATCCAGATCAAGGAAGACGGCAGCCAATGTGCGACATTGACGCGTCAACGGCGAAGGGAGGCCGTGCAAATGGGCCTGATCGACACATTCAACCGGATTCTGCGACACGGTGAATTGTTCGAGACCATGGTTGTCAAACTCGGGCTTCAGCCCGGGCTTGCACGGCTCCCCCACGTTGCCGACGTCAAGCGACGCGCTGTCAACCGCTGCATTTCCTGCAGCAATCCGGACGGCTGCGAAAGCTGGCTCGACAAGGCCACCGCCAATGACATGCCGCCTGACTTCTGCCGCAACCACGACATGCTGGTCCGGCTGAGACAGGTGACGGAGCCGGCGGTCTGATCCGCCCGCTCCCTGCACATCGAGATCCCTCCCACTATCCCGGCCAAGTGCCGGGAGCTTTTTTTGGGGCCCGCGTACCGGCCCCGCAGCCTGACCGCGCAAGACCGCCGGTATCAAGCGGAATGGACGCAGCGATTCGGCGGGCGCAGGCGCAACTGCGTTCCTGGGGCGCTGCCTTTCTTGGGCGACCTGGTCCCGGGCGCCCGGCTCCGCCGGCGGCGCCGGGTCAGCCGGCCGCGATGTAGTTCCGGATTTCCTCGGCCTCGCGCACAACATCCTCGATGCGGCGCTTGACCACGTCACCGATGGACACGATTCCGGCCAGCACCCCATCCTTTTCCACCGGCATGTGGCGGAAACGGCCTGTGGTCATCAGTTCCATCACATCGTTGATCGTGCTTTCCTCGGAGCAGGTCTTGACCTTGGAGGTCATGGTGGAGGTGACCGTGGCGGACAGAGCAGCGGCCCCGTTCTTGGCCACGGCGCGCACGATGTCGCGTTCCGAAAGGATGCCGAGGATCTTTCCGGATGCGGCCGTGACAACAATCGCACCGATCTTCTTGTCGGAGAGCATCGCCGCAGCGTCCTGCAGCGTCTGGTCACCGGACATCGTGGCGACCTCCCTGCCCTTGGCATCCAGAATAGACCTTACCGACATTGCATCCTCCTCAAATCCAAACTTTCGCGCCTTCCGGGAAAAGCGGTTGAGGGATCATGGTGTGCCGCCTGCGGCTATTTGGCAAGTGGCTGGATCGAAAGGATGATCAGAAATTCTTCGCCCTGCCGTGCGCCCTGCCGGAAAAGGGATCGATGAGGCCGATCAGCAGGAATCCGGCGAGGAAACCGCCGACATGGGCCTCCCACGCGATGGAGGGGCCGCCGGCAAAACCGAGCCCGGTCACCAGGTTGACGGCAAACCAGACACCCAGGAAGGTGAGGACGGCGCGCGCGGCAAAAACCTCGCGAAATGTGAGAAGCCTGCCGGTGAAGGCGCGGCCCCGGCCGTCCGCTGACATGGCAAAACCAAACCGCGCCGCAGCGCCCATCATGCCGGAGATTGCACCGGAGGCACCGATGACCGGTATCATCTCGCCGGAGTGGAAGGCGTGATGCAATGCCACCGAGGCAATCGCCGTGACGACCCAGAAGGCCAGGAAACGCGCAATGCCGAGCCGGACAGCCAGGGGCGAGCCGAAGGCGGCCAGCCAGACGCTGTTGACCGCCAAATGTGCCCAGCTGCCGTGCAGCAACGAATAGGTGACCGGCGAGGTGAAGGCGAAAAGGTCGATTCCGCCTTCCAGCCCATAGCGCGCGGGGATGTATGCAGCGCGCAGCAGAAGAGCGACATCCTGGTCGCGGGTCAGCACGAATTCGCGCAGAAGGTGGATGGCCGTCATCAACCCCAGCAGGACGAGGATGACAGCGGGAATGTTGAAGGCGGGCTCGGATGGCCGGGCCACCGGGCGCCCGGTGCTGCCAGAATCAAAAGGATCATTGCCGTCGGAAGCGGGCATGTGGCGGGGGTCCTGCACGTCTGGTCTCCGGGTCCGATTCTGGCAGCGCCATTCGCCGCTCGCGCCAGCTTAAAGGCCGGAAATGGTTAAAAAAAGAGGCCGCCCGGTTGATACCGAACGGCCTGGTTGAGCCCCTGCTCTCCCCGAGAATTGTGCTGTCAACAACAAAACTGCCTGTCAAGACAATGGCTTCGCTGTTGTTCTCCTTGTCTCATATTTCCCGTTCCGGCGCAATCGAAACACTTGGTTAACCTTAATGGCCCCGTCCCGTTGATAACCCGCCCGGCGCACTGGCACGGCCCCTGCACTGTCAGTCATGAATCCTGTCGGGGAACGCTGATTCTGTTCGTCGATGAAACACTTGCTGACAGATCGTGGGACAAGCGCCATGAAAAACCAGAAGACAATCGACCTCTTCCTGTATTGGAACAGGCTGCGCGGCAATCGCCCGGCCCCGCGGCGCACCGAGGTCGAGCCGGCCGACATCAAGACGCTGCTTGCCGACACGTTCATCCTTGAGGATGACCAGCGCGGCCAGCCCGTCTTCCGCCTGGCCGGCACGCGGCTTTGCGCCATATTCGGGCGCGAGCTGAAGGGTTTTGTCTTCTCCTCTCTGTGGCAGGACCGGGACCGGCGCATGGTGGCGCGGCTTGCGCGCAACGCCTTTGCCGACAATTGCGTGATCGTGATGGAATTTTCGGCCAACAGCCGCAACGGCCGCTCGATGGAGTTTGAGGCCTGCCTGCTGCCGCTGCGCGGCGGCGACGAGAGCGCCCGCGCGCTTGGCTGCATCGCCCCGGCCGACCGGCCCTTCTGGCTTGGCGTCGACCCGATCGAGACCTGCCGGCTGGTGTCGCTTCGCGTGATCGACCCGGACCGCGAGCCCATGTTCCTGAAAAACAGGCCTTCTTTCCATGTGCCGCCGATGGAGCCGGAAGGCCGCGATCTCGACCTCGCCATCGGTGCGCCCGCAGGACGCAGGGTTCGCCACCTCATGGTGCTTGAAGGCGGCAGACGGGATTCCTGATCGAAAAAAGAACAGGCAAAGGCCTCACGCAGGCGCGCTCATTACCCGTTGTTAACCTCTCCAAGCCTATCGTTCAGCGAATCCAGAGGTGTGAACTGGCTTTGGACAGGACCGAACGAGAATGAGCCTGGCAGCACAACAACCCATGCCGGACCGGCCGGAGCGCCGGAACTTCCAGCGTGTGAACGTGAAGGTGTACGGCCGCTTCATGCTTGAAGACCGGACCGAGCATCCGTGCCAGGTCATCGACATGTCACCTGGCTCGGTTGCCCTGCGCACCGACCATATGGGTGAGCCGGGCGAAAAATGCATCGCCTATCTCGATCACATCGGCCGCGTGGAAGGTGTCATCTCGCGCACCTTCCAGGACGGGTTTGCCTTCACGATCATCGCTTCGGAGCGCAAGAAGGACAAGCTGGCCGCACAGCTCACCTGGCTTGCCAACAAGCACGAACTGGACCTGCCCGAAGACCGCCGCCACGAGCGCATTCCGCCGCGCAACCCGATTTCGGTTCTCCAGCTCAATGACGGCCGCCAATACCAGTGCCGCATCATCGACCTTTCGCTGTCCGGCGCCGCCGTCGAGATCGACGTCAAGCCGGCGCTTGGCACCCAGGTGACGCTCGGCACCATGCGCGGACAGGTCGTCCGCCACTTCGACGAAGGCGTCGCCGTGGAGTTTGCCGTGGTCCAGCCACAGGAAGCGCTGGACCGGGCCACGGCCTCAGCCTGACACTTCCAGCCAGATCCGACCTTTGATGAACCGGCCCCGTGCCGGTTTTTTCATGTCCGGGTCCCTGCGCCAGCAGGGTCGGGCCAGGGCCTGCCGTGTCTAAAATTTTATGCAAACTAGAAGAATATTCGATTCAAACCATCGGATAATTTTCCACATGGTTTAGTCAAATACAGTATTATATTTATGTAGTTTTGATTTTGTTTGTTCGATTGTTTTACTAAAAACAATACTTGGAGCTTTGCTTCAAATAAATTTGGATGTGCCAAGGTGTCTCTTGTACGGGGAGACACCAATGAACAAGAACAAATATGCAATAGTGTTTGCATCGGGGGTGGCCGCAGCTGGCATCAGTCCTGCATATGCTGCCAGCCAGATGCGGATCTCGGGCCTGACAACCCAACCCATCGGTCATTACGAATTCTGCCAGACCTATCCGGCCGAGTGCCAGCAGCGCTCAGCGGGCGGACGGCTCAAGCTCAGCCGCGACATGTGGAGCCGCATCATCCAGATCAACGATGCGGTGAACGTGATGGTCCGGCCGCGCACCGACCAGCAGATGTGGGGGCGCGAGGAAGTGTGGTCCTATCCGGGCCGCGAAGGCGATTGCGAGGATTACGCGCTGGAAAAACGCCGCCAGCTGATGGCGATTGGCGTGCCGGCCTCGGCCCTGCTGATGACGGTGGTGCTCCAGCCCAATGGCGACGGCCATGCGGTGCTGACGGTGGCGACCGACCTCGGCGACTTCGTGCTCGACAATCTCGAGGCCCGCGTGCTGGCCTGGACCGACACGCAATATAGGTTTCTCAAGCGCCAATCGGCGACCAATTCCGGACAGTGGGTCAAGATCAACGACTCACGCCAGGACATCGTTGGCTCGGTGAAGCGCTGAGCACAGGAATACCCGGTCGAGTCCCCAACTCCCCGTCCCCAAAGACCGGGTTCAGGAGCCGGCCCCCAGTCCCCGGGGGCCGGCTCCGCCTTTTCTGGCGCTTGGTCAGAGCGGCTTGAGGCTTTTTGCGAAGCGTTTCTGGTTCTCCACGTAGTGGGCGGCAGACCATTTCAGCATTTCTACGGCCTTGTCATCGAGCGTACGCACGGCACGGGCCGGTGACCCGACTATCAGCGAATTGTCGGGGAATTCCTTGCCCTCGGTGACCAGAGCGCCCGCGCCGACCAGGCAATTGTTGCCGATGCGCGCGCCGTTCAGCACGATGGCGCCCATGCCGATCAGGCTGTTGTCCCCGATGGTGCAGCCGTGCAGCAGCGCCCGGTGGCCGATCGTGCAGCCCTTTCCGATGGTCAGCGGGAATCCCATGTCCGTGTGCATCATGGTGTGCTCCTGCACATTCGTACCGTCGCCGATGGCAATGGCTTCATTGTCACCGCGCAGCACCGTGCCAAACCAGATGCCGACATCGCGGCCGATGAGGACCTTGCCGATCACATGGGCATCGGGTGCGATCCAGGCGCTCTCCTCGTCGGCAAACTCCGGCCGGGTGCCGTCCAGTTCGTAAATGGGCATGGTAGTCTCCTCGTCTCGCCTGACCTTTCTTAGACAGGGCGCTCAGAAAACCAAAGCCGAAACCGCTTCCATGGTGACAATACCGAGAGCCAGCGCCCAGGCGTTGACGAGCGCGACAACGCCGGCAAGGCCTGCGGAGGAGAAGGCACCGGCGTGCCATGCAGCCAGTGTGTCATTGAGCAGCATGGCGGGGCCGCCGAGCCCGGTGACCGCCAGCGAGGCCAAAATGCTGTCCTGCGAGACGAAGGGCTCGCGGAAGCCGACGGGCTGGCGGGTCAGAGCCTCGGCCACTGCAGAGAACAGGCCTGCCACTGTCAGGCCTGTCAGATAGGCAAGGAGGAAGAGCTGCACCGTGTTCATCTTTACGTCCCGTTTACCATGATTGGCCCATGATCAGGCCTCACTTCAAGGGTGCAAGCCCTGTGCCAGCGCCATTGTCCCGCATCGGGACAGGCCAGCCAGCAGGTCATCGATGAACCAGGCCGCCACCGAAAACGAATTTGTCGTCAAACCGTTCGATGCGCGCTTCGTGATGCGCATCTTCGCTGTCCTGGCAGTCCTGGCCCTCATGTCGGGGGCCATCCTCGTTGCCGGAAAGCTCTATGGGCGCCTGATCGCCATGGGCGGCCATACCGATGACGCCACGCTGCAGGAATTCGTGGTGGGCAACAATGTGCTCGCCATCCCGGCCAACATGATGCGGCTGGAAGAACAACGGCAGGGCGGCGAGTTCAACAAGCTCGAACTCTACATGTCGTGGCCGGAGATGAGGGGCTATTCGCGCGATCGCGCCGCTGACTTCAACCATGAGGGCGGCAGCCGGAACCTGATCTTCATGACCTTCGAGCCCTCGATCATGTCGCGTGACATGTCCGGCCGGGTCGCACCAATCTATCAGGCGGTGATCGCGAAGCCCGGGATTGCGGGGCCCGCCGGCACGACCATGTTCGGCTTTACCGAACGCTCGGGCTATCTGGATGAATTGCTGGTGACCGCGCCGCGGGCCGCCGACACGCCCTATGCGGCGCGCTGCCTGGCGGGCGCCGAAGGTGCACGCTCACTGGCGCCATGCGAGCGTGACATCCATGTGGGCGACAATCTTTCGCTGACCTACCGCTTCCCCAAGGAGCTCCTGGGCCAATGGCAGCGCCTGGATGCCGCGGTTCTCGCCGCGGCAACCGGTTTCCTGCGTACGGCCGAATGACCGCACGCTTTCCCCGTCATTCCAGGTCGATGTCGAGAATTGCCATGGCGAGGTTGTAGGAGACTTCGCCCTCTTCCTCCACCCGGTCGACGATGCCGAGGAATTCCTCGCCGATGTAGAGCTCGCAGCTGTCATCCTTGCGCGGCCGGGCCTTGATCTGCAGGGCCTGGTTCATGAAGGTCTTCTTGAAGAAGGCGTCCAGCTTTCTCAGTTCATCGGCTTTCAAGGCATCACCTCCGTTTGATCGGCGCGGACCCTGTCCGCCGCTCTCATTGGCTGAGGCGCTTCTGGCACGGGCCCGCATGCGCTGTAAAGGCCTTGACAGACCCTTCCGGCAGCGCGCTCGCGGCCTGTGAGGTGTTCAGATCGCGTCGCCGGGGAAGCGCTGATCCATGACGCGCGCGGGTTCCGAGCAGCCGCTTTCGCCGACGATGCGCGCGGGAACACCCGCTACCGTCTTGTTTGGCGGCACGGCATCCAGCACGACGGAGCCCGACGCGATCTTGGAGCAATGGCCGATCTCGATGTTGCCCAGCACCTTGGCCCCGGCTCCGATGAGCACGCCATGGCGAATCTTCGGATGGCGATCACCCGATTCCTTGCCCGTGCCGCCAAGTGTCACGCCCTGAAGGATCGACACGTCATCCTCGATGACAGCCGTCTCGCCCACAACCAAGCCGGTGGCGTGATCGAGGAAGATGCCCTTGCCGATTCGCGTCGCCGGGTTGATGTCCGTCTGGAAAACCGATGACGAGCGGCTCTGCAGATAGAGTGCGAAATCCTTGCGGCCATTGTTCCAGAGCCAGTGTGCCAGCCGGTGTGTCTGGATGGCGTGGAAGCCCTTGAAATAGAGCAGCGGCTGGATGTAGCGGCTGCAGGCCGGGTCGCGCTCGTAAAAGGCCTGCATGTCGACACGCAAGCTTTCGGAGAAAGCCGGGTTCTCGCGCAGCATCACGGCGAAGGTCTGGCGGATCAGGTCAGCGCCCAGATCATCGTGATCGAGACGCTCGGCCACCCGGTGGATCACGGCATCTTCCAGCGTCTCGTGGTTCAGCACGGTGGCATAGATGAAGGCGGCCAGCAGCGGGTCGTTGGCGACGGCGGCATGGGCTTCCTCGCGCACGGCCGACCAGATCGGGTCAACCGGACGCACCTTGTCTGCACTGTTTGTTTTCTGCACAGCCATGGCATATCCCTCGATTGTCTTGCCGCCTAATGTAGGTGAGTACGGCTTGCATTCAAATCGCATTCTTTTCACAAGCCGGTGAAACAAAACTGAAGCTGATGGACATTTCATGAAAAGCGCCGTGGAAGGCCTGACATTTTTTGCAGACGGTCCCGTGGCACGGCTCGTGCTGGACCGGCCGGAGAAGAAAAACGCCGTGACGCAGGCCATGTGGGTGGAGATCGCGCGCATCATCGAGGCGCTTGGGCGCGACGGCCAAACCCGCGTGCTGGTGCTGTCCGGCAAGGGCGCCGATTTTTCCGCGGGCGCAGACATCGGCGAGTTCGACACGGTGCGCCGGGACGCTGCCACGGCGCGGGCCTACGAGGCCACCAATTCGCGCGCCTTCCGTGCGCTGCGGGAAGCGCCCTTCCCGGTCATCGCGGCCATATCGGGCATCTGTTTCGGCGGCGGCTTCGGGCTGGCTGCGGCTTGCGACCTGCGTATCGCCACGCCGGACGCGCGTTTTGCGGTGCCGGCCGGCAGGCTGGGGCTCGCCTATCCGCAGGATGCCATGGGTGACATCGTGATGGCCACCGGGTCGCAGATGGCGCGTTACCTCACCTTCACCGCCGGGCAGATCGGTGCCGAGGCCGCACTGAAGGCCGGGTTCCTGCTGGAAATCGTAGCGGATGGCGAGGCGCTCAATGTGCGCGCGGCTGACATGGCCAGGGCCGTGGCCGAAAATGCGCCGCTTTCCGTGCGCGCCTCGAAACTGGCCATCCGCGCGGTCGCAGCGCATGGCGAGGTGTTGGCGGCGCAGGCGCGCGATGCGGGAAACCTGACCTTCGACAGTGCGGATTACGCCGAGGGGCGCGCAGCCTTCAAGGAGCGGCGAAAAGCCGTCTTCCAGGGGCGCTGAATCCCGGCCGCATTGCGATCCCTAAAGCCCGGTGCCCTCGACACGGGTGAGGAACGCCAGAATCGCGTCGCAGAAGACATCGTTGCGGTCACCGGCGACCATGTGGCCTGCACCGCCCACATCGGCATATTCGCCGCGCGGGATGCGCGCGACGGTGTAGCGGGCAATCTCCTCGCCGACCAGTTCCGATTGCATGCCGCGCACCAGCAGCGCCGGGCATTCCAGCCGGTCGAGATTGGCATCAAGCGCGACCATGTGGGCCTCGGCGCCGGTATCGATCGAATATTCCCCGGCTGCGAAATTCGGGTCCCAGTGCCAGCGGTAGCGGCCGTCATCGCCGATGCGCAGGTTTTTCGACAGGCCGTCGAGCGATTTCGGGCGCTTGCGGTGCGGCAGGTAGGCGGCGATGGCGTCGGCCGCTTCCTCCAGCGAGGCAAAGCCCTCAGCCATGCGCGCCTGCATGAAGCCGGTGATGCGCGCGACGCCATCGGGGTTCATGCGCGGCACGATGTCGACCAGCACAAGCGAGGTCAGTTCCGGCGCGATGTTCAGCTCCGAGGTCAGGAAGGACAGGCCGCCCAGCGACGCGCCGACACCAGAGGGGCGCTCGCCGCACATGTCGCTCACCTGCCCGATGATGGCGTGGGCGTCGCGGCCATAGTCGGAAAAGCGGTAATGGCCGGTTTCCACCCAGGCGCTGTCGCCGTGCCCACGCAGGTCAACCGCTATGGCGCGCATGCCCTTGGCGGCCAGCGTCACGGCGGTCTTTTCCCAGGCGTGGCGGGTCTGGCCGCCGCCGTGGAGCAGGATCACGGGGTGCCCCTCCTCGCCGCGCATGTCGGCCACGAGTCGATTGCCCTTCGCGCCTGCCAGTTCGATCCTGCGCCGCGTCATGGGAGGGGATGTTCTGCCAGGAAATCCAGCGCGCGCTTCTTGAACGTGCGGTCGCCAACGGACAGCATGTGGTCGCGCCCGGCAATGTCGAAGGCGGCGGCGCGCGGCATCAGCCCGGCGAGCTTGTGCGGGGAGCCGGCAATGTCGTCCGCGGTACCCACGGCCACCAGAACGGGCTGGGTGATGCGCGCTGCGTCCTCCTCGCTCAGCAGGTCACGGGAGCGGGAAATGCAGGCGGCGAGCGCCTTGCGGTCGCTTTTCGTCTGGTCGGCAAAGGTGCGGAACATCAGGCCGCGGTCATGCGTGATGGTCCTGGGGTCTTCCGCCGACAGGGCCTCGGCGATCGGATCCCAGTCGCCCACACCTTCCACCATGCCGTAGCCAAGGCCCCCAAGAATAAGGGTCGCGACCTTTTCGGGATGGCGCAGCGCCATGAAGGCGCTGACACGCGCGCCCATGGAATAGCCCATGAGATGGGCCTTTTCGATGTTGAGATGATCGAGCAGGGCAGCCGCATCGTCGGCCATCGCATCGGGAATGTAGTCGTCCGGATCGTAGCTCTTGGTGGATTTGCCGTGGCCGCGATTGTCCAGCGCGATGGCGCGGTATCCGGCATCGGTCAGCGTCTTCACCCAGCCGGGCGTGACCCAGTTGACCGAATGGGACGACGCGAAGCCGTGGATCAGCAGGACCGGATCGCCCTCGCCCTCGTCGATGAAATGGATGTCGAAACCGTCGGTGTGAAAGAAATGCATCGATAAACTCCGTCCGCGCCTTCAGTTGGCGGTGGTCATGCGCGGGTGGACGAGATGCACCCCCGGTGCGATGCCCTTGGCGGCGGCGGTCCCGTCCTTCAATTCCAGCACATAGCGGACCGGGCCCGCTGATTCCAGCGGTTCGGGCGAAAACGGCTTGCCATGGACGATGTTGGCGACCGTTCCGTCCTCGCGGATGAAGATGATGTCCAGCGCCATGATGGTGTTCATCATCCAGAAGGCGCGCAGTTGCGTGGCCGGGAAGACGAAGAGCATGCCGCGATCATCGGGCATGGATTCGCGGAACATCAGGCCCGCGGAATGCTCGCCGCGCTCATCGGCCACTTCGACCGAAAAGGCAACGTCACCGGCAGCGGTACGCGCGATCAGCGGCGCGGGATCGACGGCCAGCCGCATGGGTTCGCCGAAGGGTGGTTCGTCAGCGCGGGCGTGCAGGGATGCGGTGAAAGCGCCAAGACCAAGGGCCACACACAGCAAGAGCCGGGCGAGCAGGCCCGGCCGGCCGACGTTTTTTGAGCGGGATGACGGATCCAATCCCGCGCCGTCAGTTCGAGAACGGCAAGGTGCCGATATCGGGGTGAATCTCGGCCGCCATGAGGCCCTTGTCGCCCTTGCCGAAGCGCACCAGCACCACCTGGCCGGGGCGCAATTCGGCAATACCGAAACGGCGCAAGGTTTCCATGTGGACGAAAATGTCCTCGGTGCCCTCACCGCGCGTCAGGAAGCCAAAACCCTTGGTGCGGTTGAACCATTTGACCAACGCGCGTTCCAGCCCGCTTTCGGGCGTGACGGTCACGTGGGTGCGCGCAGCGGGCGATTCGAGCGGGTGGACGGCAGTCGACATGTCCATCGACAGGACCTTGAAGGCCTGGAGGCCGCGATCACCCGGACGCACAAGCGCCACGATGCGGGCGCCCTCCAGCGCGGTCTGGAACCCGTCGCGGCGCAGGCAGGTCACATGCAGGAGGATGTCGCCCAGCGCGGCATCATCCGGCACGATGAAGCCGTAACCCTTGGCCACATCGAACCACTTGATGGCACCGGTGATTTCGGAAAGGCCTGCCTCGCCCTGTTCATCCACCGATGACAGGCCGCGCCGGGAGGCGCTTGCAAAACGGCTCTCGTCGGATGTCTGGTCCCCCATCCGGCCAACCCTTTCCACGAATGACTCGAAACTGATTCTTTCATGAATCATAGCATTGGGCTTCGGCGTCATATCAAGGCCCCCTGACCCAAAAAGGGATTTTCGCACAGCTTGCTTCGTCAACCGTCAGGCTGTGACCGACGTTCCGAAAGACTTGCCCAGGCCAACGGGCGGCCCATATTGTCGACGCACGCCCGATCAAAGGACAGACCATGCGCTACCGCCACACCATGATCCGCATTCGCGACATTGACGAATCACTCCATTTTTTCTGCACCGTTTTCGGACTTGTCGAAACAAGGCGTATCGAGAACGAGGCCGGCCGCTTCACGCTGATCTTCCTTGCCGCACCCAGGGATGCCGACACCGCGCGGGCGACGCGCGCGCCGGAGGTGGAACTGACCTACAATTGGCCCGGCGAGGACGGCAGCACGGAAAGCTACTCGGGCGGACGCAATTTCGGCCACCTCGCCTATTCGGTGGACAATATCTACGAGACCTGCCAGCGGCTGATGGATGCCGGCATCACCATCAACCGCCCGCCGCGTGACGGCTACATGGCCTTCGTCAAATCGCCGGACGGCATTTCCATCGAATTGTTGCAGGATGGCCCGGCGCTCGCACCGGCCGAGCCGTGGAAGAGCATGGCGAACACGGGAAGCTGGTAGGCCTCACGTCAATGCGGCGGTGACGGCGGCGCGCGCCATGCGGTGGGCGAGCGCAAAGGTGATCTTGAAGCCGCCGGTCGCGAGGATGACGGACGGCGCGCCTGCCAACGGCCCGACAACCGGCGCGGCAGTCGGCCCCTTGGGGCGGATGCCTGCCCAGCGGTCGATGATTTCCGCTCCGCGCAGGGCGGGGCACAGCGTCTTTGCCTTTGCAACCAGTTCATCCAGCCGGTGATCGGTCATCGCGTCGTCGACCCATTGCTTTTCAGACGTGGAACCGACAGCGACCAGCCCGTCCTCATGGGCGATGGCATAGACGCCATCGGCATAGAGCACCGGCAGGCGCGGATCGACGGGCGCGCGGGGGCGGAGCAGCGCCGACTGGCCTTTCACACCGGAGCCCCTGGGCATTGCGGCCAGGCCAGGCATCAGCGCGAAACTGCGCCAGCCGGCGGCGAGAATGACGCGGCGCGGCCGCAAAGACGTTCCGTCCGTCAGATGGATGGTGCCGTCCGGGCTCACTCGCCCGGCCGGGCAGTTCTCCATGACGGGCACATCCTGCAAAGCCGCGCGAAGGAGCGTCATCATGCGGCGCGGAGCCAGACGGGCAGACAGGGTTTCCACCGCGAACCCGAAAGGCGCGGCCTCACTGCAGATCCAGCCCGGTGCGGGATTGGTGTCCATCACCCTCCAGGCAAGGTGCTGGCCGCCCGGCGCGTGCGCCGGCCAGACCTGGCGTGCATCCACGGCCCAGGCCTCATTGCGCTCGCGCTGCGCGGCATCGGTCAGCGGCACGATGCGCCCTGTGCGCCGGTAACCGGCTGACAGTCCGGTCAGGGTCTCCAGCCGCGCCACTTCCTGCTCCAGTTCCAGCAGGCCATCGAGTTGTTCCTGCTTCTTCGGCGACCAGTTGACGGGCTGGTGCGGCATCAGTGCGCCGAGGTGACCGTGGGAGGCGCCCTCTCCCGCCTTGCCGGGCTCGATCACCAAGGCCTTCATTCCGGCCTCGCTTGCGCGCAGCGCGCACCACAGGCCGACGACGCCCGCGCCGATGATCACCACATCGGCGTCGCGGGCCAGGCTCTCGATTTTCGCCGGGGAATCCGTCATGGTCGGAGCAATGACAGCGTGAAGGGGCAATTGCAACGTGGGCGCAGGCAAGGGTGACATCCATCCCGTCACATGGGATGAAAACGGACAACCCGTCTCCGCACTGTTCGATGATCCGTTCTTCTCGCGCACCGACGGACCGGGCGAGACGCGGCACGTGTTCCTTGAGGGAAACGGACTGCCGGAGCGCTGGATCACCCGGCCCTATTTCTCCATCGCAGAACTGGGCTTCGGCACGGGGCTGAACCTTTTGGAGACCTGGGCAGCCTGGCGCGCGACGCGACCCTTTGCCGGGCAATTGTCCTACACGACCTTCGAGGGTTTTCCACTGACGCTCGACCAGCTTGGAAAAGCCATGGCCCACTGGCCGCATCTTGCAGAACTGGCGGACCGGCTGCTGTCCGTGCTGCCTTCCGAATGGCCGCCACGTGGCGAGGAGCGGCCGATCCGCATCGACCGGCAGACGCAGATCACCGTGGTCATCGGCGATGCGCGCGAGACGGTCGCCACATGGCCCGGCCGCGCCGACGCCTGGTATCTGGACGGGTTTTCGCCTGCCAAGAACCCGGACATGTGGGATGCGGCCCTTTTGCAGACAGTGCACGGCAAGACCACGCCCGGCGGCAGTTTTGCCACCTATGCAGCCGCCGGTTTCGTGCGCCGCAACCTTCAGGCGGCGGGCTTCCGCACCGAGACGGTGCAGGGCTTCGGCACCAAGCGAGAGATGCTCAGGGGCCGCCGCAGCTCTTAGTTTGCCCTATCAGCAGTTGCATATTTAGTAAAATATAAATCCCTGCCTTGTATAACTCCCGGCAAAGGGGAGATACATGAAGTCCACAACAAATATTTCGCGCCGCGCCTTCCTGCTGGGCAGAGCTTTTTGCAACGACCAACAAGGCGCCACGGCGGTCGAATACGGGCTGCTTGCTTCACTGATCGGTGCCGGAAACATCACGGGCATGACCAAACTCCGGAACCGGACCCGGCGCAAATTCAATTGCTCCACCCGCGCCCTGAAAGGCAAGTCGCTGCCGGCCGGTTGCGAGTGACCCGGCTCACGGCGCCTTGAGCGCGGCGCGGACCTCGTCCAGCACGGGCGCGATCTGCTTTTCGATATAGGCGATCTGGGCTGCCGGGAGGCGCTTCTTCGGCCCGTTGCCGACCACGGCCCGCTCCAGCACGAGGATTTCCCCGTCAAAGCCCGGATTGGCGCCGCTTGGCGGAACCGTCACCGGAACGGTGAACTGGACGCGCATGTAGATGGCCGGATTGCCATCGTCGGTGCCCTTGAGCACGATCCCGGCCAGCAGCGGATGGCTGATGCCGTTGGCCATCTTGAGGCTGGCGGTGGCCTCCTCGGAAGGCGTCTTTTCGGGCGATGCCGAGCCGGTCAGAACGATCCCGGTGTGCCTGACCGGCAAGCCGGTTTCCTCCAAGGCCTTGGCAATTCCGTCCGACACCGCCTTGCACATGGTTTCGGCGTATTTCTGCCTGGTGGAGCTATCGCAATAGGTGATGACGCCATCCACTCCCGCGAGAACAGCCTTCCAGTCCGGCGCACCGGCACAGGCCGCGCCGCCTGAAACGAGCATTGCGGCAGCGGCTGCGAGGCTTTTCCTAATCATGGCTTGCTCCTCTGCTTTTGCAAAGGAAACGGCACCTGCGCGGACAGCGCAAGTGCCGGAGGTCACATGGCAAGTCCGGTCATCGGACCGGTTGGCCGGATTTTACCACCACTTCCCGGGTTTGAAGCGTCCGGCGGCCTGCTCGATCACGTGGGCGGTCTTGAAGAGGGTCTCTTCCTCAAAAGGCTTGCCGATCAGCTGGAGGCCGAGCGGCAGGCCGGAATGATCGGTGCCGGCCGGCACGGAAATGCCCGGCAACCCGGCCATGTTCACGGTGACCGTGAAGATGTCGTTGAGATACATTTTCACCGGATCGGCGGCCAGTTCCTCGTCGCCGATGCGGAAGGCTGCGGAAGGCGTCGCGGGCGTCAGGATGGCATCGACACCGGCGTGGAAGGCGTCCTCGAAATCCTTCTTGATGAGGGTGCGGACTTTCTGTGCCTTCAGGTAATAGGCGTCGTAGTAGCCGGCCGACAGCACATAGGTGCCGATCATGATGCGGCGCTTGACCTCCCAGCCGAAGCCGGCGGCGCGCGTGTTCTCGTACATGGACACGATGTCCTTGCCCGGCTCGCGCAGGCCGTAGCGCACGCCATCATAGCGCGCGAGGTTCGACGAGGCCTCCGCCGGGGCCACGATGTAATAGGCCGGCAAGGCATATTTCGTGTGCGGCAGGGAAATTTCGACAATCTCTGCCCCGGCATCGCGCAGGAAATCGATGCCCTTCTGCCAGAGCGCGCTGATGTCTTCGGGCATGCCGTCGACGCGGTATTCCTTCGGAATGCCGATCTTCATGCCCTTCACCGAGCCGCCGAGGGCCTTTTCGTAATCCGGCACGGGCAGATCGATGGAGGTGGTGTCCTTCGCATCGACCGAGGCCATGGATTTCAGCATGATGGCGGCATCGCGCACATCGCGGGTGATCGGGCCGGCCTGATCGAGCGAAGAGGCAAAGGCCACCATGCCGAAGCGCGAGCAGCGGCCATAGGTGGGCTTGATGCCGACCGTGCCGGTAAATGCGGCCGGCTGGCGGATCGAGCCGCCGGTATCCGATGCGGTTGCCGCTGCGCAGAGATTGGCCGCGACCGCTGCCGCCGATCCCCCCGATGAGCCACCCGGCACCAGGTCCGCATTGGAACCGTTGGCACGCCACGGATTGATGACATTACCGTAGTGCGAGGTCTCATTGGACGAGCCCATGGCAAATTCGTCCATGTTCAGCTTGCCCAGCATCACCGCGCCTTCGGCCCAGAGATTGGCTGTGACGGTCGATTCGTAGCGCGGCTTGAAACCGTCAAGGATATGCGAGCAGGATTGCGTGTGGTCGCCTTCGGTGGCGTAAAGGTCCTTGATGCCGAGCGGGATGCCTTCCAGCGCACCCGCCTCACCCTTCGCCCGGCGTTCGTCGGAGGCCTTCGCCATGGTGCGGGCCTTGTCATGGGTGACCGACACATAGGCGTTCAGCGCGCCGTTCGCCGCATCGATGGCGGCCAGATAGGCGTCGGTCAGTTCCACGGCTGAGACGTCCCCGGCCTTCATGCGGTCGCGGGCTTCGGCAATGGTGAGCGAGGTCAGTTCGGTCATCGGGCGGTCTCTGTTTTTCGGCTTCGCCGGAACAAGGGAATGGGAGGAAAAGGGCGCAAGCCGCGCGCGCTCATTCCACGACCTTGGGTACCTGGAAGAAATGGTCCTCGGTGGCAGGCGCGTTGGCGACGATGTCGTCAGCCTTGGCGCCGTCGGTCACCACGTCCTCGCGCTTCTTCATCTCCATCGGGATGACCGAGGTCATCGGCTCGATGCCCTCGACACTCACCTCGTCAAGCTGCTCGACAAAACCGAGGATGGAATTCAGCTCGCCGGTCATGCGGGAGGCTTCCTCCTCGCTGACGGCAATGCGGGCCAGATGCGCAACGCGCTTCACGGTGGCGAGATCGACGGACATGAATGCTCCGCTTGAGTGTCATGCAGGCTCGGGCCGCGCGCGGCGCGCAGCAATTGGATGCCAAGGGCTATATCGCCCCCGCTGCCGCAGTGCAACGGACAATGGCTGCGGCCTGCGCCTCCCGGCACTCAGAGCGTGATCGTCCCGCCCACCGGCGGCGTGGCGACCGCCGTGCCTGATCCTTCCATGCCAGCAACGAATTTCGAGGCATCCTTGTCGATGATCGGGAAGGAGCCAAAGTGACACGGGATCACTGTTTCAAAGTTGAAGAAGCGGCGGCATGCGAGTGCCGCGACGGCCCCGCCCATGGTGAAGCGGTCGCCGACCGGCACGAGGCCGATCTGGGGCTGGTGAAGCTCGTTGATGAGGGCCATGTCGCCAAAAATATCGGTATCGCCCATGTGATAGAGGCTCTTTTCGCCGGGCGCATGGAGGATGAGGCCCAGCGGATTGCCGAGATAGATGTTCTGGCCACCACCGGTCTGCGACGAGGAGGAATGCTCGGCATGGACGAAGGTGGTGGTAAAGCCGCCGCAATCGACCGTTCCGCCCTGATTGCCGGGATTGAGCTTCGCACCCTCCACGCCCTTGGCCGCCAGGTACATGCAGATTTCAAAGTTGGCGACGAGTTGCGCGCCTGTCTTCTTGCAGATATCGAGCGCATTGCCGATGTGATCGTCATGGCCGTGGGTGAGCAGGACGTGGGTGACGCCCCCGGCCACCTCTTCCCATCCCCTGCCCCAGGACGGGTTGCCCTCCAGAAACGGGTCAATGAGGATTTGTGCGCCCGCCATTTCCACGCGGAAAGCGGAATGTCCGTACCAGGTCAGCTTCATGATGGTTCCCCTTGATGTTGCGTGCTCGCAATCTTGTTGATCCCAAGATAGAAGCACGTCCGGGATTGTCAAAAGCAAAGGCGACGGAAGGTGGCGGTCATCGGAATCGAGGAACTGGCGGAGCGCATCGCGCCCGGCGACGTGGTGGCGGGGCTCGACCTCGGTACCAAGACCATCGGACTTGCCGTGTCCGACCGGTCGCTGGCCTTCGCCAATCCGCGGCCTGTCATCCTGCGCAGCAAGTTCACCGTGGATGCTCAGGCGCTGCTCGCTGCCGTGAAGGCGGAGCGGCCGGCCGGGTTCGTCATCGGATTGCCAGTCAACATGGATGGTTCGGAAGGTCCGCGCGTCCAGGCCACCCGCGCCTTTGTGCGCAACATGGAAAAGCTGACGGACGTTCCCTTCACCTATTGGGATGAACGCCTGTCAACGGTGGCAGCCGAACGCGCGCTGCTGGAGATGGACGTGTCGCGCAAGAAGCGGGAGACACGCATCGATTCGGCGGCGGCGGCCTTCATCCTTCAAGGGGCATTGGACCGGCTTCACGCCATCCTGTCGGCCTGACCGGTCGGGTTACTCCGCCCGATAGCCCGGCAGCACCGTGTCGCGCTCCGCAAGACGGGGGGCGGGTGGCTGGAGAGCCAACCACCAGGCCCTGATGGCAGCGCGGCGGCGAAAGGCGAAGATTGCCAGGATCAGCACCGTATCGAACATGATCGCCTTGAGCAGCATGCCCGGAATGACTTCCGGAGCGACGCCAAGAATATCGCCGTAAAGCTGGAACACGGCATCATGGAGCGCGCGCGACAGGTAGATCGTGCCGAAATTCATGTCGTAATAGGACAGGTAGTACCAGCCGCCGAAGGCCAGAAGGGGTAGCGCCCAGAAGACCAGCAGCCAACGCATCAGGCGTCCTCCCCTGAAGCCGGTTTGGCGGGACGCCCCGAGATGCGCGACAGCATCGCATCATGGGCGGCACCGAGCGCCATGCGGCTGGCCAGTTGTGTGGCCTGGTCGGCGCGCTCGACGAGTTCGATGGAGCGGCGTTCGGCATGGGCGGTGTTGGCGGTGGCCAACAGGCCGATGACGGCGACGATGGCATAGAGCGCGGCCTCGGTTTCCCCTCTGCCCGCCGAGACGAGCAGGCTCATGGCCAGAACAAGAATGCCTGCCGCACAGGCTGCCGTGACGGCGGCATCCACGTCGCCGGGCGCATCGCCGCTGTCAAAAATGACGGTGACGAAGGCCCACAGGAAACCGCAGGCGGAAAGTCCAAAACCCAGCGCCAGACCGATGTCGGAATTGAGGAAAGCAGGAAATGCGGAGTGGACCGCGCCCGCCGGCTGTTCGAGACCATGGCCGGCAGCCGTCAGCGCCATCAGCGTGAAGGCGCTGAGCCAGAAGAAGCAGGTCACGAAGGTGAGAAGGCGCGGCATGGGCTCTCCGAATTCTGGTTAACAAATTGGTACTTTCCGCGCCGCCGGGCAATGGAAACCATTTGTTAGGGTTAACGGGGCGCCCGGAGCGCCACCCCGGGTGGAATCGGGTGCCTTGACGGGCAACGCATGGTTCAGCCGCCGCCCCGGAATGCGGACTTCAGCCCATGAATTCGGGGCGCAGGAGCCGTCAGCCGGCGTCGGGGTAGAGCGTCTCGACGATCAGCCCGGCATCATGGCGGGCATCGAGCATGCCGTAAGTGCCGCGCCACTGGCCGCCAAGTCGAGTTTCCATGAAGGCACCGGCAATGCGCCCTGCCCCGATACGGAAGAGTTCGGCGGCGGCCGCGGCCAGCGCCAGCTGCTCGATGAGGATACGCGCCGAACCCTCGTCGCTGGCGGCAACCTGGGCGGCGGCACGCAACACGTCGATGGTGCCGTGCCCGGCCGCACCGAGATCGGCAGCGAGGCCATCAATGACGAGATCAAGCTGGCCCGGCGAACGGCGCAGCACGCGCAGCAGGTCCAGCGCCATCACGTTGCCCGAGCCTTCCCAGATGGCGTTGACCGGCGCCTCGCGGTAATGGCGGGCCAGGTTGCCCTCCTCGACATAGCCGTTGCCGCCAAGGCACTCCATCATCTCGTAGATCATGGGCGGCGCCATCTTGCAGACCCAGTATTTGACGACCGGCGTCATGACGCGGCTCCAGGCGGCGGCCAGATCATCCTGCCCGGCCTCGTCGAAGGAGCGGGCAAGCCGCATCGCCAGCGCACCGGCGGCCGCCGTGTCCAGCGCCAGATCGGCCAGCACGCGGATCATCAGAGGCTGTTTGGCAAGTGGCTTGCCGAACACGCGGCGATGGCGGGCATGGTGGACGGCCTCGGACAGGCCCGCGCGCATGAGGCCGGACGAGGCCAGCGCGCAATCCAGCCGCGTCAGCGTCACCATGTCCATGATGGTCTTCACACCTTCGCCCGGCACGCCGACAAGCTGGGCGATCACGCCGTCGAACTCCACTTCGGACGAGCCATTGGAGCGGTTGCCGAGCTTGTCCTTCAGGCGCTGGAAGCGGAAGCCGTTCGGCTTGCCGTCGCCAAGGATGCGGGGGGCGAGGAAGCATGTCAGGCCCTCGGGTGCCTGCGCCAGCACCAGGAAGGCATCGGACATGGGCGCCGACATGAACCACTTGTGGCCGGTCAGGCGGTAAAAGTCGTTGCCGAGCGGCTCCGCGCGGGTGGTGTTGGCACGCACATCAGTGCCGCCCTGCTTCTCCGTCATGCCCATGCCGAGTGTCAGGCCGGATTTTTCGACCGGCGGGCGGTTGGCGGAATCGTATTTGCGCGAGGTGATGCGCGGTGCCCATTCGCGAAACAGGGCGGGGCTGGCGAGCAGCGGCGCCAGCGAGGCGCTGGTCATGGTGACGGGGCAGAGATGGCCGCATTCCAGCTGGCTCATCAGATAGAAGCGGGCGGCGCGGGTGCGGTGGCGCATGCCCTTCTCCGCCTCGATATTTTCCCAGACCGACGAATGCAGGCCGGAGGCAACCGAGCGGCGCATCAGCGCGTGATAGGCGGGGTGATAGTCCACCTGGTCGAGGCGGTGGCCCTGGCGGTCGTGGGTACGCAGCACCGGGGTGAGCGTGTTGGCAATGCGGGCGGTTTCCTGCGCCTCCGCCGACAGCACAAACCGGCCGATCTGGTCCAGTTCCTTGCGCACGGCCGGATCAAAATCCTCGGTCAGTTGCACCAGCAACGGATCGTGCCGCCAGGCATTGCCGCCGGTCCAGACGGGAGACTGGTTTGTCACTTCATGCGTGGCCACGATATGCCTTCCCCGGAGTACGGCGTGTCATCAGGCCCTCATCGCGCAAGCGAATCCGCCATCCGTCTTATAGAACAGCAGCGGGCGCTCGGGGAGCCAAGGCGGCGAAAAAGCGGTTGATGGGTTGGTCCCGGCCTGCGCCAATGCTTGCGGCGCGCGCCCGCGCGGCATATAGCAGCGCTTTGAGATGACAAGCCAGACACCCCTTCCCGTCTATCCGCACAAGCACCTGCTTGGCATTGCCGGTCTTTCGCCGGTCGATATCGACCTGCTGCTGAACCGCGCCGAGAGGGCTGTCGCGATCTCGCGCCAGCCGGAGAAGAAGACGTCCACGCTGCGCGGGCGCACCCAGATCAACCTGTTCTTCGAGGCTTCAACCCGCACGCAATCGTCGTTTGAACTGGCAGGCAAGCGGCTGGGTGCCGACGTGATGAACATGTCGGTCGCATCCTCGTCGGTGAAAAAGGGCGAAACGCTGATCGACACGGCGATCACGCTCAACGCCATGCGGCCCGACGTGCTTGTGGTGCGCCACCAGTCGGCCGGGGCGGTGGAACTGCTGTCGCAAAAGGTCGGCTGCTCGGTGATCAATGCGGGCGACGGTGCCCATGAACACCCGACACAGGCGCTTCTGGATGCGCTGACGATCCGGCGCGCCAAGGGCACGATCGGCGGGCTGACGGTGGCGATCTGCGGCGATGTGCTGCATTCGCGCGTGGCGCGTTCCAACATCATCCTGCTCAATGCGATGGGTGCGCATGTGCGCGCCGTCGCCCCCTCCACTCTGCTGCCGTCGGGCATCGCGCAGATGGGTGTCACCGTGCACAATCGCATGGACGAGGGCCTTGCGGATGCCGATGTGGTGATGATGCTGCGCCTCCAGCGCGAGCGCATGGCCGGGGCTTACGTCCCGTCGGTGCGCGAATATTTCCGCTTCTTCGGACTGGACCGCGACAAGCTGAAACTGGCCAAGCCGGGCGCACTCGTCATGCATCCGGGTCCGATGAACCGCGGTGTCGAAATCGCGTCGGATGTGGCCGACGGCCCGCAAAGCATGATCCAGGAACAGGTGGAAATGGGCGTGGCGGTGCGCATGGCCGTACTCGAAGCCCTGCTCGACACCCGCAAGCAGGGAGAGCCGGCATGAGCGCGACTCTCATCACCCATGCCCGCGTTGTCGATCCGTCCCGCGGGATCGACGAGGCCGGCGCCGTCCTCGTCCGTGACGGCGTGATCGTTGCCGCCGGCGCTGCTGCCCTGAACCAGGGCGCGCCTGACGGGGCAACGGTGATCGACTGCAACGGCAAGGCCGTCATCCCAGGCCTGATCGACGGGCGCGTGTTCATGGGCGAGCCGGGCGGCGAATACCGCGAGACGATTGCCTCGGCGAGCCGCGCGGCTGCAGCCGGCGGCGTCACCGGCATCGTGACCATGCCCGACACCGACCCGGTGATCGATGATGTGGCGCTGGTGGAATTCGTGCTGCGCACAGCGCGCGAAACCGCAAGTGTGCGCGTTCACCCTGCCGCCGCCGTGACGCGCGGTCTTCAGGGCCAGGAGATGACCGAGTTCGGCCTGCTGTCGGAAGCCGGTGCGGTGGCCTTCACCGAGGGGCGCAAGACGCTCGCCTCCCCGCTCGTCATGCGCCGGGCGCTCACCTATGCGCGCGACTTCGGCGCGACCATCCTGCATGAGACGCAGGATCGCGACCTCGCCTCCTCCGGCGTGATGAACGAGGGCCTGTTTGCCAGCTGGCTCGGCCTGCCGGGCATCCCGCGTGAGGCGGAGCTGATCCCGCTGCAACGCGACCTGATGCTGGCACGGCTGACCCGCGGAAATTATCATGCGGCCAAGATTTCCACCGCGCTTTCAGCAGCGGCCATCGCCGCGGCCAAGGCGGAGGGCATCAAGGCAACGGCGGGTGTCTCGGTGAACCATCTGTCGCTCAACGAGAATGATGTGGGCCAGTACCGCACCTTCTTCCGCCTCTCGCCGCCGCTGCGCCACGAGGATGACCGGCAGGCGATGATTGAAGCGGTCAGGACCGGCGTGATCGATATCGTGGTCTCGTCGCATGACCCGCAGGACGTGGATACCAAGCGCCTGCCTTTTGCTGACGCCGCGACCGGTGCCATCGGGCTGGAAACCTTGCTCGGGGCCATGCTGCGGCTCCATCACAACGGCGACCTGCCGCTGCTGCGCATCATCGAGGTACTGTCCACCGCCCCCGCCAGGCTGTTCGGCCTGGAGGGCGGGACGCTTCAACCCGGAAAGCCGGCGGACCTGGCACTTGTTGACCTGAACGAGCCATGGGTGGTGCGCGAAGAGGACATCCGCTCGCTCTCCAAGAACACATGCTTCGAGGGCGCGCGGCTGCAAGGCAGGGTCTTGCAAACCATGGTTGCAGGCCGCACAGTCTATTCGGCAGAGAGCTGAGGGAGAGCGCGGCGCGCCATGGATGCCCTGTTTCAAGACTGGCCGGTGATGCTGTTCGGGCTGATTGCCGGTTATCTCTCCGGCTCGATCCCCTTCGGCCTGCTGCTGACGCGGCTGACGGGCGCGGGTGACCTGCGCGCCATCGGCTCCGGCAATATCGGGGCGACGAATGTACTGCGCACGGGCCGCAAGGGGCTGGCCGCCACGACGCTGCTGCTCGACGCGCTGAAGGGCACGCTGCCGGTTCTCTTCTTCAAATGGGATGCCGGGCTTTATGCGGCCTTTGCGGCAGGTCTGGGCGCCTTCCTCGGCCACCTCTATCCGGTCTGGCTTCGTTTCAAGGGCGGCAAGGGCGTAGCCACCTATCTGGGTGTGCTGCTCGGCCTGTCGCTGCACGGGCTTTTGATCTTCGCCGCCGTCTGGCTGACGATGGCCTTCCTGTTCCGTTATTCGTCACTGGCCGCGCTCACGGCAACCATTGCCGTGCCTGCCGTGCTGTGGCTGATCGGCCTGCCCGAAACGGCGGCGTTCTTCGCGCTGCTGTCGGTGATCGTCTACATCAAGCACAGCGCCAATATTTCGCGTCTGCTCGCTGGAACCGAAACGAAAATCGGGTCCAAGGGCTGATGAAGGACAGTGCCGGACGCCCCCTGAAGCTCGGGCACCGGCAGCGGATCCACTGGCTGCGGCTGATCCGCACGGAGAACGTGGGTCCCGCAACCTTCCGCGATCTCATCAACCGCTTCGGCTCGGCAGAGGCTGCGCTGGCCGCCCTTCCCGAACTCGCCATGCAGGGCGGGCGCAAGACCCTGCCGCGCATACCCGGCGAGGACGAGGCGGAAGCCGAACTGGAGCGCGCAACGCAATGTGGTGCCGCCATCGTTGCCATCGGCGAGGCGGATTACCCGGCGATGCTGCGCACCATGCCGCATCCGCCGCCACTGGTTTCGGTGCGCGGCTCGGCCGCTGTCTTTGCGCAGCCTGCCATCTCCATTGTCGGGGCGCGCAACGCCTCGCTGTCCGGCGTGAAGATGGCGCGCATGCTGGCGCAGGCGCTGGGCGCGGAAGGTCATGCCATCGTTTCGGGGCTTGCGCGCGGCATTGATGCCGCCGCCCACGAAGCCGCCCTGCCGACCGGAACAGTCGCGGTGCTGGCAGGCGGCCTCGACCAGCCCTACCCGCCGGAAAACATTCCCCTGATGGAGCGGATCGCCGCTGAGGGCGGAGCCGTCATCTCAGAAATGCCTTTCGGCTGGCAGCCGCGCGCGCAGGATTTCCCACGCCGCAACCGTCTGGTGGCGGGGCTGTCGTTCGGGCTTGTCGTGGTGGAGGCGGCGACACGCTCCGGCTCGCTCATTACCGCGCGCATGGCGGGCGAGATGGGGCGCACGGTGTTCGCGGTGCCAGGCTCCCCGCTTGATCCGCGTGCGGGAGGCTCCAACGGTCTGCTGAAAAACGGGGCGACCCTGGTGACGGCGGCTCAAGACGTACTCGACGTGCTGCGCCCCATGGCCGGCGCAAACGACCTGTTTTCCAACCTGCGCGAGCCGGACACGACGGAGCTGGACGATGCGCCGCCGACCGGCGATGGCGAACGCGCCCGCGTCATCACCGCGCTCGGCCCCGCCCCGGTGCATGTGGACGAGGTGATCCGCCATACCGGCCTCACGCCGGCACAGGTGATGCTGGTGCTGCTCGAACTGGACCTTGCCGGCCGGCTGGAGCGGCACCCCGGCAACCACGTGTCCCTGCTGATGTGACAGGCGGTGAACCGCTCAGCCCGCTCAGCCCGCGATGGCGCGGCGCTCGGCGCGCAACTCCATATCGACCCGCATGGGCCTGACACCCCGGATGATGTCGGAGGATTCGACATAGGCCATCTCGATCAGGTAGGCGAGCAAGTCGCAGCGTTCGGCCTGTGCCATCGTGCGCAATTGCCCCAGCATGGACTGGATGAAATCCAGCGTTTCTGTGCGGTTGTGCCTGGACGGATGCATGATAACCCCTTTCGATACGGCACGCCCTGCCATCGGATCCGCCCTGCCAGCCGATTCAGGTGACGTCAGGTAAGAGATTAGTGCGATCACGCATAATTGCAAGTCATGATTGTTTCTTCTTTTGGTTGTATTCCGGGTGTAACCGGTGCCGATTTCAGGTGACGGGCTTGACCGCGCATCAAAGCGCAGCCATTTGACGGCATTCGTAACAGTTGCCAAAACCGGGTCCGGATGCCGGGCCCCACTCTTGATGCGGAATTTCCATGGACGTCGTGATTGTGGAATCGCCTGCCAAGGCGAAAACCATCAACAAGTATCTGGGGCGTGACTACAAGGTCTTCGCCTCCTTCGGCCATGTCCGTGACCTGCCCTCCAAGGACGGCTCGGTGCTGCCGGACGAGGATTTCGCCATGTCCTGGCAGGTGGACGGACCCTCCGCCAAGCGTCTGACGGAAATCTCCAATGCCGTGAAGGAGGCTGACGGCCTCATTCTGGCGACCGACCCGGATCGCGAGGGCGAAGCGATTTCCTGGCACGTGCTGGAAGTGCTGCGCGCCAAGAAGGCGATCAAGGACAAGCCGGTCAGCCGTGTTGTCTTCAACGCCATCACCAAGAATGCCGTGCTGGATGCCATGGCCCATCCCCGCCAGATCGACACGGCGCTGGTGGAAGCCTACCTGGCGCGGCGCGCGCTCGACTATCTGGTGGGCTTCAACCTGTCACCGGTGCTGTGGCGCAAGCTGCCCGGCGCGCGCTCGGCGGGCCGCGTCCAGTCCGTGGCCCTGCGCCTTGTGTGTGACCGCGAAGCGGAGATCGAGCGCTTCGTGCGCGAGGCTTACTGGCTTGTCAACGGAACCTTCTCCACCCTGCGCGGCGACGAGTTTTCCGCCCGGCTGATGAGCTTTGACGGCAAGAAGGCGCAGAAGCTCGACATCACCAGCGCCGAACAGGCCGCCACGATCCGCAAGATGCTGGAGGCGTCGGCCTTCAAGGTGGCATCCGTCGAGGCCAAGCCCGCCAAGCGCAACCCGGCCCCGCCCTTCACCACCTCCACGCTCCAGCAGGCCGCCTCCTCGCGGCTCGGCTATGGCGCGACGCGCACCATGCAGATCGCCCAACGTCTTTATGAAGGCGTGGACATTGGTGGCGAGACCGCCGGTCTCATCACCTATATGCGAACCGACGGTGTGCAGATCGCGCCGGAAGCCATTGCCGCGGCCCGCGAGACCATCGGCAAGGAATTCGGCGCTGCCTACCTGCCCGACAAGCCCCGCTTCTATGCCACCAAGGCCAAGAACGCGCAGGAAGCCCACGAGGCGATCCGCCCGACCGATTTTTCGCGCACGCCCGCCATGGTGAAGGCGCATCTGGACGGCGACCAGTACCGGCTCTACGACATGATCTGGAAGCGCGCCATTGCCAGCCAGATGAATCCGGCCGATCTGGAGCGCACCACGGTGGACATCATCGCCACCGGTGCCGGCAAGACGGCCGAATTGCGCGCCAACGGCCAGGTCGTCCGCTTCGACGGGTTCCTTGCCGCCTATACCGAGCAGCGCGACGAGGATGCGACCGACGACGAGGAAGGCCGCCTGCCCGAGATCAATTCGGGCGAGAGTGTCGCGCGCGAGGCGATCACGGTGTCCGAACACACGACCGAGCCGCCGCCACGCTATTCCGAAGCCTCGCTCATCAAGAAGATGGAAGAGCTCGGCATCGGCCGGCCCTCCACCTATGCTGCAACGCTCCAGACGCTGCAGGACCGCGACTACGTTACCATCGACAAGCGCAAGCTGATCCCCGGCTCCAAGGGCCGGCTGGTGACGGCCTTCCTGGAAAACTTCTTCCGCCGCTATGTGGAATACGATTTCACGGCAGGCCTTGAGGAAAAGCTCGACGAGATTTCCGATGGCAAGCTTGCCTGGAAGGATGTGCTGCGCGACTTCTGGAAGGAATTCACCGCCGCCATCGACGAGACCAAGGAACTGCGCGTTTCCGATGTTCTCGATGCGCTGAACGAGGAACTGGCGCCTCTCGCCTTCCCGGCGCGCGAGGACGGATCGGAGCCGCGTTCCTGCCCGAAATGCGGCAACGGCCAGCTTTCTCTGAAACTTGGCAAGTATGGCGCCTTCGTCGGCTGCTCGAACTATCCCGATTGCGGCTATACGCGCCAGCTTGGCGAGAATGGCGACGGCAACGGCGAGGGTGGCGGGCTGGAAGACGGCACCAAGCTGCTCGGCACCGACCCCTATACGCAGGAAGAGATCACGCTGCGTTCCGGGCGGTTCGGCCCCTATGTGCAGCGCGGCGAAGGCAAGGAGGCCAAACGCTCCAGCCTGCCGAAGGGCTGGGCACCGGCCGACATGGACCATGAGAAGGCGCTGGCACTGCTGAGCCTGCCACGAGACGTGGGCGCGCATCCCGAAACCGGCAAGATGATTTCCGCCGGGCTTGGCCGTTACGGCCCCTTCGTGCTGCATGACGGCACCTATGCCAATGTGGAAAGCATTGAGGACGTGTTTTCCATCGGCATCAACCGCGCCGTTTCCGTACTGGCCGAAAAGGCTGCCAAGGGCGGACGCGGGCGCGGCACGGCGGCTGCGCTCAAGGAGCTCGGCGACCATCCGGACGGTGGCGGCAAGGTGACCGTGCATGACGGGCGCTACGGGCCTTACGTCAAGTTCGGCAAGGTGAACGCCACCCTGCCGAAGGGCAAGGACCCGCAGGCGATCACGCTTGAGGAAGCCGTGGCGCTGGTGGCCGAGAAGGCCGGAAAATCCGGCGGAGCCAAGAAGCCTGCCGCCAAGAAACCGGCGGCGAAGAAGGCCCCGGCCAAGAAGGCGGCGGCGAAGAAACCTGCCGCCAAGAAGACCGCCTGATGGCGCGGCGGATTTCCGGACCGTCGAAAACGCGCTCCGCCGAGCGGTCCCCGCGCAACGCCCACATGCCGACGCGTGAGCAGGTGCTGGAATACATCCGGGAGAACCCCGGAGCGGCGGGCAAACGCGAGCTTGCCAAGGCGTTCAATCTCAAGGGCGACGCCAAGATCGAGCTGAAGCAGATGCTGCGCGACCTGACCGATGACGGGCTGGTGGAAAAGCGCCGCAAGCGCCTGTCACGCCCCGGCAGCCTGCCCCACGTGGCCGTGCTCGACATATTCGGGCGCGACAGCGATGGCGGGCTGCTGGCCAAGCCGATGGAATGGGACGAAGCGGACGGTCCTGCCCCGGTGGTGCAGGTCAACGTGCGCGGTTCGGATGGCGGGCGCATACCGGGCATCGGCGACCGGGTGCTGGCCAAGACCTTCCCTGCGGAAGAAGAAGGCGGACCCGCCTATACGGCGCGCATCATCAAGCAGTTGGAAAAGCGCCGCGATGCGGTGCTCGGCATTTTGCGCAAGGCCGGTGACGGCACCTTCCGCCTTGAACCGGTGGAGCGCCGCCAGCCGGAACTGGTGATCGACACGGATTTTCTCAACGGCGCGAAGCCCGGCGACCTGATCGAGGCCGAACCCGGCCGCGCACCACGTTACGGGCTGGCGCGCGCAAGAGTGTCCAACGTGGTGGGTGCCGGGGCGACCGAGAAGGCGATTTCGATGATCGCCATCCATGCCCATGAAATCCCCCATGTATTTCCCGAAGACGTGGTGGCCGGTGCCAATGCGGTGACCCCTGCCACCATGGCGGGGCGCGAGGACTGGCGCGATCTCGACCTCATCACCATCGACCCGGCCGACGCCAAGGACCATGACGACGCGGTGCATGCCGTCGCCGATGACGACCCGGAGAATGCGGGCGGGCATATCTGCACCGTCGCCATTGCCGATGTCGCGGCCTATGTGACGCCGGGCTCGGCGCTGGACCGCGAGGCGCTCAAGCGCGGCAACTCGGTCTATTTCCCGGATCGTGTGGTGCCGATGCTGCCGGAGCGCATTTCCAACGACCTGTGCTCGCTGAAGGAGAATGTGGACCGTCCGGCACTGGCCGTCCGCATGAAGTTCACGTCCAAGGGGCGCAAACTGTCGCACTCCTTCCACCGGGTTATGATCCGCTCGTCGGCGCGGCTGGCCTATGTGCAGGCGCAGGCCGCCATCGATGGCGCGCCGGATGACAAGACCGGACCGATCCTCGACACGGTGCTGAAGCCGCTCTGGGAGGCCTACAAGGCCTTGTCGCGCGGGCGCAAGGCGCGCAAACCGCTGGAACTGGACCTGCCGGAACGCAAGATCATCCTGAAGGAAGACGGAACGGTGGACCGCGTGACGGTGCCCGACCGCCTTGACGCCCACAAGCTGATCGAGGAGTTCATGATCCAGGCCAACGTCTCGGCTGCCGAGACGCTGGAGGCGCATCGTCAGTCGCTGATCTACCGCGTGCATGACACGCCGTCGCTTGCCAAGCAGGAAAGCCTGCGCGAATTCCTGCGCACCGTCGGCATTTCGCTGGCGCGCGGCGCGCAGCTTCGTCCTGCCCAGTTCAACCAGATCCTCGCCCAGGTGGACCAGACAGAGAATGAGGCGCTGGTCAACGAGGTGGTGCTGCGCAGCCAGAGCCAGGCGATCTATTCGCCCGCCAATATCGGCCATTTCGGCCTGAATCTCCGCCGCTATGCCCATTTCACCTCGCCGATCCGGCGTTACGCGGACCTGATCGTCCACCGCGCGCTGATTACGGCGCTGAAGCTTGGCTCCGATGGGCTAGTCAAGGCTGATGACGACCGGCTGGAAGAGATTTCGGCGCTGATTTCCGGAACCGAGCGCCGGGCCATGGCCGCCGAACGAGAAACGGTGGAGCGCCTGATTGCCTCCCACCTTGCAGACCAGACGGGACAGACCTTCGACGGGCGGATCACGGGCGTGACCAAGGCCGGGCTGTTCGTGCAGCTTCCGCAATATGGAGCGGACGGGTTCATTCCCATTTCGACACTTGGCGATGACTATTATCATTGGGACGAGGCATCCCATGCGCTGGTCGGTCAGCGCTCCGGCGCGGGGTTCCGGCTCGGAGACAAGGTGGAAGTGGAACTGAGGGAAGTGGCGCCGATGGCGGGCTCCATCCTGTTTGCCATGGTGACCGATGCGCGGCCGTTGCCCGGTGCCACGCGCTCGTTCCACAAGCAAAAAGGCAAGGCGAGGCCCGGCAACCGGGTCGCCAAGGCAAGAGCCGGACACCGCTCCGGCCCACGAGGGAAATGACGATGACCCACGAACTGCACCAATATGGCGGCGAGGCCCATTCCGGCCGCCCTGCCCGAGCGGTCTGGCCCGCCATATGGAACGGCATCAAGTGCCGTTGCCCGAAATGCGGCGAAGGCGAACTCTTCAAGAGCTATGCCAAATCGGTCGACGCCTGCGCCGTTTGCGGCGAGGACATTCACCACCATCGTGCCGATGACCTGCCGGCCTATCTGGTGATCTTCATTGTCGGCCACATCGTGGTCGGAGCCTTCATGGGGGTCGACCGGCTCTATCCCATGTCGAACTGGGCGCATCTGGCAATCTGGGTTCCAATCACCATTGCGATGTCCTTTGCACTGCTGCCGTCCGCCAAGGGCGCGGTGATCGGACTGCAATGGGCGCTTTACATGCATGGCTTTGGCGGAGACGATGAGGTGATCGAGACTCATCCCGAACAGGATCACCACGCATGAAGGGCTTGACCCGCGCCGCCATCGACAAGGCCGAATCACGCGACTTTGCAATAGGCAAAGGTCCGTTGCGGCCCCGTGATTCCGCGACACTGCTGTTGCTGGACCGGTCCGGACCGGAACTCAAGGTGCTGATGGGCAAGCGTCATCATGCGCATGCGTTCATGCCGGGGCGCTTCGTGTTTCCGGGCGGGCGTACCGACCCCGCCGATGCCCGCGTGCCGGTTTCCAGCGCGCTGGCGGATGCCGAACTCGCCAAGATGAGCGCCCTGACCGGTGCGCGGTTCACGCTGGCGCGGGCGCGCGCCATCGCCATGTCGGCGGTTCGCGAAACCTATGAGGAAGCCGGCATCCTGATCGGCGAGCGCAAGGAGTTCCAGACGCGCGCGGAAGGCTGGCAGGCCTTTGCCGCCCATGGCGTGGCGCCAGCGCTCGGCGGCCTGCGCATGGTGGCGCGCGCCATCACCCCGCCCGGCCGCGTGCGCCGCTTCGACACCCGTTTCCTCGCCGCCTGGCGCGACGAAGCGGGCCTCGAACTGCCCGAGGGCGGCCCGACCGGTGAACTGGAAGAGCTGATGTGGCTCGGGCTGGAGGAGGCCAAGGAGGTCGACATTCCGCTTATCACCAAGACTGTCATAGAAGATTTGCAAACCCGGCTGCATAAGGACCCGGACCTGGCACCCGGTGGCGCGGTGCCGTTCTACCGGATGCGCAGCGGGCAATTCCTGCGCGACCTGCTCTAGGAACGACCGGCTTCGCGCGGCAACGGAGTGACATGACGGCGGATGCCCCACGGACCGGAGCAACTGACTGGTATGGGCTGACGGCGGCGATTGCAGCCATCTCGGTGGTCGGCACGGCCATCGGCCTTGGCATTCCGCTGCTCTCCTTCGTGCTGGAATCGCGCGGCTTTTCCGCCGGGGCCATCGGCGCCAATACGGCTGTCGCGGGCCTCGCCTCGCTTGCCGCCGCACCCTTCGCCACGCCGCTGGCCGTACGTTTCGGCGTTGCCCCGCTCATGCTGGCCATGCTGGCGCTCGGCGGAGCGGCCTTTTCCGGTTTCCATTTCACCGAAAGCTACGCGCTGTGGTTTCCGTTGCGCTCGCTCCTGCATTTTGCGCTGACGGTGATCTTCATCCTGTCGGAAGCATGGGTGAACCATTGCGCCCCGCCCGAAAAGCGCGGCTTCGTGCTCGGCCTCTATGCCACAGTGCTTTCGCTTGGTTTTGCCATGGGGCCGTGGATGTTCTCGGTGCTCGGCTCCGGCGGCTTTGCCCCGTTCGGCGCGGTTCTGGCGCTGATCCTGTCAGCCATGGTGCCCGTCATCCTGGCCCGCCATGTGACGCCAGACCTCTCGGCCGAAGGACCGCAGACGGGATCGGGCTTCCTGCGCCACCTGTTCTCGGTTCCCACCGCCACGGCGGCCGTGCTCGTCTATGGCGCGGTGGAGACCGGCGGCTTCGCGCTTTTTCCCGTCTACGGCCTGCGGATGGGCTATGGCGAGGCCGATGCCGCGCTGCTTCTCACCATGATCGGGCTTGGCAACGTCGTGCTGCAGATGCCGCTCGGCATCCTGTCGGACCGCATCGGCGACCGCCGGGTGCTGCTGGCGCTGTGCGCGGCGTTCGGGCTGGCCGGCATGGTGCTGCTGCCGTTCATTGCCCATAGCTGGGTGCTGACGGCGATGCTCCTTTTCGTCTGGGGCGGTGTGGTTGCTGGGCTTTACACGGTCGGGCTTGCGCATCTCGGCTCCAAGCTCAGCGGACGTGATCTGGTGGCGGCCAATGCCGCCTTCGTTTTCTGCTATGCGCTCGGCATGCTCGCGGGTCCCTGGGCCATCGGCAAGGGCATGGATCTTGCCGGTCCGCAAGGTTTTGCCCACGTGCTGGCCGTGTTCCTGACGCTCTATCTGATGCTGGTTGTTGCACGCTTCCTCACGGCGCCGGGAAAAGGCGGGGCGTGACGGCAAGGCGGCCCGGCAAGGGGTTGACTTTCGCCAGCCGATCCGTATGTGTCGCGCCTGACTGTTTTCAGCGCCGGGCCGGACATGTCCTGAGACCTGCGGTGCGCACAATCAAGAAACGGACTGTACCATGGCCAAGGCTACCACGATCAAGATCAAGCTGCTTTCGACGGCTGATACCGGCTTCTTCTATGTGACGAGCAAGAACTCGCGCACGTTCACCGAGAAGATGACCAAGCGCAAGTATGACCCGATTGCGAAGAAGCACGTCGAGTTCAAGGAAACGAAGATCAAGTAATCTTCGACCTTTCAGGGCTCTTGCAAACGCCGTCCTCTCCGGGCGGCGTTTTCATTTGTTGAGATCGCTGCGCATCCCACAAGGCGCACCGGCAGGATACCGTCTAGGGAGAAGGAGGGGCCGGCCGGAAAACTGGCAGCGGTACGAGGAGGCCACTTGCGCCAGGCCGGCCGGCCGACCCCACAGACCCAGGAGATGCGGCGGACCTGAGCATGGGGTATGGCAAAGATTTCGCATGCGCACATGGCGCATACAGCATGCAATTATTCCCCCTTATGGCAAACGTGTCCCAAAACAGATTGGAAATCAACACTTTCTTAACCATGGGTCGTATCCGGTTGCAGACATGGTTAAACACCCGCAGCATCAGAATGCTGCGCGGCACAAATCCGGATTCGTGATTGGGATCAGGCTGCCTGCGCGACGACCTTGTTACGGCCGGTTTTCTTGGCTTCGTAGAGCGCCTCGTCGGCACGCTTGAGAATGGCCGAGGCATTGGTGTCCGCGCCGGAAATCGTGGCCACGCCGATGGAGACGGTCACGTCCAGGATGCGCCCCTGCCCTGCATCGAAGGCCTCGCCCTCAATTTGCGCGCGCAGGCGCTCGGCAACACGATGGGCGATGTCGGCGGGCGTATCAGGCATGATGATGGCAAATTCCTCGCCACCATAGCGGCAGGCAAGGTCCGCGCCGCGCACATGACGGCGCACGCGGCGGGCGAATTCGCGGATCACCTCGTCACCGGCATCGTGGCCATGGGTGTCGTTGACCGACTTGAAGCGGTCGAGATCGGTCATCATGACCGAGAGCGGCCGGCCGCGCGAACGGGCACGCTCGAACAGGCGCTCCAGATGGCTGTCGAGGTAGCGGCGGTTGTGCATGCCGGTCAGCGGATCGGTCACCGCCATCTCGATGGTCTGGGCAACGGAGGCGCGCAGGCTGTCATTGTAGCGCTTGCGGCGCACCTGCGTGGCGAGGCGGGCCTTGAACTCCTGCGGCTCGACCGGGCGCGTCACATAATCGTTCACGCCCAGTTCCAGACCGCGCGTCACCACTTCCTCCTCGTCAGCCTCGGCGACAAGGATGATCGGCGTGAAGCGTGTGAAATCGATCGAACGCAGATGCGAACACAGCCGCAGCGGATCGTATTCGGAAAAGCCGGTCGCCACGATGATGGCGTCGTGGGCCTTGTTGACGGCCTCGAAGAAACCCTGCTGCGGATCGGCGATGCGCGTCACCTCGCCTGTCTCGCCCAGCATCTTTTCCAGCCGGGCAGCGGAGGTATCGCGCTCGTCGATCAGCAGGAAGCTGGCCGGGCGTCCGTCATCCTGCGCGGCGCGGCTGTTCAGAAGTTCCTCAATGCCGATGTTGCGCGTGGTGGCGGCACGCAGGCGCAACTCGTCGGACAGGCCCTTCAGACGCACCAGGCTCTTGACGCGCGTCATCAGTTGCAGGTCGTTGACCGGCTTGGTCAGGAAATCGTCGGCACCGACTTCCAATCCGCGCACACGGTCGGCAGGCTGGTCCAGCGCGGTCACCATGACGACCGGGATATGGGCGGTCTGCGGGTCGGCCTTCAGGCGGCGGCAGACCTCGAAGCCGTCAATGCCCGGCATCATGATGTCGAGGAGGATGACATCCACACGCTCGGATTCGCAGATCGCCAGCGCATCATGGCCGTTGGAGGCCGTCAGAACCTCGAAATATTCTGCCAGTAGGCGCGCTTCGAGAAGGCGTACATTGGCCGGAATGTCATCGACGACGAGAATGCGTGCGGTCATGGTTTTCTGTTCCCGCCGTCAGGCGTCTCCGAGATAGGACCTGATCGTTTCCACGAAACTGGGAACCGAGATGGGTTTCGAAATATAGGCCTCGCAGCCGCCCTGGCGGATGCGCTCCTCGTCGCCTTTCATGGCAAAGGCCGTCACCGCGATGACCGGTATGGTATGCAGGTCATCGTCGGCTTTCAGCCATTTGGTGACTTCAAGGCCGGACACTTCCGGCAACTGGATGTCCATGAGGATGAGGTCGGGACGTGTGGTGCGTGCCAGTTCCAGCGCATCCAGCCCGTTGCGGGTGCGTACGGTCTCGTAGCCTGAGGCTTCGATCAGGTCGCGGAAGAGCTTCATGTTCAGCTCATTGTCCTCCACGATCATCACTTTCTTGGCCATCGTCCGTCCCC
This sequence comes from Brucellaceae bacterium, assembly GCA_020637755.1. GTDB lineage: Bacteria > Pseudomonadota > Alphaproteobacteria > Rhizobiales > Rhizobiaceae > Zhengella. Next base: position 22,552 of record JACKJW010000002.1, on the reverse strand, counting down.
GGGGCGTTGTTCCGGCAGGTGCCGGCTTTCGCTGAGATGCATTTCCCCAATTTCAGTGCGGCACCGTAGAACAATTTGATTTACGAAACGCAAACCGGATACCAACAAGGCAACCGGCTGACCGGATTCGGACCGGCTCATTGGTTACGGAGGGAGCTTGCATGGCAGCACATCCATCGCGTGAAGAGGCCGAAGGCGTCGCCGTGGCTGCGCTCGGCTTCATTGCCGCCGACGAGAAGCTGCTGCCGCGTTTCCTCTCCCTGACCGGCATCGAGGCTTCTGCGATTCGCCATGCGGCGCGCCAGCCGGGTTTTCTGGCCGGCGTGCTGGATTTCATCTGCGCCCATGAGCCGACATTGCTGGACTTTGCCGCCGCAGCCGGGATGAAGCCGGAACGGGTGGCTGCGGCGCGTGCCGCCCTGCCCGGTGGAGACAACCGGTACGAGGTCTCGGCGTGAGCGACGATCCGGAAACCGTACGGCAGATCGCCGAACTTTCCCACGACACCCGCCCGCTCATCGTGCTCGATGTGGACGAGGTGGTGCTGGAGTTTCTCACGCCCTTCATCGCCTATCTTGATCATCACGGGCACGATTTCCGGACTGATTCCTTCCGGCTGCACGGAAACATCATCGACCGCACCAGCGGACTGGCCGCCGATGACGGCCGCGTGGACGGTTTTCTGGAAGGTTTCTTTGCCGCGCAGGAAGACTGGCAGGTGGCCGCCGAAGGAGCGGCCGGTGCGATGGGCCGGCTGGGCGAAAAGGCCGAAATCGTCATGCTGACCGCCATGCCGCATGCCCATCATGCGCGCCGGCGCGCGCTTCTCGACCGCGCGGGCATCCAGGCTCCACTGGTGACGACAGAACGGGCCAAGGGGCCGGCAGTTTCGTTGCTGGCCGGTGCGCGCACCGCACCGGTCGCCTTTGTCGATGACATTCCCTATAATCATATTTCCGTGGCCAAGCATTTTCCGCGTGCCAGCCTGTTCCACCTGATGGCGAACAAGAGCCTGCGCCCGCTGCTGCCACCTCTGCCGCACGGCGTGCGCGAGGTGGCGGACTGGGCGGAGGCGGAAGTGGCGTTGCAGGAAGCGCTTGACCTTTGAACACGGGTTGCTGCCTCACAGGACGAGGCGCATCAGCGGCCTGCCTTCCTTTCGCAACGCGATTTCCGCAAATCCTGCTTTCAGGAATGTGCTGGTCGAACCGACATAGAGACCAACGGATTTCGATTGTTTCGCCTTGTCCATCGGACAAGCCTCAAGAAGGCGCGCACCGTTCTCCCGGGCATAGGCAATTCCCGCCTTCACCATGGCAGAGGAAATCCCCTGCCCACGAACAGACGACTTGAAGAAGAAGCACGACACCGCCCAGACCGCTTCATCATCCACTGGAGCGTCTTCAAGCGGTTCGCAGACCCTGCCCTTGTTGTTCCACTGGGGCACATCGGCACGCGGCCCCATCTGCATCCATGCGACAGGCACACCATCCTCATAGCCCACGAGGCCCGGTGGCGGGCCGCTATCAATCCTGTTCTTCATGAAATCGCGCCGCGCATCCCTCGACAGCGCATTGCGCTCCTTTGGAGGCAAGCGGAAATGGGTGCACCAGCATCCGTAACAGGCCCCCTGTGGACCGAAAAGCATGGCGAAATCCTCCCAGCGATCAGATGTCAGCGGATAAACTTCCAGCGTTCCGGGCATATGCCACTCCTGCCTTGCCGCGCCCTGCTGTCACAAGGTATCATGTCATTTGTTCTATTTATGTTCACATCCTCCATGAACGATGTCAACGATCCGACCCATGGTTTCTGCCGCGACTGCCTGACGCTCCAGACATCGGACGCGCGCCGGTGCCAGTCCTGCGGCTCTCCGCGCGTTTGCCGTCACGGCGAGCTCTACGAGCTGCCGATTGCCCATATCGATTGCGACGCCTTCTATGCCTCGGTGGAAAAGCGCGACCGGCCTGAGCTCAGGGACAAGCCCGTCATCATCGGCGGCGGTAAAAGGGGCGTCGTTTCAACGGCCTGCTACATTGCCCGCATCCGCGGTGTGAAGTCGGCCATGCCCATGTTCAAGGCGCTGGAGGCCTGCCCGGATGCGGTCGTCATCAAGCCGGACATGGCAAAATATGCCGCGGCCGGCCGCGACGTGCGCGAGCGGATGCGGGCGCTGACGCCGCTGGTGGAGCCGGTCTCCATCGACGAGGCCTTTCTCGACCTGACCGGCACGGAGAAACTGCACCGGGAACCGCCGGCCCGCGTGCTGGCCCGTTTTGCCCGCGACGTGGAGCGCGATCTCGGCATCACGGTTTCGGTCGGCCTGTCCTACTGCAAATTCCTCGCCAAGGTCGCCTCCGATCTCGACAAGCCGCGCGGTTTCTCGGTGATCGGCCGGGCGGAGGCCGTCACCTTTCTCGCCCCGCGCCCGGTCACCACAATTTGGGGTGTCGGGCCTGCGCTGGCTGCCAAGCTCAAAACGGACGGCCTGACCACAATCGGGCAGTTGCAGGCAATGGACAAGACGGAGCTGATCCGCCGCTATCTGTCGATGGGCGAACGCCTGTATCACCTGTCGCGCGGCGAGGACACACGGCGCGTCGAACCTGGCCATGCCATGAAGTCGATCTCCGCCGAGACGACATTCAATGACGATCTTTCCTCCCTGGAGGATCTGGTGCCGGTGCTCCGCGCGCTTTCGGAGAAGGTTTCAGCGCGGATGAAGGCCGGCGGCCATGCCGGGCATACTGTGGTGCTGAAACTCAAGACTGCGGATTTCAGGTCGCGTACCCGCAACCGCCACCTGGCTGACCCGACCCAACTGGCCGACCGCATTTTCTCCAACGGGCTGGACCTGCTGAAGCGCGAGGTGGACGGAACGCGCTTCCGGCTGATCGGCATCGGCGTGGCAGACCTCACCTCGCCGGAGCGCGCCGACCCGCAGGACCTGGTGGATGTGGGCGCTGGAAAGCGCGCAAGGGCCGAAGGGGCGATGGACGCGCTGCGCGCCAAGTTCGGAGGCAAGGCCGTCGAAACGGGTTACACCTTCGGGAAAGATCACCGTGCGCGGCCGCAGCGGGATGGCCCGGAGCGCTGAGGGCAGGAAATGTTGCATTTTATGGTATCAATTTAATCAGCCGTTGATTTTTTCAATCTAGATTGCGTGCCGTGTTTTGATGTGCGGAATCTGACGTCATGCCTATCGATTGGAAATCCAAAATCCGGAGACTATCCGGTGACCGGAGCGGCAATTTCGCGGTGCTGTTCGGGCTGGCCCTCGTCCCGATCGGCCTGGCGATTTCCGTTTCGCTGGATTACACGACCCAGCGCAACGAGCAGAACCAGCTTCAGCAGATTGTCGATGCCGCCGTTCTGGCCGGTGCGCGCGAGGACAAGAAGCAGGTGGATGTGGCGAAGGCCTACCTTGCAGCCGAACTGACCGGCCTCGGCTATGATCCGTCGGATTTCGTCACCACCTTCGACTATTCCGACGATGTGCTGAAGGGCGCCGCGCGCTCCACCATCCCCATGACCTTCGGTGGTGCCTTCCTGAAAGGCCCGATGGAAATCGGCGTGGTTTCCAAGGCCCTTGCGGCGGTGGAAGACGATGAGCTGCCCTGCATCAACGTGCTGGACAACAAGACGCAGGCTGCCCTGTTCAACTCCGGCGCCAAGATCATTGCCCCGCAATGCGAAGTGCATATCCATTCAACGCAGAACCCGGCGATGATCGCCAACTCCGGCGTCAACATCAACACGGACCGCATCTGCCTGAAGGGCACGAAATACATCAACAATGGCGGTCAGCTGAAAAATCTGGAGGCAGGCTGCAACGTACGTGCCGACCCCTATTTCCAGAAAATCCCGGAACCTGCCGTTCCCGGAACCTGCACCACAAGCGGCGCGAAGGACGGCACAAATCACACGCTCGCGCCGGGCAAGCACTGTGGCACGATCTTCAATGGCAGCCCCAAGATCACCTTCCAGCCGGGCCTGCACATCATCTCCGGCTCGATGATCATCAATGCCAATTCGGAGATCGTGGCGACGGGTGTCACCTTCTATTTTCCTGACAGCTCGTCGAAGATCCAGTTCAATGGCGGGATCACCATGGAGGCGACCGCCCCCACCAGCGGCACCTACAAGAACATCCTGATGTTCGAGAAGACCACTGACGCTGCGAACAACAACAACAAGCAGCCCTTCGTGTTCAACGGTTCGGTGAGCGAAAAGCTGTCCGGCCTCGTCTATCTGCCGAATCGCGACGTGACTTACAATTCCACGACCAACCACGATGCCAATGACGTGCAGTATTATTTCAACACGCTGATCGTGAACTCCGCCAACTGGAAATTCACGCAGATGGGCAATACCAGCATCGTGTCGTCAGGAACGAAGACCGTACGCCTGATCGACTGAGATTGCGTTCAGCACTTGTCGCAGCCGGGCCTCATCGGCAGGCCCTCAGCAATCCAACCCTTTTGCGTACCCTTTCCGGCCATGCCGCCGGTGACATCGGCAATGTTGGTCAGGCCCGCCTTTTCCAGCATGGCGACCAGATGGGACGAGCGGTTGCCGGTGCGGCAGATGAAGGCAACCGTCTTGCCGGGATTGTCCGCCAGCACCTGCTTCAGCTTCGGCACGAAATCCTGCGCGGTCATGTCGATGGGCGTCGCGGGCGTTGCAACGCCGGTTTCCTTCCACTCCTCCGGTGTCCGGATATCCACCAGAACGGCCTTGCCGCTCTCAATGGCCTCGGCGGCCTGACGCGGCGTCCAGAGCTCGGCGGCCGATGCCGCGGCGGCCAAAGCCAATGCGAGGCCGGTGGCGAAAACGGTTTTCAGGATCGAGCGCATGGATCGGGCCTCCGGGAGTTGAGGTCTGACATTTATTACATATGAAAACATATGCAAGTATCTGGCAGGCAGACCGACCCCTATTTCTCGTAGCATGGCAGGTGGCGGCCCTCGAAATCCACCGAGCATGCATAGGCGGCGATCAGCTTCTTCTGCACCGGTGTGAGCTTGTCTCCCGGCACCGGCATCTCGATGCGGATGGCGGCCGCGCGCGCGCCGGCGCGGATGGCCATCCAGTAGAAGGACGTGCCGTTTTCGGTGTCATTGCCAGAGCGCACCAGCGCATTGGCGAAATCCTTGGAATAGGTGAGATCGAGACCGCCGGTCTTGTCGTTGATCAGCTCGTCGGCGAGGTCGGCGCGGCCAACCTGCTCGGCGATGATCATCCCCTCGCCCGCTTGCACCCGGGCAAAGGCGGTTTCGCTGAGGGTGGTCAGGCCAAGGTCGCGCTTCAATGTCGGCAGGATGGCCGCGCCGTCGACAGCCTTGCCCTCGTCAATGGCGGCGCTGACCAGCGGCTGGAGGCTCGCCAGCGGAAAATCCGGCGGCAGCAGTGCCTGCGCCAGCGTGCCGAGGAAGAGCACCGAACGCGTGGCATCACCGCCGTCATAGCCGACAAAGGACCAGCCGCCGTCCACCGCATTGGACAGCTGCTTGGCGAGTTCCAGATTGCCCTCGCCCTTGCCGTCAAGCCGGTACAGGATGGCGACCAGCAGCGTGTTGCCGTCGCGTCCATCCGGGTTGGTGCCACAGGCCGCGACGTTGAGCGGGCGGTCATCGATGTTGATGCCGGTCAGTGTCTTGCCCTGCGTGTCGGTGGTATTCAGTGTTTCGACCGGCCCGGACACGGCCTTCATGCCGTCCTCCAGCGACGAATTGTAGTGGTAGGCGGCCAGACGCGCGCAGGCATTGCGCAGTTGCTCCTCGAAGGGGATGTCGAGGCTGTTGGAGGGAAAGTCCGGCAGGTTGGCGCGCACCTCGAAGAGCGATCCCGCCGTATCGGCGTTCCAGGTTTCGCCCTCGCCCATGGCGATGATCTTGTCGATGACCAAAGGGCTGACATTGTACTTGGTCAGCACCTGCACCATGGAGGAAATGCCGATGCGCGTCGTATCCAGTGCCAGCTTGGCCTGCCCGCCATCGGTGATGGAGGCGACCACCTCGTCGGGAAAGAGCGGTGAGTGCCAGCCGACCTTCGCACCCGGTTCGATGGTGCGGTCGATAAAGACGCCGATGCCGCCCGTCGGCCAGAAGCCCGAGCCGCCCAGAAAGGCAACGGCACAGGCCGACAGGCAGGTGTCGCCGCCTTCCACAACCGTCGCCGCAATCGAACCACGGAAGGCATCAGCCAGTGCGATGCCGGTCTTGTAATGACCGCCGGGGCTGGCGAGCGACACCACCGCCCAGGGACCGCCATCATCGCGCCCGCAATTGGCACAGCTCTTGGCCAGTTGCATCACCTTGGCGAAGGTTTCCTCGTCGCCCGGACGGATGACGCCGGTCAGCCTGATGTGGGGAACAGGCCGCGCCTTGGAGTAGCGGTAGGACACGAGCGTGATCTCGGCTGCATGCGCCGCAAAGGACGCCAGCAGCAATGCCGCGATTGTGACGAGGCGGATCATGGGGCGGGCTCCTTCTCACCTTGTCCGGCCATTTCAGCGCATGGGACAGGGGGAAGGCAAGCGCGGGATGTCACAGGGCAACAATTTGGCCGCGCCGTTCTTTGCCGGGCCGAGGACGCACATTCGTAAATTTGATCGATACAAAAAGCCAAGAAACCGGGCCCTCGCCACAAGGGCGAGGATGACGAGGCGGGCGTTTGAGCTTCCGATGACATTTTTCCGCCGTCCGCTCACCTTGCCCTGAACGCGCCTCCATCGGCGACTGGCTGTGTCTCCCTCCACGCGTGTCATCCGCGGGCTTGTCCCGAGGACCCAGCACTCGAATCTGGCATGCCCCCTCTGCCCTGCCGACGTCGGTTTGGTTCCGGCGCATCAGTCTGACGATTGCGCCCGGTGTTCCTCTTCACACCAGTTCCACGTCCACCACGCCGGGAATGGCCTTGATGGCATTGGGCAGCTTGTGCGGCAGGGCGAAACTGCCGGGCAGGCTCACCTCCACCTCGCCGGCGCCTTCCGGCTTGATGACGATGAGCGAAACCTGACCCTCCCCCCTTGCGCCCAGATGGGCTGCGATGGAATCGAGCGGCGCGGCATCGCGTACGAAGACCCGCATGGCCGAATGGCTGGATTTTGCTGCCTCCTTTTCGAGGCTCTGCACGGAATTGATGCGCAGGTTCACACCCTCCGGCCGGTTTTCCGCCGCCACCGTGATGACGACCGACTGACCGGTTTCCAGCAGGTCTCGGTATTGCGCCAGCCCTTCGGAAAAGAGCACGGCCTCATAGGCCCCCGAGGCATCGGAAAACAGGATGATGCCCATCTTGTTGCCGGTGCGGGTGCGCCGTTCCTGGCGCGAGGAGACGGTGCCCGCCAGCCGCCCGGCAGTGGCCCCGCGCTTCACCGCCTGCTCGAACTCCGCCCAGCTCTGCACACGCAGCTTTTCCAGCTGCGGCTTGTACTCGTCCAGCGGATGGGCGGAGAGATAGAACCCGATCGCCTGATATTCCTTCAGCAGTTTTTCCGCCGTCGGCCATGGCTCTGCGGCGGGAAGGCGCAGGCGCTCGGCCTCGGCACCGGTTGCAGCGCCGAACATGTCGTGCTGGCCGGAAGCGGCATTGTCGGCGGCGCGCGCGCCAAGACCCATCATGCGGTCGAGGCCCGCCATCATCGCTTCGCGGGTTGCGCCAAACCCATCCAGCGCACCGGCGGCGATCAGGCTTTCCAGCACGCGCTTGCCGACGATCTTCGGGTCCACCCGCTCGCAGAAATCGGCGAGCGAGGCGAAGGGCTTTTCCTCGCGCCTGGCCACGATGTGGCGCACGGCCGCCTCGCCGACGCCCTTGATGGCCGAGAGCGAATAGAAGATGCGGTTTTCGCCCACCTCGAAGAGGTGATGCGAGGTCGTGACCGATGGCGGAACCACCGTGATGCCCATGCGCTGGGCATCCTGCCGGAAGTCGTTGAGCTTGTCGGTGTTGGCCATGTCGTAGGACATCGACGCGGCGAGGAATTCCACCGGGTAATGGGCCTTCAACCAGGCCGTCTGGTAGGAGACAACCGCATAGGCGGCCGCGTGCGATTTGTTGAACCCGTAGTCCGCGAACTTTGCCAGCAGGTCGAAGATGGTGTTGGCCTGCGCCTTGCCGACGCCGCGCTCCACCGCACCGTCGACGAAGCGGACCCGCTGTTTGTCCATCTCTGCGCGGATCTTCTTGCCCATGGCGCGGCGCAGCAGGTCGGCCTCACCCAGCGAATAGCCGGACAGTTCCTGCGCGATCTGCATCACCTGTTCCTGGTAGACGATGACGCCCTGCGTCTCCTTCACCAGATGGTCTATCTTGGGGTGGATGGAGGCGATTTCCTCGTCCTTGTGCTTGCGCGCATTGTAGGTGGGGATGTTCTCCATCGGGCCGGGACGGTAAAGCGCCACCAGCGCGATGATGTCCTCGATGCAGTCGGGCTTCATGCCGATCAGCGCCTTGCGCATGCCCGCCGATTCCACCTGGAAGATGCCGACCGTGTCGCCGCGCGCCAGCATCCTGTAGGTGTCCGCATCGTCGAGCGGCACTTTCGCCATGTCGACATCGATGCCGCGGCGGCGCACAAACTTCACCGCCGTCTCGATGACGGTCAGCGTCTTCAGGCCGAGGAAGTCAAACTTCACCAGCCCCGCCTGCTCCACCCACTTCATGTTGAACTGGGTGACCGGCATGTCGGAGCGGGGATCGCGATACATCGGGACCAGTTCGGACAGCGGCCGGTCGCCGATGACGATGCCAGCCGCATGGGTGGAGGCGTGGCGATAGAGCCCTTCGAGCTTCTTGGCGATGTCGATCAGCGTGCCGACAATCGGCTCCTTCTCGATCTCCTCGGCAAAGCGGATTTCATCCTCCACCGCCTTGGCGAGCGGCACGGGATTGGCCGGGTTCGACGGCACCAGCTTGCAAAGCCGGTCGACCTGGCCATAGGGCATCTGGAGCACGCGGCCGACATCACGCAACACGGCGCGCGCCTGCAAGGATCCGAAGGTGATGATCTGGGCCACCTGGTCGCGGCCGTATTTGCCCTGCACGTAGCGGATCACCTCTTCGCGGCGGTCCTGGCAGAAATCGATATCGAAGTCGGGCATCGACACGCGTTCCGGGTTCAGGAAACGCTCGAAGAGAAGCGAGAAGCGCAGCGGGTCAATGTCGGTGATGGTCAGCACCCAGGCGACCAGCGAGCCCGCGCCCGAGCCGCGGCCCGGCCCGACCGGGATATCCTGCTGCTTGGCCCATTTGATGAAATCCGCCACGATGAGGAAGTAGCCCGGAAACTTCATGCGCTCGATGATGCCGAGCTCGTAGTCGAGGCGCTTCCCGTAATCCTCGACCGTGTAGCCTGGCGACAGGCCCTGTGCATCAAGGCGGGCCTTCAACCCGTCCACCGCCTGGCGCCGCAATTCGGTGGCCTCGGCGGCCACCACCGCATCGGCATCGTCGAGATCACCGCCGGTGAAGCGCGGCAGGATGGGCGCGCGGGTCTCGGTGAAATAATGGCAGCGCCGGGCAATCTCGACCGTGTTGGCGATGGCTTCCGGCAGGTCGGCGAAAAGCTCCGCCATTTCCGCCTGGCTGCGCAGGTAATTGTCGGGTGTCAGCTTGCGGCGCTCGTCCACCGCGATCACCGTGCCTTCGGCAATGGCGATCAGCGCGTCATGGGCGTCATAGTCATCGCGGGCTGGAAAAAAGGCCTCGTTGGTGGCGACAAGCGGCAGTTCGTGGGCATAGGCGAGATCGAGCGTTGCGGCTTCCAGCGCGCGGTCATGGCCACGGCAGCGCTGAAGCTCGACGTAAAGACGGTCGCCATAGATTGCCTTGAGGCGTGTCAGCCGCGCCTCGGCAAGCTGCGCGTGGCCGGATTTCAACTCCCGCCCGACGGGACCGTCCGGCCCGCCAGTGAGACAGATCACCCCTTCGGCCAGCTCCTCCAGCCATTCGGGGCGCACATGGACCGGCTCGCCGTCGCCCGTCGCCAGATAGGCCCGGCTGACAAGGCGCACGAGATTGGCATAGCCCTCGCGGCTGGCCGCAATCATCACCAGCGACGGCAGCACCTCAGGCCTGCGCGGATGGCCCCTGCCCGCCTCGCCCTCCCGGTCGGCAAAATCAACCGAAAGCTGGCAGCCGATGATCGGCTGCACGCCGTCCTTGGTGGCCTTCTGCGCAAATTCCAGTGCGCCGAACAGGTTGTTCGTGTCCGTCACCGCGATGGCCGGAGCCTGATCCTTCACCGCATGGCCGATGATCTTGCCAAGCGGCAAGGCGCCTTCCAGCAGCGAATATTGGGAATGGACGCGCAGGTGGATGAAAATCTTCCCGCTGTCCGCCGCCTGAACCATCTGCCTCTATCCGAATCCCCTTGAACGAAGCGGGATCATCGGACGCGCAGGCACTCAAGTCCAGACTTGCAGTCTCCGGGAGGGGCGGATCGGCCGCCCCGTCCCCGTTATCCCCCGCCCCCGTCCGTTGCGGGCGCAGCCGTAACCCGAATGTGGCTGCTGGCGGGACTGGCCGGTTGAACCGGCCAAGGGCATCTGCCTCAGAAGGCGCCGATCCACATGGCCGATGCGACGATGAAAAGCGAAACGGAAACCAGCGAAAACACGTCCTGCACGATCTCGGTCATGGCACGAAACTCCCTCGTGTTCGTTTTCTGTTCTCTCTTGTAGTTCCGTTTTTGTTCCTGCGCAAGCATGAAAACAGAACAGGAACATATTTCCCCGTTATCCGCGTTTCGTTGGTTAAGGATGTGTGAATGCCGGCCTGGGCCTGTCGCCTCAGAACTCGACGACCTTGCCGTCCTTCAGCGTCACGCGGCGGTCCATGCGGCCGGCCAGTTCGTGATTGTGGGTGGCGATCAGCGCCGACAGGCCGGAATTGCGCACCAGCGCCTCCAGCGCCTCGAAGACATAGGAGGACGTGACAGGATCAAGATTGCCGGTTGGCTCGTCGGCGAGCAGAACATAGGGCGCGTTGGCGACGGCGCGGGCAATGGCGACGCGCTGCTGCTCACCGCCCGACAGTTCGGACGGGCGATGGGCGGCGCGATGTCCGACCTTCATGTAGTCCAGCAATTGCTGGGCGCGCTCTGCCGCTTCGCCCTTGGCCAGACCGGCGACAAGCTGCGGCATCATGATGTTTTCCAGCGCGGTAAATTCCGGCAGCAGGTGATGGAACTGGTAGACGAAGCCGATGTCGTTGCGGCGGATGGCGGTGCGCTGATCGTCGCTCAACCTGCCGCAGGCGCGCCCGTTCAGCATCACCTCGCCGCCATCCGGGCGTTCCAGCAAGCCTGCGGTATGCAGCAGCGTGGATTTGCCCGCGCCGGAGGGCGCAACCAGCGCCACCATCTCACCGGGTCGGATGGAGAAATCGCACTGCTCCAGAATGACGAGGCGCTTGCCTCCCTGCTCGTAGTGGCGGCTGACCGCCTTCAGTTCCAGCGCACCGGCCATCACTCGTACCTCAGCGCATCGACCGGATCGATCCGGGCGGCCCGCCAGGCGGGAAGGATGGTGGCGATGAAGGAAAGTGTCAGCGCCATGATGACGACGGAGACCGTTTCGCCCGCATCGATCTTGGCCGGGAGCTGGCTCAGGAAATAGAGGTTCGGATCGAAGATCGTGGTGCCCGACAGCCAGGAGAAGAACTGGCGGATCGATTCGATGTTCCAGCAGACGACCAGGCCGAGGATCACCCCGCCGATGGTGCCGGTGATGCCGATGGCCGCGCCCGTCATCATGAAGATGCGCAGCACCGAACCGGACGATGCCCCCATGGTGCGCAGGATGGCAATGTCGCGGCCCTTGTCCTTCACCAGCATGATGAGGCCGGAAATGATGTTCAGCGCGGCGACAAGCACGATCAAGGTGAGGATCATGAACATCACGTTGCGCTCCACCTGGAGGGCGGAGAAGAAGGACTTGTTGCGCTGGCGCCAGTCGGTCAGGAACACCTGCCGCTGAGCCGCCAGTTCGATCTCCGGACGAATGGCGTCCACCGTGTCGGCATCCTTCAGGAATATCTCGATCGACTGGACCTTGTCGTCCTGGTTGAAATACAGCTGCGCCTCGGCAAGCGGCATATAGATGATCGAGGCATCATATTCCGACATGCCGATCTCGAAGATGGCCGTCACCGGATAGGCTTTGACGCGGGGCGTGGTGCCAAGCGGCGTGACGTCGCCTTCCGGGGAGACCAGCGTCAGCAGGTCGCCAATGCCAAGCCCGAGATTTTCCGCCATGCGGGTGCCGATAGCGAGCCCGCCGGCTTGGGCGAAATTGGCGAAGGTGCCCTGCTTGACGTTGTTCTTCACCAGTTCCAACCGGTCGAAATCCTCGTCACGCACGCCGCGCACCAGAGCGCCGGTGCCAGCGCCGACGCGACCCGAAGCCAGCGCTTGCCCCTCCACCACGGGCAGCGCGTATTTGACGCCGTCCAGTGCCTCGATGCGCTTGGCAACGGCGTCAAAATCGGTCAGCGGACTGTCGATGGGTTGCAGGACGACATGGCCGTTGGTGCCGAGGATGCGCTCCACCAGTTCCTCGCGGAAACCGTTCATCACCGCCATGACGATGATGAGCGTGGCGACCCCCAGCATGATGCCGATAAACGAGATCAGCGCGATGACGGAGACAATGGTCTCCTTGCGCCGCGAGCGCAGGTAGCGCAGCGCCACCATGCGCTCGAAGGCCGAAAACGGCCCGGCACCGGACGGAATGGCGTCCGGCTGGCTCATGCGGACGCCTTGCCGAAACGGGCGATGGCCGCCTCGATGGGCATGGTCTCACGCTCGCCGGTCTTGCGGTTCTTCACCTCGACCTCGCCATTGGCGACGGCGCGCGGGCCCGCGATGATCTGCCACGGCACACCGATCAGGTCATGGGTGGCGAATTTCTGGCCGGCGGACTTGTCGGTGTCATCATAGAGCACATCGCGTCCCGCAGCTGTCAGCTCGCCATAGACCTTTTCGCAGGCGGCGTCGCACTCGGCATTGCCCGGTTTCATGTTGATGACGGACATCTCGAAGGGGGCCACCGCATCCGGCCAGATGATGCCGTTCTCATCATGGCTTGCCTCGATGATGGCGGCGATCACGCGCGTCGGGCCGATGCCGTAGGAGCCCATGGAGACATAATGATCCTTGCCATCCGGGCCGGTCACTTTTGCGCCCATCGGCTCGGAATACTTTGTGCCGAAATGGAAGATGTGGCCCACTTCGATGCCGCGCGCATTCTTCTGCTCGGCAGCGGGAATGGCAGCCCAGGCCGCTTCGTCATGCATCTCGTCGGTCGCGGCATAAGGCGCAGTCCATTGATCAACGATGGCCGCAATCTCGGCGTCGTTTGAGAAATCCGTGTCAGCGCCCGGCGCCTTCATCTCCATGAAATCGGAATGGCAGAACACTTCCGATTCGCCGGTGTCGGCCAGGATGATGAACTCGTGCGAAAGATTGCCGCCGATTGGGCCGGTGTCGGCGCGCATGGGAATCGCCTTCATGCCCATACGCTCGAAGGTGCGCAGGTAGGAGACGAACATGCGGTTGTAGGCGGCCCTGGACGCCTCATAGTCAAGATCGAAGGAATAGGCATCCTTCATCAGGAATTCACGCCCGCGCATGACGCCGAAGCGGGGACGCACCTCGTCGCGGAACTTCCACTGGATGTGATAGAGGTTCAGCGGCAGGTCCTTGTAGGACTTCACGTAGGAGCGGAAAATGTCGGTGACCATTTCCTCGTTGGTCGGGCCGAACAGCATGTCGCGCTCGTGGCGGTCCTCAATGCGCAGCATTTCCTTGCCGTAGTCGTCATAGCGGCCGCTCTCGCGCCACAGCTCGGCCGACTGGATGGTCGGCATGAGGATCTCGATGGCCCCTGCCCGGTTCTGTTCCTCGCGGATGATCCGGGTGACCTTGTTGAGAACCTTCAGGCCCAGCGGCAGCAGCGAAAAAATGCCGGCCGACTGCTGGCGGATCATGCCGGCGCGCAGCATCAGCCGGTGCGAGACGATCTCGGCCTCGCGAGGGTTTTCCTTGAGGATGGGCAGGAAGTAGCGCGACAGACGCATGGGGAAATTCCCTTGGAGAATTGGGCGGGGCGCAGAATCGCGGCGCTGTGGCCATCTTGCGCATTTGCCAGCGCTTCATAGCCATTTCGTGGCAAAATGGAAACCCGCCGCACCGCACCGCGCGGCTGCCTCAAAATTGTGCATCGCAACATTCAATTGCATGATATGCTTGCACATTTCGCGTGACAAGCGGGCACGCAATTGGCTAATGTGCCCTCACAAAACAGGGGCGGACGAAACAATCCGCACCGGAACGCGGTCAAAGTCTTGGGAGGATGTGATCCAGGCGCGGTCAATCGCAGCCACCGTATAGGGTACGGGTCGACGCGTAACTGATCAGCAAGGCTTCGTGCCTTGCTTTTTTTTGCCTGAATTCCGGCATTGCATAGCCGGATATGTAAATCAGCCCTGGCGGTTCACGTAGTCCGGCACGATGCGCGGGATGTCGTCAAAGCTGAGGCCGAGGCCGCGCGTGACTCCCAGATAGGCTGCGAAGACCAGCGCTGACACGATGGTGGTGCGCAGGAAGACGCGGCGCATGTGGTTGTCGCGCGGTGCGCTGGCGACGGTGCCGAGCGTGACGTCACCATCCTCATCCTGCGTGCGCAGGGAAAAGGGGATCACCACGAAGAGTGTTCCCCACCACAAGATGAAATAGATGGCCAACCAGGAGACCCAGGTCATCGGCATTTCCCCGACTTGCTTGCGCCGGCTGCCCGGCTTTCGCGCTCATATGGGCCTTGTGGCTTCAAAAGTCCAACGGACAATTGGGCGCGGCTAGCGCCCTGCCCGTGCCGCACGGTGCGAACCGGTGCCGGTCAGACCTGTTCCAGCTCCACCAGCGTGCCCAAAAAATCCTTCGGGTGCAGGAAGAGCACCGGCTTGCCGTGGGCGCCGATCTTCGGCTCGCCGTCGCCCAGAACGCGCGCACCTTCTGCCTTCAGCCGGTCGCGCGCCACGATGATGTCATCCACCTCGTAGCAGACATGGTGCATGCCGCCCGACGGGTTCTTGGCCAGAAAGGCGGCGATGGGGGACGTCTCGCCCAGCGGTTCCAGCAGTTCCACCTTGGTGTTGCCGAGATCGACAAACACGACCGTGACACCGTGCTCCGGCAGGGTCTGCGGCGCGGTCACCTTGCCGCCCAACGTATCGCGGTAGGTAGCGGTTGCCGCAGCAAGGTCCGGTACGGCGATGGCGACATGGTTCAGGCGTCCGAGCATGGACAGGTCTCCGCTTGGCAAGGTTTCGTTCAGACCGGAATAGGCTGCGGCGCACCGCGTGTAAATGCGCAGGATGGATGAGGGCTTGTTCTTCCCCACTGAGGGAGCGTCGCGAGCGGAGTGGCGGAATGTCTGGCCCGGCCTGTCAACCACCCCGGCCCGCCAACCTTGCGCTTTCGCCCGGCCGGCGATCTCCCCCATCCTGGGGGAGGCCGTCGCCCTCAAACCCTGGATACGAACACGGTGACGATGGGCTTCTTGCCCCAGACATCGCGGGCCTCGGCGCGGATGGCACGGCGCGCGCTTTCGGCCACCAGATCGAGGTCCTTGCGCTTGGCGCGCGGGATGCTCTCGATGGCACCGACGGCGGCTTCCATCAGCCGGTCTTCCAGATATTCGCCCTGCCCATCCATTTCCGGCAGGCCGATGGCCTCGATGTCGGGATCGTCCAGCAGGTCGTACTTGTTGTCGAGGATGACGTTGAAGCAGACATGGCCTGCGAAGGAGAGCTTGCGGCGGTCGCGCACGCCGATCTCCTGATCGTTGCCGTAGAGATTGCCATCCTTGAAAGTGCGGCCGTGATGCACTTCACCGACGATCTCGGCGAGGCCCGGCGCGAGACGCAGCAGATCACCGTTGCGCACGCTGGCAACCTGACCGATGCCTTCGCCAGACGCCAACGAAGCATGGGCCACCAGATGGGCCGCCTCTCCATGCACGGGCACGGCGATTTCCGGGCGGACCAGACGATACATTTCGCGCAACTCGCCACGGCGGGGATGGCCGGAAACATGGACCAGTTCGTCGCGGTCCTCGATGATCTTCACGCCCTTTTCGATGAGCTGGTTCTTGATTTCGAGAATGGCCTTCTCGTTGCCCGGAATGGTGCGCGAGGAATAGATGACCGTGTCGCCTGCCGTCACATGGACATTGCGCATTTCGTCGCGCGCCAGCTTGGAGAGGGCTGCGCGCGGCTCACCCTGGCTGCCGGTGCACAACACCACGACATTTTCGCGCGGCAGGTAGCCGTAATCCTCCTCCGCCAGAAACTCCGGCAGGCCGTCAAGGTAACCGAGATCGCCCGCCACCTCGATGACGCGTTTCATGGATCGGCCGAGCACGAGCAGCTTGCGGCCGGCATCGCGCGCGGCCTCGGCGATGGAGCGGATGCGCCCCACATTGGAGGAGAAGGTGGTGATGATGACGCGGCCCGGCTCGCGCTCGATGATCTTGCGCAGGCTCTCGTTGACCTCATGCTCGGTCGGGCTTTCGCCCTCGACCATGGCATTGGTGGAATCGCAGATGAGCGCCAGCACGCCCTTGTCGCCCAGTTCGGTGAGGCGTGGCTTGTCGGTCAGCGGACCGATGGCGGGTTCGGCATCGAACTTCCAGTCGCCGGTGTGGATGACCGTGCCGAGCGGTGTGGTGATAGCGAGCGAATAGGGTTCGGGGATTGAGTGGGTCACCGGCACCGGCTCGATGCGGAACGGACCTACATCAAAGGCCTGGCGCGGCTTGAAGATGCGGATCGGCACCTTCACCCGCTGGTATTCGCTCTCGCGCTTGGCCTCCAGCAGACCAGCGGTAAAGGGCGACATCCAGACAGCGCAGCCAAGTTTTGGCCAGATATCGAGAATGGCGCCGCAATGGTCTTCATGGGCGTGGGTAATGATCATGCCGGCGAGGTTTTTCACCTCGTTCTCGATGAACTTGGTATCGGGAAGCACCAGATCGACGCCGGGCAGGTCGGGGCCCGGAAAGGTGACGCCGCAATCGACGATGATCCATTCGCGCTTCGCCGCCGGGCCGAAGCCGTAGAGGGCGAAGTTCATGCCGATTTCGCCGACGCCGCCCAAGGGCGCGAAGACGAGTTCGTTGCTGTCGTTGACCGTCATGGGGTGCTTTCGTCAGGAGTTGAAAAACAGGTCGCCCGCAGAAACGGGCGTGATGGAGCCGGAGGCGTCTTCAAGCAGAAGATAGCCGCGGCTGTCCAGATCGGCAAACCGGCCTTCCAGGACGCGGTCGGCCATGTTGATGCGGATCGGCTGGCCGAGGCCACGGGCGGCGCGAAGCCAATCCTCGCGGATCAGTCCGAAGCCCCTGCCCCGGTCCCAGCGTTCCAACTCGCGTGCGCAGCTCGCCGCCAGCGCGGGAAACATGCGCTCGGGTGGGATGTCGAAGCCGCAGGCCTTCAGGTCGGTCGCCGGATAGAGTGGATTCCCGGGGTGGTGGGTGCAATTGATTCCGCAGCCGATCACCACGGCAAGCTGTCCGGTGGGCAGCGCCGTGCTTTCCAGCAGGATGCCATTGACCTTGGCGCCATCGATCAGGACATCGTTCGGCCACTTGATGGCGAGCGCCTGCGGCACGGCTGCAAAGAGCGGGCGCAGCGCATTGTAGACGGCGAGCGCGGCAACGAGGGGCAACGTGCCGATGCGTTCGACGGGTGCAGGGTCGACCAACAGGAGCGAGGCGTAGAGATTGCCCGCTTCCGACGCCCATGGGCGGCCGCGGCGGCCCCTGCCCTGCATCTGCCGTTGCGCCGTGATCCACAGACCGCCGGGGTCGCCGTCGAGCGCACGTTGCATGGCCTCGGAATTGGTTGACGCCACATCGCCGAGTGCGATGTGGCGCCAATGCCCCGGAAACGGGGTCTCAGGAAGGTTTGCCGTCACGCGATCAGAAGAAGCTGCGCGCCGCGGCCTGGGCAACATTGCCGACCGGGCCGGCAAAGAGGATGTAGAGCAGCGTGAAGACACCCGACACGCCAAGCACAAGGCCGAGCTCGCCAGCGATGGGCTGCAGCTTTCCGGCCGGCTCATCGAACCACATCAGCTTGATGACGCGCAGGTAGTAGAAGGCGCCGACGACGGAGGCCAGCACGCCGATGATGGCGAGCGTGAACAGATTGGCCTCGATGGCCGCGAGGAACACCGACCACTTGGCCCAGAAACCGGCCAGCGGCGGAATGCCCGCGAGGCTGAACATCAGGATGGTCAGGATGGTCGCCATGACCGGGTTGGTGGCGGCGAGACCGGCCAGATCATCGATCTGTTCCACATTGCCCTCCTTGCGCCGCATGGCGAGGATGAAGGCGAAGGTGCCGAGCGTCATGACCAGATAGATGATCATGTAGATGACGACGCCCTGCACGCCCGCCAGCGTTCCGGCGGCAAGGCCCACCAGCGCAAAGCCCATATGGCCGATGGAGGAATAGGCCATCAGGCGCTTGATGTTGCGCTGGCCGATGGCACCGAAGGCACCGAGCGCCATGGACGCAATCGAGATGAAGACGATCACCTGTTGCCAGTCGGCATGCATGGGTTCGAAGGCACCGGCAACAACACGGACGAACAGTGCCATGGCGGCCATCTTCGGCGCGGAGGCGAAGAACGCCGTCACCGGCGTCGGCGCGCCTTCGTAGACGTCCGGCGTCCACATGTGGAAGGGCACGGCGGAAATCTTGAACGCAAGACCGGCGAGAATGAAGACCAGGCCGAAGACCAGGCCAAGCTGGCGGCCACCGCCGGAAATTTCCTGCGCGATGGCATCAAAGCCGGTATGGCCGGTGAAGCCGTAGACCAGGCTGATGCCGTAGAGCAGCATGCCTGACGACAGGGCGCCGAGCACGAAATACTTCAGGCCGGCTTCGGTGGAACGCACGGAATCGCGGTTGAAGGCGGCGACGACATAAAGCGCCAGCGATTGCAGTTCGAGGCCCAGATAAAGGGCCAGCATGTCGTTGGCCGAGATCATCAGCATCATGCCGAGTGTCGACAGCATGACGAGGACCGGGAACTCGAACTTGTCGAACTTTTCCGCCTTGGCGAAGCCGACCGACATGACCAGCGCCACGACCGAACCGACCAGCGACAGGACCTTCATGATCTTGGCGAAGGGATCGGCCACGAAGGCCCCGTTGAAGGCCTTGCCCGTGTCACCGAACAGCACCAGCCAGGCAAGCGCAGCGATCAGGATGGCAACCGCCAGCCCGTAAACCATGGAGGTGCCGCGTGTGCCGGAATAGACGCCGAGCATCAGCAGGAAGATGGCGCCGAGCGTGACAATGAGCTCGGGGCCGATCAGCGAAAGGCTTTGTGCGAGATCTGCCGTCATGACCGTGGGTGCCCTTTGTCAGTTCGCAACCGAGGCCGTCGTGACGACGGCATCGATGGAGGCGGTGATTTCGTTGATGAGCGAGTCGACGGAGACCTGCGTCACATCAAAGATCGGCGCGGGATAGACGCCGAAGAAGATGGTCAGCGCCACCAGCGGATAGAGGATGACCTTTTCGCGGGTGGTCAGGTCGAGCATGCCCTTCAGGCTTTCCTTGTCGAGCTTGCCGAAGATCACCCGGCGATAGAGCCAGAGGGCATAGGCTGCCGACAGGACCACGCCGGTGGTGGCGAAGAAGGCCACCCAGCTGTTGACCTTGAAGACGCCGAGCAGGGTCAGGAACTCGCCGATGAAGCCGGACGTGCCCGGCAGGCCGACATTGGCCATGGTGAAGATGAGGAACACCACGGCATATTTCGGCATGTTGTTGACGAGGCCGCCATAGGCCGCGATCTCGCGGGTGTGCATGCGGTCATAGACAACGCCAACGCAGAGGAAGAGCGCCCCGGACACGAAGCCGTGGCTGATCATCTGGAACAGCGCGCCCTGGATGCCCTGCGCGTTCATCGCAAAGATGCCCATGGTCACGTAACCCATGTGGGCGACCGATGAATAGGCGATCAGCTTCTTGATGTCCTCCTGCCGCAGCGCGACCAGCGAGGTGTAGATGATGGCAACCACCGAAAGCGTGAAGACCAGCGGCTGGAACATGTCCGAAGCATTCGGGAACATCGGCAGCGAGAAGCGCAGGAAGCCGTAGCCGCCCATCTTTAGCAGGATCGCGGCCAGGATGACCGAACCGGCGGTCGGCGCTTCCACGTGGGCATCGGGCAGCCAGGTGTGGACCGGCCACATCGGCATCTTCACCGCGAACGAAGCGAAGAAGGCCAGCCACAGCCATGTCTGCATGTTGACCGGGAAATCATGCGCCATGAGCTCCGGGATCGAGGTGGTGCCGGCATCCCAGTACATGGCCATGATGGCCAGCAGCATCAGCACCGAGCCGAGCAGCGTGTAGAGGAAGAACTTGAAGGAGGCATAGACGCGGCGCTTGCCGCCCCACACGCCGATGATGATGAACATCGGGATGAGGCCGGCTTCAAAGAACACGTAGAAGACCACGAGATCCAGCGCGCAGAAGACACCGATCATCAGCGCTTCCAGGATCAGGAAGGCGATCATGTATTCCTTGACGCGCTTTTCCACCGCTTCCCAGCTTGCAAGGATGGCAATGGGCATCAGGAAGGTCGTCAGGATGACGAAGAGCATGGAAATGCCGTCGACACCCATGCGGTAGGAAATGCCGCCGCCAAGCCAGGCAGCCTCCTCGACCATCTGGAAGCCGCGCGCCGAATTGTCGAAGCCGGTCCAGATGAAGAGCGAGAAGATGAAGGTGAAGACAGTGGTCAGCAGCGCAACATTGCGGATGTTGCGGCGTCCATAGCCCTCATCCCGGATGAACAGGATCAGGGCTGCGCCGACCAGCGGCAGGAAGGTGACCAGCGAAAGGATGGGCCAATCAGACATCAGAAGGCGCTCCCGAGCATCATCCAGGTGACAAGCGCCGCGACGCCGATCAGCATCGCAAAGGCGTAATGGTAGAGGTAGCCGGACTGGAGTTTCACGACGCGGCCGGTGATATCCGTGACGCGCGCGGCAATGCCGTCGGGTCCAAGCCCGTCGATGACCGCGCTATCACCCTTCTTCCACAGGAACTTGCCGAGCCACATGGCCGGACGGACGAAGAGGAAGTCGTAGAGCTCGTCAAAGTACCACTTGTTGAGCAGGAACTGGTAAAGGCCATGATGGCGCTCGGCCAGCCGCTTGGGCGCTTCGGGAGAACGGATGTAGAAGAGCCAGGCCAGGGCAAAGCCAAGCACCATGGCAATGAAGGGCGACAGCTTCACCAGGGTCGGCACATGGTGGAAGTGCTCCAGAACCTCGTTTTCCTTGCCCGTGAAGAGCGCGCCCTTCCAGAACTCCATGTAGTGGTGGCCGAAGAAATTGTCGTGGAACACCACGCCTGCGAGCAGGGCGCCAGTGGCCAGAACGAAGAGCGGCACCAGCATGACCGGCGGCGATTCATGCACGTGGTGCATCACGTCGGCGGTGGCGCGCGGCTTGCCATGGAAGGTCATGAAGATCAGGCGCCAGGAGTAGAAGCTGGTGAAGAAGGCGGCCACCACGAGCAGGGTGAAGGCAAAGCCGGAAACCGGGCTGTGCGATGCAAAGGTGCTCTCGATGATGATGTCCTTGGAGAAGAAGCCAGCGGTGCCGATCAGCGTGCCCGGAATGCCGAGGCCGGTCAGCGCGACCGTGCCGATGATCATCATCCAGTAGGTGGTCGGAATGAGCTTTCGCAGGCCGCCCATCTTGCGCATGTCCTGCTCGTCGGACACGGCGTGAATGACCGAGCCGGAACCAAGGAAGAGCAGCGCCTTGAAGAAGGCATGGGTGAACAGGTGGAAGATCGCGGCGGAATAGAAGCCAAGGCCGATCGCCACGAACATGTAGCCCAGCTGCGAGCAGGTCGAATATGCGATCACGCGCTTGATGTCGTTCTGCACGAGGCCGACCGTGGCAGCGAAGAACGCCGTCAGAGCGCCGATGAATGTGACCACCAGAAGCGTGGTGTGCGCGAGTTCGAACAGCGGCGACAGGCGCGCCAGCATGAACACGCCGGCGGTCACCATGGTCGCGGCATGGATCAGCGCCGAGACAGGCGTCGGGCCTTCCATCGCGTCCGGCAGCCAGGTGTGCAGCGGCACCTGAGCCGACTTGCCCATCGCGCCCATGAAAAGCAGCAGGCAGACGATGTTAAGCGCGGCATGCGGGTCGAGCGCGTAGCCGAGGAAGTTCAGCGCGACATCGCCATGCGCGGCGCCTTCGACCGGCAGGAAGGTCGCGGCGTTGGCGAAGACGGTGTCGAGATTGATCGAACCGAACAGAACGAAGACGCCGAAAATGCCGAGCGCGAAGCCGAAATCGCCGACGCGGTTGACGACGAAGGCCTTGATTGCCGCGGCATTGGCGGAAGGTTTCTTGTACCAGAAGCCGATCAGCAGATAGGAGGCGAGACCGACACCCTCCCAGCCGAAGAACATCTGGACGAGGTTGTTCGACGTCAC
>JACKJW010000019.1 GCA_020637755.1 Brucellaceae bacterium | reverse complement strand
TGCCGCCTCTGCCTGGTGGAAATCGAGGGGCGTAACGGAACTCCGTCCTCCTGCACCACGCCGGCGGCCGACGGCATGGTCGTCCATACGCAGACCGGGCGGCTGAAGCAGCTGCGCAAGGGGGTGATGGAGCTTTACATCTCCGACCATCCGCTCGATTGCCTGACCTGTGCGGCCAATGGCGATTGCGAACTTCAGGACATGGCGGGTGCGGTCGGCCTGCGCGACGTGCGCTACGGTTACGAGGGCGGCAACCATGTGAAGGCGCGCGACACGTCCGGCTCCATCAATGCGCAATGGATGCCGAAGGATGAATCCAACCCGTATTTCACCTATGATCCGTCGAAATGCATCGTCTGCTCGCGCTGTGTGCGGGCCTGCGAGGAGGTACAGGGCACCTTCGCGCTGACCATCGAGGGCAGGGGCTTTGACAGCCGCGTGTCGCCCGGCATGCACGAAGCCTTCCTCGAAAGCGAATGCGTTTCCTGCGGGGCCTGCGTGCAGGCATGCCCGACCGCCACGCTGACGGAAAAGTCGGTCATCGAGATCGGCCAACCGGAGCATTCGGTGGTCACCACCTGCGCCTATTGCGGCGTGGGCTGCTCCTTCAAGGCCGAGATGCGCGGCGACGAACTGGTGCGCATGGTGCCGTGGAAGGATGGCAAGGCCAATCGCGGCCATTCCTGCGTCAAGGGCCGGTTTGCCTATGGCTATGCGACGCACCGCGACCGCATCCTGAACCCGATGATCCGTGAGACCATCGGCGAGCCGTGGCGCGAAGTGTCGTGGGACGAGGCGCTGGGCTTTGCCGCGGGACGCATCCGCGCCATCCAGCAGAAGCACGGCAAGGATGCCGTCGGCGTCATCACCTCGTCGCGCTGTACCAACGAGGAAACCTATCTCGTCCAGAAACTGACGCGTGCCGTGTTCGGCAACAACAACACCGACACCTGCGCGCGCGTCTGCCACTCGCCGACCGGCTACGGCCTCGGCCAGACCTTCGGCACGTCGGCCGGCACGCAGGATTTCGATTCCGTCGAAGAGACCGATGTCGTCATCGTCATCGGGGCCAACCCGACGGACGGCCATCCGGTTTTCGCGTCGCGGCTGAAGAAGCGGCTGCGGCAGGGGGCCAAGCTGATCGTCATCGATCCGCGCCGCATCGACCTCGTGAAAAGTCCGCATATTCGCGCGTCGCACCATCTGGCGCTCAAACCCGGCACAAACGTCGCTGTGGTCACGGCGCTCGCCCATGTCATCGTCACCGAAGGGCTGATGGACGAGGACTTCATCCGCACCCGCTGTGACTGGGACGAGTTCCAGGACTATGCGGAATTCGCCGCTGATCCGGCGAACAGCCCGGAGGCGACCGAAGCGCCGACCGGCGTGCCGGCAGCCGAATTGCGCGCCGCAGCCCGCCTCTTTGCCACGGGCGGCAACGGCGCGATCTATTACGGGCTTGGCGTCACGGAGCATTCCCAGGGCTCGACGACGGTCATCGGCATTGCCAACCTTGCCATGCTGACCGGCAATATCGGGCGGCCGGGCGTCGGCGTGAACCCGCTGCGCGGCCAGAACAATGTGCAGGGCTCCTGCGACATGGGTTCGTTCCCGCATGAGCTGCCGGGCTACCGCCATGTGAAGAACGCCGATGTGCGCGCGATTTACGAGGAAATGTGGGGCGTCGCGATCTCAGACGAGCCGGGTCTGCGCATCCCCAACATGCTGGATGCCGCCGTCGATGGCACGTTCAAGGCGCTCTACTGCCAGGGCGAGGACATCCTCCAGTCGGACCCGGACACCAAGCATGTCTCGGCGGGGCTGGCCGCGATGGAGTGCGTCATCGTCCATGACCTGTTCCTGAACGAGACGGCCAATTACGCCCACGTCTTCCTGCCGGGCTCGACCTTTCTGGAAAAGGACGGAACCTTCACCAATGCCGAGCGGCGCATCAACCGCGTGCGAAAGGTGATGGCGCCGAGGAACGGCCATGAGGACTGGCAGGTGACCCAGATGCTGGCCAATGCCTGCGGCGCGAACTGGCGCTACACGCATCCTTCCGAGATCATGGCGGAGATTGCGGCGACCACGCCGAGCTTTGCCAATGTCACCTACGCGCTGCTGGAAGAGAAAGGGTCTGTGCAATGGCCCTGCAATGACCACGCGCCGGAAGGCACGCCGCTGATGCATATCGACGGGTTCGTGCGCGGCAAGGGCCGGTTCATCCGCACCGATTACGTGGCAACCGACGAGAAGACCGGTCCGCGCTTCCCGCTGCTGCTGACGACCGGGCGCATTCTCAGCCAGTACAATGTGGGGGCGCAGACGCGGCGCACCGATAACGTGGTCTGGCATGGACAGGACGTGCTGGAGATCCATCCGCATGACGCGGAAAATCGCGGCATCCGGGACGGCGACCTGGTGAAACTCGCCAGCCGCTCGGGCGAGACCAGCTTGCGGGCCGTCATAACGGATCGCGTGTCGCCGGGCGTGGTGTACACGACCTTCCATCATCCGGGCACGCAGGCCAATGTCATCACCACCGATTATTCGGACTGGGCGACCAATTGCCCGGAATACAAGGTGACGGCGGTGCAGGTGTCGCCCTCCAACGGCCCCACCGGCTGGCAGGAGGATTATGAGGCGCTGAGCGAGCGTTCACGCCGTATCGAGGCGGCGGAATAGGGATGGAGACGGCGCGCGCCGAGACACCGCTTGACTGGCGTGACGGCCGGTTTTCGGCCGGGCGGCGCGTGCTGGCGGCGGAAGCCGCCGTTGCGATCAGCTTCAATGGCGTGTCCCACGCGGTGATGATGGCGTCGCCCTCCGATCTGGAGGACCTTGCGCGCGGCTTTGCGTTGAGCGAGGGCATTGCCGCTGACCCCGGCGAGATCGAGGCCGTGACCGTGCTTGAGGGGGAGCGCGGCTTTGACGTGCAGCTGCGCATTGCCGCGGATGCCGAGGCGCGGCTTGCCGCGCGCCGCCGTGCCATGGCCGGGCCGGTCGGCTGCGGCATGTGCGGGCTGGAAAGCATCGACGCGGCCATGCGCGCCGTCCCGGCGGTGGCGGCCCGGGTTGCGATCAGCCCGGCGGAGATTGCAGCGGCAGCCGCCGCGATGGTGGCGGCGCAGACACTGAATGCACAGACGCGGGCCGTGCATGGCGCGGGGTTCTGGATTCCGGGTGAGGGGCTTGTTGCTTTGCGCGAGGATGTCGGTCGCCACAATGCGCTGGACAAGCTCATCGGTGCCTTTTCCGGTGATCTCCAGCTGGGCGCGATCGTCCTGTCGAGCCGTGTGTCCATCGAGCTCATTCAGAAGGCGGCCAGTGCCGGTTGCGGTCTTTTGCTGGCGGTGTCCGCGCCCACCGCGCTGGCCGTTGATGCCGCGCGGCAGGCCGGTATCACGCTGGCCGCCGTGGTGCGCGGCAACGAATTTGAAGTCTTCACCCATCCCGGCCGTATCCGCGAAGGAGCCTTGCCGCATGTCGCCTGACAAGCTTGCCCGCATGGCGAACCAGATCGCCACCTTCTTTGCCACCCGGCCGCATGATGAGGCCGTCACGGGGATCGCCGCGCACTTGAGCGATTTCTGGGAGCCGCGCATGCGCCGTCAGCTCTTTGAACTGCTGGAAAGCCAGCCGGAGCTGTTCCAGCCGCTCGTGCGCGAGGCGGCCGCGAAGGTGCGTCCGGTCAAGGCAGCCTGAGTTTCCCGATGCGCTTTGGGTGACCGGCTGGAGGTGCGCGCTCAGTCGCCGTCGCCGGAGCGGGATCCGGGCGGCAGCGCGCCGGCCGCATGGGCAGCCTTGGCCGCCAGTTCGACGAAGCGGCGATACTCGTCCTCATCGAGCCCCGGCAGGATGTCGGCCTGCAAGCTCTCGACCAGTGGCAGCAGGTCGCGGATGGTTTGCGTGCCCTTGTCCGTCAGGGTCAGGATGCGCGCGCGGCGGTCCTGTTCGTTCTGCCTGCGCTCCAGCAGGCCCTTCTGCTCCAGCCGCTCCACGACGGCCCCGATGGTCGCCCGGTCCTTCGCGACGGCATCGGCAAGGCCTGCCTGATCCACCCCCGGATTGTGATAGAGCGCGTCGAGTGCCGAGAATTGCACAGGCGTGAAATCATGGCCTGCATCGCGCAGGCGCTGCGTGAAGACATGAGTGGAAATCTGGTGCAGCCGGCGGATCAGGTGGCCCGGCATGTTTGAACTGGCCGTCATTTCCGCTCCTCCTCGCACCAAGCGCCTGATCTCGCCCGACAATTACATGCAAAAATGATAAGTGCAAAAACTATCTTGACTCCGGGCCCGGTTTCTGGGATTTAATATGTACACTTATTAAATTGGCCAGAGCGCCGGGAGGAGACACACATGCAGTATTACGACCAGGGTTTTCGTGGCGGTGATCCGGACCTGAAAAATGCGGCCCCGAACAGGCGCGACCGCTCGCCGCATGCGCCGCTGCCGGAAAAGGTGGATGTGCTGATCGCAGGCACCGGCCCGGCCGGCCTTTGCCTGGCCGCCCAGCTTTCGCAGTTCCCCGAGATCGACACGATGATCGTGGAAGCCAGCCCCTGCAACATCGAAAAGGGCAAGGCAGACGGTATCAACACGCGCACGATGGAAATGTTCCAGGCCTTCGGCTTCGCCGACAAGGTCAAGCGCGAAAGCTACTGGGTCAACCAGACGAATTTCTGGATGCCGGACCCGGCCAATCCGTCCCATATCAAGCGCATCGGTCGCGTCCAGGACGTGGCGGATGACAGCTCCGAAATGCCGCACATCCTTATCAACCAGGCGCGCCTGCACCAGCTCTTCATTGACGTGATGGAAAATTCTCCCGCGCGCCTGTCGGTGGACTACAACTGGTCACTGGTGGACCTGACGGTCGATCCCACCACGGACGATCATCCCGTCACGGTCACGCTGGAGGATACGGGCGTCAACTGGGGCCAGCGCAAGACCATCCGCGCCAATTACGTGGTCGGCTGCGATGGTGCGCGCTCCAATGTCCGCAAGGCCATCGGCGGCGAGTTGCACGGCGATGCCGCCCATCAGGCCTGGGGTGTGATGGACATCCTCGCCAATACCGACTTTCCGGATGTGCGCCAGAAGTGCCTGATTGCCTCGGCCAACGAGGGCAATGTGCTCATCCTGCCGCGCGAAGGCGGTTATCTCTTCCGCATGTATGTGGAACTCGACAAGCTGAACGAGGATGAGCGTGTCGCCAACCGCAACCTGACCAAGGACCACATCATCGCGGCGGCCAACCGCATCATGGCGCCCTATACGGTCGATGTTAAGGAAGTGGTGTGGTGGTCTGTTTATGAGATCGGTCACCGCATGACCGACCGTTTCGACGATGTGCCGGAAGCCGAAAAGGCGACGCGCACCCCGCGCGTCTTTACCGCCGGCGACGCCTGCCACACCCACAGCCCGAAGGCGGGGCAGGGCATGAACGTCTCCATGCAGGACACGTTCAACCTTGGCTGGAAGCTTGCCCACGTGTTTCAGGGCCGGGCCGACAAGAGCCTGCTGCATTCCTATTCGGCCGAGCGCTGGCTGGAAGCCAAGCGCCTTGTCGATACCGACCATGAATGGGCGCGCATCATGTCGGCTCCGCCCGGCGAAAGCTCGGCCGACGTGGGCGGCGAGCCGCGTATTGTTCGGCAGTTCAAGGAAAACCTGGAATTCACTGGCGGCCTTGCCGTGAAATATGACCAGTCCAAGCTGATCGGGTCGGCCGTTCATCAATCGCTCGCCACGGGCGAGGAGGTCGGACGCCGCTTCCACTCGGCCCCGGTGGTCCGTCTCGGCGATGCCAAGCAGATGCAGCTCGGTCATGCGGCCGAAGCCGATGGCCGCTGGCGCATCTACGCCTTTGCCGGTGCTGGCGATAACGGCAAGCCCGGTTCTGCCATGGCGAACCTGTGCGACTGGCTGGAAACCGATGCCGGATCGCCGGTGCGCCGCCATACGCGCGCTGGTGAGGACATCGACGCGGTGATCGATGTGCGCGCGGTCTTCCAGCAGACCTTCGACCAGCTCGATTATGGTTCCATGCCGTCGCTGCTCATCCCGAAAAAGGGCAAGCTCGGCCTGCAGGACCATGAAAAGGCGTTCTGCGTGGATCACAAGGGTGTTGGAGACATTTACGACATGCGCGGCATCGACCGGACCAAGGGCTGCATGATCGTGGTGCGTCCGGATCAGTATATTGCCCATGTGCTGCCGCTGGATGCGACGGCGGAGCTGGCGGATTTCTTCGCGGGCTTCCTGCTTCCGGCAAAGGGCTGACGGTCGTGTGGCGGGCGGGGATCAACCGGCTCGCCGCGTGACCTCACCCAATATCAGGACCGAGCGGGGCGGGCAGGCGATGTCCGCCCCGTTCGCCGTTCCGGTGACAAGATCGCGCCAATGGCTGCCGTCATCGAGCCGAAATCGGGTCGTTTCCGTGTGCCGGTTGACGAGAATGGCGAGCCGGGGTCCGTCCGGCACATCGGGATGGGCGAGGAGCATGGCGATTGCCCCGCCCTCCGGTGCTTCCCAATCCGAAGGTGTCATGTCACGGCCCTGCGGGGTGAGCCATGCCACATCCGGATGGTTCCAGCCGTCCTTTGGTGTGCCGGTCAGGAAGTCCGGGCCGGCGAGATGCGGCCATTCGCGACGGATTTCCGCAAGGAGCGCCGCATGGGCTTCCAGCGCCCTGTCACGCGCCGCCCAGTCGAACCAGAAATCCGCATTGTCCTGACAATAGGCGTTGTTGTTGCCATGCTGGGTGCGGCCGGATTCGTCGCCCGCCGTCAGCATGATCGTGCCGCGCGAGGCAAACAGGAGCGTCAGGAGTGCCCGGCGGTCAGCATCACGCGCTGCGTTGACATCCGGATCTTCGGTCGGGCCTTCCACGCCATGGTTCCAGGAGAGGTTCTCGCCATGGCCGTCGCGGTTGTTCTCGCCATTGGCCTCGTTGTGCTTTCTCGCATAGGCCGTCAGGTCGGCCAGCGTGAAGCCGTCGTGGGCGGCGATGAAATTGACCGAGCGCGCGGCAGATCCGGCAAAGATGGCGGACGAACCGGCGAGTGCAGAAGCGAGCGCGCCCAACATTCCGGGATCGCCGCGCCAGAAGCGGCGGATCGTGTCGCGGTAGCGGTCGTTCCATTCCAGGAAAGGCTGCGGGAACTGGCCGAGCCGGTAGCCGCCCGGACCAATGTCCCACGGCTCGGCGATCAGCACCCGGTCGCGGAGAACGGGATCGTTGCGGATGGCGGTGAGCAGCGGCGCATCCGGGCTAAACCCTTTCTCATTGCGTCCGAGCACGGTTGCCAGATCGAAGCGGAAACCGTCAACACCGCCGGCCAGCACGTAGTAGCGGAGGGAATCCAGCACCAGCCGGATCACGAATGGCGATGCGCAGTCGAGCGTGTTGCCCGTGCCGGTGTCGTTGACAAGCTCGTAGTCCGTGTCATGCCGGTAGGACTGGTTGTTGGCGAGCCCGCGAAGCGACAGGACCGGGCCGTGGACGTCGCTTTCGCCGGTGTGGTTGAAGACAAGATCGAGGATCACGGCGATTCCGTCGGCACGCAACGTTGCTGTCAGGTGGGCGAGATCGGCCATGCCGCCCGGTGCAAGGCGCGGGTCCGGCGCCATCAGCGTCACGGGGTTGTAGCCCCAGGCGTTGGAAAGGCCCAGCGGCGGCAGATGGCGCTCGTCAATCCAGGCGGCAATGGGCATGAGTTCCACCGCATCGATGCCAAGCGCCTTGAAATGTGCAACCATGGCAGGGTGTGCGAGGGCGCGAAGCGTTCCGCGGTCCGATTCCGCGATATCCGGGTGCAGCATGGTCAGGCCGCGGGCATTCACCTCGTAGATCAGGCCGCCGTCACGGAACAGGCGGGGCGGCGGAAGGCTTGCTTCCATTCGCGCCTCCACCACGGCCTTGGGCACCAGCGCCGCCGTGTCCGGGCCTTCGCCGCGCAGTGCCGCGAGTGCCGGATCGTGGCGGAAGGGGTGGCCGATGCGTGTGGCAAAAGGGTCCACGAGCAGCTTGGCGGGATCGAACCAGAAGCCCATGCCCGGATCAAACGGGCCGCCAGCGCGATATCCGTAGCGCTGCCCGGCGCCGATACCAGGCACGACAGCTGTCCAAATTCCGTCCGGCGTGCGCTCCATGGGAATGCGCACGTCCTCTCTGTCTGCCCCATCGAACAGGCAAAGGGTGAGGGCCGTTGCATCAGGCGCGAAGACGGAAAAGCGAGTTCCGTCTGCTTCAACGGTTGCGCCAAGATGGCCGCCGAGGCCCGCCACGGCGTTCACCCCTTGCCGGCCAGAAGCGAGGTGTAGAGCCGGGCATAATCGGCTGCACTGCCGTCCCAGGAGACATCGGTGGCCATGGCACGTTTCTGCATCGTCGCCCAAGCCTTGGCATCGCCATGCAGCCGGATCGTGCGGTGCACCGCCTCGATGAGCGAGGCCTCATTCAACGGCGCAAATTGTACGCCCGTTGCCACGCCCGCGGCTGTCGCGGCGTGGTTGGCGTCGATCACCGTGTCGGCCAGCCCGCCGGTGCGGGTGACGACCGGGATGCAGCCATAGCGCAGTCCGCAAAGCTGGGTCAGGCCGCAAGGCTCGAAGCGCGACGGCACGAGGATCGCGTCGCAGCCGCCCTGCATCAGGTGGGAAAGCGGCTCGTCATAACCGATGATGACGCCGACGCGACCCTTGTGGCGGTGCGCGGCGGCCAGGATCGCGCCCTCCAGCGCCTTGTCGCCGGAGCCGAGCAGGACAAGGCGCGCACCGGTTTCCACGATGGCGCCAATGGCATTGACGAGCACGTCCATGCCCTTTTGCCAGGTCAGCCGGGTGATGACGCAGAAGATGGGCGTGCCGTCATGGTCGAGGCCGAAGCGCTTCTCGACGGCGCGGCGGTTCGCCTTGCGCTTGGCGAGCGACCGCGCGGAGAAGGGGGAGGCGAGGGCCGGGTCGGTCTCCGGGTTCCAGGCTATCGTGTCGATGCCGTTGACAATGCCGTGGAGGTCGCCCGAACGCAGGTTCACGAGGCCGTCGAGGCCCATGCCGAATTCGCCCGTGCGGATTTCCTGCGCATAGGTGGGCGACACGGTCGTGATGGCGGTTGCCGCCTGAAGCCCGGCCTTCAGGAAGCCGACGTGGCCGTAGTATTCCACCCCGTCGACCGACCAGGCTTCCGGCGGCAGGCCGAGAGAGGCGAAAACCGAGGCCGGGAACTGTCCCTGGAAGGCAAGATTGTGGATGGTGATGACGCTGGGCGGCGCGGCCTTGCCGGAATAGCGCAGATAGGCCGGAGCCAGGCCGGCCTGCCAGTCGTGCACGTGCAGCAGGTCCGGGCTGTAGCCCTTGATGGCGCCCTGCGCGATATCGGCTGCAGCCTTGGAGAAGGCAGCAAAGCGGCGCCAATTATCCGAATGGTCGCTGCCCGAGGCGTCGCCATAAGGCCCGCCCGCGCGCGTGAAAAAATCCGGCGCATCGAGAAGCAGCAGCTCGAGCCCGCCATGCTTCACCGCCTGCACCTCTGCGCGCGCGCCGAGCAGATCTTCGAAGACATGCACGGTCTTGCGCCTAGCCTTGCCGAGCTTCTCGCGGACCTGCGGATAGGCCGGAAGGAGCGAGGTCATGGTGACGCCCTGGGCCGCCATGGCCAGCGGCAGGGCACCGGCCACATCGGCCAGACCGCCGGTCTTGATCAGGGGATGCAGTTCGGAGGCGGCGGAAAGGACTTTCATTCGTAGACGAGGCCTGCCTTGTCGAGCATGGGCTGGGTGATGAGGCAGACGCCGCTGGCCGTGCGGCGGAAGCGGCTGGCGTCAAGCTCGGCATCCTCGCCGACCACAAGGCCGTGCGGGATCTTCACGCCACGGTCGATGACGACCTTCGACAGGCGGGCGTGGCGGCCGATCACGCATTCGGGCAGAACCACGGCCTCGTTCAGTTGCGAATAGGAGCGGGCCAGCGTGCCGGTGAAGAGCAGCGTCTTGTGCAGCGTTGCGCCGGAAATGATGCAATCGCCCGAGACGAGCGAAGAGACCGCGGTGCCGCGCCGGCCGTCCTCATTGTGCACGAACTTGGCCGGCGGGCGGATTTCCGCATAGGTCCAGATCGGCCAGGACCGGTCATAAAGGTCCAGTTCAGGCAGCACTCCGGTCAGGTCGATATTGGCCTGCCAGTAGGCGTCCATCGTGCCGACATCACGCCAATAGGCCTCGTTCTCGGCAGATGACCGCACGCAGCTGTCGGAGAAGCGGTGGGCAACCGCCTTTCCGTGCTTCACGATGTAGGGGATGATGTCCTTGCCAAAATCACGGCTTGAGGCCGGGTCGGCGGCATCGCGCTCCAGTTCGGCGATGAGGAATTTCGTGTTGAAGACATAGATGCCCATTGAGGCCAGCGACACGGCCGGATTGCCGGGGATCGCCGGCGGATTGTCCGGCTTTTCCACGAAATCGACGATGGTGCTGTTTTCGTCGACCTTCATGACGCCGAAACCCGAGGCCTCGCTGCGCGGCACTTCCAGGCAGCCGATGGTGACATCGGCCCCGGAATTGACGTGCTGCTGGAGCATCAGCTCGTAGTCCATCTTGTAGATGTGGTCACCGGCAAGGATGACCATGTATTCCGCCCCGTAGTCGGCGATGATGTCGATGTTCTGGTACACGGCATCGGCCGTTCCCTCGTACCATTGGGTCTCGGAGACGCGCTGGCTGGCCGGCAGGATGTCGAAGCTCTCGTTGCGCTCGGGCCGCAAAAAGTTCCAGCCGCGTTGCAGATGGCGGATCAGTGAATGGGCCTTGTATTGCGTGGCGACGCCGATGCGGCGGATGCCGGAATTGATGGCGTTGGACAGCGCGAAGTCGATGATGCGCGTCTTGCCGCCGAAATAGACAGCGGGCTTGGCGCGCCGGTCGGTCAGCTCGTGCAGGCGGCTGCCGCGCCCGCCGGCCAGAACATAGGCCATGGCGTTTCGCGCCAGCGGTGAAATGCGTTCCTTCTCCATCAGTTGTTCCCTCCCGGGGTGTCGGCGGCCAACTCAAACATGAGGGTCGCGAGTGGCGGGATCATGATCGGCGCGGCTCCTCCCTGCGCCTTGACCAAGCCCAAATTGCCAAGTCCCGATCCGCCATAGATGGCGGAGTCGGTGTTGATGATTTCGTGCCACGTGCCGTCGGCGGGCAGGGGCAGGCGGTACTCATGATGGGGCACCGGCGTGAAATTGGCGACGACGGCGACCGGGTTTTCGCCGGGCGCCTTGCGCAGCCAGGCGGTGACCGAGTTTTCCTTGTCCTCGACAACCAGCCACTCGAAACCTTCCGGCTCGCAGTCGCGCGCATGCAGGGCCGACTTTGCGCGGTAGGTTCGGTTGAGGTCGGCGACGAGGCGTTGCATGCCCTCATGCGGCGCATGGTCGAGCAGGTCCCAGTCGAGCGCGCGGGCTTCCGACCACTCGGAACGCTGGGCAAACTCCTGGCCCATGAACAGCAGCTTCTTGCCGGGATAGCCCCACATGAAGGCGTAGAAGGCGCGCAGTGTGGCGAATTTCTGCCAGTCGTCGCCGGCCATCTTGTGCAGCAGCGAGGCCTTGCCGTGCACCACCTCGTCGTGGCTGAGCGGCAGCACGAAATTCTCGTTGAAGGCGTAAAGCAGGCCGAAGGTCAGGTCGTCATGGTGGAATTTCCGGTGCACGGGATCGCGCGCCAGATAGCGCAGCGTGTCATGCATGAAGCCCATGTTCCACTTGAAGCCGAAGCCGAGGCCGCCCTCATGGACGGGGTGGGACACTTTCGGCCACGACGTCGATTCCTCGGCGATGGTGATCACGCCGCCATGGGTGCCGTAGACCTCGCGGTTCATCTCCTGAAGGAAGGCCACGGCCTCCAGGTTTTCCCGTCCGCCCTCGCTGTTGGGCAGCCATTCGCCTTCCTTGCGCGAATAGTCGAGGTAGAGCATGGAGGCCACCGCATCCACGCGCAGCCCGTCCACATGGTAGCGCTCGGCCCAGAAGAGCGCATTGTTGACGAGGAAGCTCTTCACCTCGGTGCGGCCGAAATTGTAGATCGCCGTGTTCCAGTCGGGGTGGAAACCGAGGCGCGGATCGGCATGTTCGTAGAGGGCCGTGCCGTCGAAGCGGGCGAGGCCGTGCTCGTCGGTCGGAAAATGGGCGGGCACCCAGTCCAGGATGACGCCGACGCCCGCGCGGTGCGCGCCATCGACAAAGCGGGCAAAGCCCTCCGGTTCGCCGAAGCGGGCGGAGGGGGCGTAGAGCCCGGTCGTCTGGTAGCCCCAGGACGGATCGTAGGGGTGCTCGCTGACGGGCAGGAACTCGATGTGGGTAAAACCCATCTGCACGCAATAGGGGATGAGCCGGTCGGCAAGGCGATCCCAGGAAAGGAAGGTGCCGTCCGGATTGCGTTCCCACGAGCCGGCATGGACCTCGTAGATCGAAACGGGCTGGCGGCGCGCATCGACATTGGCCCAGTGGGCGCGATGGGCTGCATCGCCCCATTCATGCGCCATCGGCGCGGCAACAACGGAGGCGGTGGCCGGGCGCAGCTCGGACCGGAACGCGAAAGGGTCGGCCTTCAACGGCAGGCGCTTTCCGGTGCTGTCCAGGATCTCGTACTTGTAGGCGAGGCCGGGGGCAGCATCCGGCACGAAGGTTTCCCAGATGCCGGGATCGGAGCGAAACCGCATGACATTGCGCCGGCCGTCCCACTGGTTGAAATCGCCGACGACCGAAACACGCGAGGCGTTCGGCGCCCAGACGGCAAAATGCACGCCATCGGCGCCTTCATGCCGGATCAGATGGGCGCCAAGCTTGTCGAACAGGCGCATGTGGCGGCCCTGGCCCATGAAGTGGTCATCCTGAGGGCCGAGCACGGGGCCGAAGGAATAGGGGTCAGTGACCCACCAGTCGCCGCCGTCATTGGCGGCGTGGTATTTCAGCGGGCAGGGTGCCGGGACATCCACCGGCCCGTCGAAGAAGCCGGCGTCGTGGCGGCATTGCAACGTCCCGGCCGGCTTGCCGTCCAGCGTGAAGGCCTGCACGGTGCGCGCGCCGGGGATGAAGCAGCGGGCAAGAAAGCCGCCGGGGGCGGTGTGGACACCGAGCACGGCATAGGGATCGTTGTTGCGGCCCTCGACGACGGACAGGACCATGCCGTCATCGGGCTTGCCGCCCGGCACCTTGTCCTTTCCGCCGCCCCTTCGTGCCGTCATGCCTTCAACCCTTCCTCCCCGGACCCTTGAACCTCCTGGTTTGTGGGCACGTTCCAGATTTCCCCTGCATATTGGCGGATTGTCCGGTCGGACGAAAACCAGCCCATGTGCACCGTATTGAGGATCGCCTTGCGGTTCCATGCCTGCCGGTCTGACCATAGCGCATCGACGTGGCGCTGCGCTTGACAATAGTCATCAAAATCATCGGTCAGCATGAACCAGTCATGGTCGAAAATGCCGTCGATCAGGCCCTTGTAGCGGTCGGGATCGC
The DNA here is from genome assembly GCA_020637755.1 of Brucellaceae bacterium. GTDB lineage: Bacteria > Pseudomonadota > Alphaproteobacteria > Rhizobiales > Rhizobiaceae > Zhengella. The sequence continues at coordinate 33,873 of JACKJW010000019.1, read as the reverse complement.
CGGGCGAGAAGGCGCCCGTGCGGATCGAGGCCAGCGCCTGGGCCAGTTCCGGCAATGCCGCGATGGTGTCGCGCGGGTTGCGGCCACCGGCGCGCCGCTCGGAAACGCCTGCCGCTGTCAGGCCGAAGATGACGATGTTGTCGGCGCCGACATGCTCGCGCATTTCCACATTCGCCCCGTCCAGCGTGCCGATGGTGAGCGCGCCGTTCAGGCCGAACTTCATGTTGCCGGTGCCCGAAGCCTCCATGCCGGCGGTGGAAATCTGTTCCGACAGGTCGGCGGCGGGCACCATCACCTCGGCCAGCGAGACATTGTAATTGGGCATGAAGACGACCTTCAGCAGGTCGCCCACCAGCGGGTCATGGTTGATGACACGGGCGATGTCGTTGGCCAGTTTGATGATGAGTTTTGCGTTGTGGTAGCTCGGCGCGGCCTTGCCGGCGAAGAACTTCACCCGCGGCACCCAGTCACGCTCGGGATGCGAGCGGATCTGGTCATAGAGGGCAACCGCCTCCACCAGGTTCAGGAGCTGGCGCTTGTATTCGTGGATGCGCTTGATCTGGATGTCGAACAGGGCCGAGGGATCCAGCTTCAGGCCGAGGCGCTGGCGCACCAGGCGGGCCAGCTGCTCCTTGTTTTGCCGCTTGATGGCAGCAAAGGCATCCTGGAACCCGGTGTCATCGGCCTTGCCCTGCAGGGTGGCGAGTGCTTCGGTGTTTGCCATCAGGTCGGTGCCGGCTGCAGCCTCCTGCACAAGGTGATAAAGGTCTGGATTGCACTGCATGAGCCACCGGCGCGGCGTGATGCCGTTGGTCTTGTTGTTGATGCGCCCGGGAAAGACGGTGTTGAGATCGCCGAAGACGGTCTTTTTCATCAGCTCGGTGTGCAGGGCCGAGACCCCGTTGATGGAGTGCGCGCCCATGAAGGCGAGGTTGCCCATGCGCACGCGCCTTTCGCCTTCCTCGGCGATCAGCGAGATGCGCGAGATCGCGCCGTCATCGAAACCGTCCTTGCGGGCCTGGCGCAGCGCCCTGGCATTGATCAGATAGATGATCTGCATGTGGCGGGGGAACAGCCGTTCCATTAGCGGAACCGGCCAGCTTTCCAGCGCCTCGGGCAGCAGCGTGTGGTTGGTGTAGGCAAAGGTGGCGACGGTGATGGTCCAGGCCTTGTCGAATTCATAGCCGTGCACATCCATCAGCAGGCGCATCATTTCGGCGATGGCAATGGCAGGATGGGTATCGTTCAGCTGGATGGCGACCTTGTCGGCGAGATTGTCGAAGGTGCCGTGGGTCTGGGCGTGGCGGCGCAAAATGTCCTGGAGCGAGGCCGACGAGAAGAAAAACTCCTGGCGCAGGCGCAGTTCCTGCCCCGCGATGTGGGAATCGGCCGGGTAAAGCACGCGGGTTAGCGCTTCGGCCTTGTTGCTTTCCTCCAGCGCGCCGACATGGTCGCCGGCATTGAAACGGGCCAGCAGGATCGGGTCGATGGCGACCGCCGACCACAGGCGCAGTGTGTTCACCCGCTTGGCCTGCCAGCCGACCACGGGCGTGTCATAGGCAGTGGCGATCAGCCGCTCGGCCGGCTTCCAGACCATTGCAGGCTGGCCGCTGGCATCGGGCGGGCCGGGTTCGACGCGGCCGCCGAAGCCGATCTCATAGGAGGATTCGCGCCGCTCGAATTCCCAGGGATTGCCGTGCGAGAGCCAGGTCTCGGGCAGTTCCACCTGCCAGCCATCGGAGATTTCCTGCCGGAAAAGGCCGTGCTGGTAGCGGATGCCGTAGCCGTAGGCGGGAATGCCGACGCTGGCCATGGATTCCATGAAGCAGGCGGCGAGGCGGCCGAGACCACCATTGCCGAGCGCGGCATCGGGCTCCAGCTGCCGCAGCATGTCGAAATCGACGCCGAGCCGGGCGAGCGCCTGGCGCAGTTCGGCCTGAAGGTCGAGGTTGGAGATGGCATCGCGCAGCAGCCGGCCGATCAGGAATTCCAGCGACAGGTAATAGACGCGCTTGGCGTCTTCGGCATAGGCGGCGCGGGTCGATTGCATCCAGTTGTCAATGATGCGGTCGCGCACGACGTGGATCGTCGCCTCCAGCCAGTCATGGGGCTTGGCGGCCTTGGGATCCTTGCCCGTACCGTAGGTCAGCCGCTCCACGATCCGGGCGGCAAGTGCTGCGGGGTCGGAGGACCGGGGGGCGGGCTCGGGCAATTTTTCGATGTCGGAAATCATGGCGCTGCGCCCATTTCAATCGGTTGAATCGGCGCCAAACTAGTGCTGTTTGCCACTTTGGTCAAACATCTCTTTTGCGCCGCGAACGGATTTTCGCCGCTTGAGCGGGGGTGACGTCGCGGACGGGCGCGCAGGGTTGCGCGATCAGGCGCGGCGGGCGACGAGAAAGCCGTTGGCGCCCAGTTCCACCCGCGTTCCGTCCAGTGCTGCCGCCTGCGACAGGGCAGGCACCAGCGCTGTGCCGGGATCAAACTCCACGGTGCCGGCTGACAAGTTGAAGGCACAGAGAAACTCTTCGCCCCGCCAATAGGCGAGCAGGGGTTCGGGCGTATCGATGAAGGTGGTCCCGCCGGTGCGCAGGGCCGGAGCGCGGCGCAGGGCCAGCATGGCACGATAGAAGGCCAGCACGCTGTCCTCGCCGCTTTGCCGCGAGACCGCGCGGTCGAGCTGCGGCTGCTTGACCGGCAGCCAGGGCCTGCCAGCGGTGAAGCCGCCATTCGGCCGGTCGGCCTCCCACGGGAAGGGCGTGCGGCAACCATCGCGGCCCTTGTCCTCAGGCCAGAAAGCGATGCCCTTGGGATCGGTCAGTTCGTCGAAGGAAAGGTCCGTTTCCAGTTGGCCCAGTTCCTCTCCCTGATAGAGGCAGACGGAACCTTCAAAGGTGAGCAGCATGGCGGCGGTGAGGCGGGCAAGCGCTTCGGTATCCTCTGCATGGGCCGCCCAGCGGCTGACATGGCGCACAACATCGTGGTTGGAAAAGGCCCAGCAGGGCCATCCATGCGGTGCGCGGGCGAAGAATTCGGCAATGCGGTCGCGGAAATGGGCGGCGGTGAAATCCGGCCCCAGCATCTCGAAGGAATAGGCCATGTGCAGCCGCCTGCCGCTGGTGTAGCGGCCCATCAGTTCGATGGCATGGTGGCTGTCGCCCACTTCGCCCACCAGCATGCGTGCATCGTAACGGTCCAGCAGGGCGCGCATTCGCTCCAGAAAGGCCACGTTCTCGGGCTGGTTCTTGGAAAACAGATGGTATTGCATGTCGTAGGGGGCAAAGGCGGTGCGCGATTGCGGGCGGTAATCGGCCGGCTCGTCGCGCAGCAGCGCATCATGAAAATAGTAGTTGACCGTGTCGAGGCGGAAGCCGTCGACGCCGCGTTCCAACCAGAACTGCATGGTGGAGAGCAGGTATTCCCGGACCTCCGGATTGTGGAAATTGAAGTCCGGCTGCTCCCTCAGGAAATTGTGGAAATAATATTGCTTGCGGCGCGGCTCCCACTCCCAGGCAATGCCGCCGAAAATGGCCTGCCAGTTGTTGGGCGCACTGCCGTCGGGCTTCGGGTCGGCCCACACGTACCAGTCCGCCTTGGGATTGTCGCGTGAGTGGCGCGATTGCTGGAACAGCGGGTGCTGGTCGGAAGAGTGCGAGATCACCTGGTCGATGATGACCTTGAGACCGAGCGCGTGAGCGCGGGCGACCATCGCATCAAAGTCGGCCAGCGTTCCGAAGGACGGGTCGATGTCCTGATAGTCCGACACGTCATAGCCCATGTCCTTCATGGGCGAGGTGAAGACGGGCGACAGCCAGATGGCATCGACGCCGAGGCTTGCCACGTGCTCCAGCCGCGCGGTGATGCCGGCAAGGTCGCCGACCCCGTCGCCATTGGCGTCCATGAAGGAACGGGGGTAGATCTGGTATGTGACGCTGCCGCGCCACCATTCTTTGACTTGCATGATCGCGTGCCGGGGAGGATGTGCCGCCCGGAGGATCTCCGGCCGGGGAGGGATGTCTGGCCTGGCGAGTGTGTTTCGTTTCGCCGGGCATTGCAAGGAGGGGCCGGATCATCCCGGCGGGTCAATCGGGAGACGCCTGGCAAAGTGTGGCGAGGGAGCCATCTGAGGCAATCCGGCACGGGGCCGGCTTGACAATTGCTGCCGGATGGCCTGCAAAGCGCCATTCCATTGTGCCCTGCACACCGCTTGATGACTGGCAGGCTGACCGCGCCATGTACAAAGACGCCCTGGCAACCAAAGGAAAAATCTTTTCCGTTGCGCCCATGATGGACTGGACGGACCGGCATTGCCGGTTCTTTCACCGCCAGATGACGCGCAAGGCGCTGCTCTACACCGAGATGGTGGTGGCTGATGCCGCCATCCATGGCGACCGGGAGCGGCTGCTCGGTTTTGACGCCTGCGAGCATCCCGTCGCCTTGCAGTTGGGCGGGTCCGATCCGGACAAGCTGGCCGAGGCCGCGCGCATCGGTGCGTCCTTCGGCTATGACGAGATCAATCTCAATGTCGGCTGCCCGTCCGACCGGGTGCAGTCGGGCACCTTCGGCGCCTGCCTGATGCTGACGCCCGATCTTGTGGCGCGATGCGTGGACGCGATGAAGGCGGCCGCCGATGTGCCGGTGACGGTCAAATGCCGCATTGGAGTGGATGAGCAGGACCCGGAAGAGGCGCTCGACTGTCTGGCCGATGCCGTGCATGCGGCGGGTGCCGATGCGTTGTGGGTGCATGCTCGCAAGGCCTGGCTGCAGGGCCTCAGCCCCAAGGAAAACCGCGACATCCCGCCACTCGACTACGGGCGTGTGCACCGCCTCAAGGCGCGCTATCCGGGCTGGTTCATCGGCATCAATGGCGGCATCGCGACACTGGAGGAAGCGCGCGCGCATCTTGATGCCGTGGACGGCGTGATGCTGGGGCGCGCGGCCTATCACGTGCCCGATATCCTGTGGGGCGCCGATGCACTGGTGGCGGGCGAGGCCGGAACGGCGCCGCCAGATTATCCGGCGCTGCTCGATGCCATGGCGGAGCATGCAGCACGCCACATCGCGGCGGGTGGGCGGCTTGCCCACGTCACCCGGCATATGGTGGGGCTTTTCCACGGCTTTCCGGGCGCGCGGGGCTGGCGGCAGGTGCTCTCCACCGATGCGACAAGGCCGGGCGCCGGGCCGGAGGTGATTTTCCGCGCCTTTGAGCGGGTCCGGCTGCCGCAAGCCGCCTGATGCGGCGTCATCGAGTCAAGTGCCGCCTGACCGGGCTTCTTGCGCTGCTGGCAGGCAAAGCCTAGACAGAGGACCCCACGCCACACCCTGCCGGACCTTTCTCATGGACATGACGACGCTGCTTTCCGATCTCGCGCTGCTGGCGCCCGCGCTGCTGCTTGCCGGTATCGTGACAGGCGTTCTGGCCGGTCTTTTCGGTGTCGGTGGCGGGGCGGTGATGGTGCCGGTGCTCTACGAGGTCTTCGGGGCGATCGGCGTGGCCGACGAGGTGCGCATGCCGTTATGTGTCGGCACGTCGCTGGCGGTCATCGTGCCCACCTCTATCCGGTCGTTCCGGGGCCATCAGGCCAAGGGCGCGGTGGACATGGAAGTGCTGAAGAGCTGGGCGCTGCCGATCCTCGCGGGCGTAATTGCCGGGTCGCTGATCGCCCGCCATGCGGAGCCCTGGGTGTTCAAGGCGGTCTTCGTGGTGGTGGCCGGGCTCAATGCCTTCAAGCTGCTGTTCGGCAAGGAAAGCTGGAAAATCGGTGACCAGCTGCCTGGCAAGGGGCCGATGAGTGTCTTCGGCATCATCATCGGTGTGCTGTCGGCGCTGATGGGCATCGGCGGCGGGGTGCTTTCCAACATGATCATGACGTTTTACGGCACGCCGATCCACCGCTCGGTTGCCACCAGTTCCGGCGTCGGCGTGCTGATCTCCATTCCGGCCACGCTCGGCTACGTCTATGCGGGCTGGCCGAAGATGGATGTGCTGCCGCCCGGCTCGCTCGGCTATATCTCGCTGATCGGCTTTGCGCTGCTGATCCCGACGACGGTGCTCGCCGCGCCATGGGGCGTGAAGATTGCCCATGCGCTGGAGCGCCGCAAGCTGGAGGTCGCCTTCGGCCTCTTCCTGCTGCTGGTCGCGCTGCGCTTCTTCGTCAGCCTTATGTGGGCCTAAGGCTCTAATCCCGCAGCACCATGCGGTCGCGGCGGATGTCGAGGCCGGACAGCGAGTTCAGGAAATTCATGCCAAGCAGCGATTGGCGCAACTGCCTGTCGCGCGCCACCAGCACGGGCAGGGGGCCGCGCTTCACCGTGCCCACCGTCAGCGTATCGAGGCGGGCGCGGGCGGCCATGGAACGGCCATTGGCGGTCTGCACCGGTATGATGAAATCGAGGTTCGAGGTGTCGATGCCCGCTGCGCGCGCATCGCTTTCCGACAGCACGGTGGTGGTCGCGCCGGTGTCGATCAGGAAACGGAGGGCGGCCCCGTTCGCCTCGGCGCGCACCTCGAAATGGCCGGAGACGGAGCGGGTGACGACCGTCGCGTTCGAGCCGTCCTGCGTGGTCAGTGCCTGCGGGCTGCCGGGCACGATGCCGGCCGTCACGGTGCTGGCGATATCCTGCAGCTGGAAGCGGTACTGGTAGCCCGCCACCAGCACCAGCGCGATGAAAAGCCAGATGGCAAGATTGCGCGCCGCATTGCCAAGCCGGCTGGCGGAAAAGAGCACGGCGGGCGCCAGCACCGTTCCCCAGATCGCCAGATAGACGAGATTGGCGAAGCGGTCGTTGTCGAGGCCGAAGGTGGTCGCCTCCTCGCCTCGTCCGATCAGCCAGATCAGTGCCGCGCCAATGGCGGCCATGGCCAGCCAGAAGACGCGGTTCACGGGGTGTCACCCCGCTCGCGGGCCATGCGGGCGCGGCGCGTCACGCGCCGGGGCTTGCGTTCCATCCGCGCAAGGCGGTCTGGCAGCGCCTCCATCAGCGCGCGGCGCTCAGCGGCGCTGTAGGTCATCCAGCTGCCAATCTCTTCGCGCGTGCGGCCGCATCCAAAGCACCAGCCCGTCGCATCGTCGATCGAACAGACGAGGATGCAGGGTGTTTCCATGGCGGGGGCAGGCTCGGGGGGCAGCGGCATGGTCATGGGCAAGAGATGGCGTGCCCGGCGCGGCATTGCAACCGCGTCCATGCGCTTTTCGTCCGCCGCATCATTGTCGCGCGCGGCTTGCGCGGCTATGGAGCAGGCCAGACCAAGCTTCAGGACCGCCCATGACCGCCCGCTCGCCCCTTGATGATTTCCGCTCGCTCCTTGCCAACCTGCCCAATCCCGACAAGGGCGCGCTTGCCGCTGCAACGGACCGGCGCAAACAGTTGCCCGCGGGCGAACAGATGGGGCGCATGGCCACAATTGCACAATGGTTCGCGGGCTGGCGGGGCAATGCGCGCCAGCCGGTGATGAAACCGCTGACAGCGGTCTTTGCCGGCAATCACGGCATCACGGCTGCCGGTCACGGTCCGTGGAACATGGGCGAGACCGCTGAACGGGTGAACCTGCTGGCGGCAGGCGGGGCGATGGTCTCGCAGATCTGCACGGCCCAGAATGTGAGCCTGAAAATCTTCGATCTGGCGCTCGACCACCCGACCGGGGACATCACGCGCGAAGCGGCGCTCGATGAACTCGGCTGCGCGGCAACCATGGCCTTCGGCATGGAGGCGATTGCCGGTGGCGTCGATCTGGTGGCGCTTGGCGACATCGGCGCGGGCAACGGCGCGGTGGCCTCCGCCCTGCTGTTCGCGCTGTTCGGCGGAGCGCCGGAAGATTGGGCGGGCGACCTGCGCACGCCGGAAGGCCAGGCACGCCTCGGCATCATCCGCGCGGCAGCGGCCACCCATGGCACTGCGCTTGGCGATCCTCTGGAGGCGCTGCGGCGCGTTGGCGGACGCGAGTTTGCCGCCATGGCCGGCACCATCCTTGCCGCGCGCATGGAAAGCGTGCCGGTGGTGATCGGCGGCTATGCGGCGACGGCGGCGGCGGCGGTGCTGTGGAAGGTCAATCCCATGGCGCTCGGCCATTGCGTGCTGGCCGATGTGACAAGCGAGCCGGGTCATGACCGCGTGGCCGGGATGCTCGGCCTGAAGCCGCTGCTCGATTTCGGCATCGGCGCGGGCGAGGGGGCGTCGGCGGCGCTCGGTGCGGGGCTCGTGCGCACCGCACTGGCCTGCCAGACCGGCATGGCGACGCGCGAGCAGGCTGCGGACAAACCCGCCAGCCATTGAGTGCCGGACATGGCGGCTGGACGCGCCTGAACCGTCAGCCGTTGGCGGCGGCCTTCTGCGTGACCGGATGGCAGATGCGCTTGGCCGGAAAGGCCGCAATGACCTCGGTGCCTTCGCGCAGCTTGGAGCGCAGGTCGAAGCGCCCGCCATGCATCTGCATGATCGCCTGCACGATCGGCAGGCCAAGGCCGGTGCCCTGCTCGGCGTTCTTGATGGCAATGGAGCCCTGGCCGAAGGCCGAGAGCACGACGGGGATTTCGTCTTCGGGAATGCCCGGTCCGTTGTCACGAATGGAAAGGTACTGCCCGCCCGACGAGGTCCAGCCCGCGCGCACCACAATGGTGCCGTTGGTGGGCGTGAATTTCACCGCATTGGAGAGCAGGTTCAGCGCTACCTGGCGGATGGAGCGCTCGTCGGCCATCAGGTTCGGCAGGCCTGCCTGGTATTCGCGCACCAGCGTGATCGCCTTGCCCTGGATCTTCATGTCCAGCATGTGGGCGGCATGGTCGAGGATTTCCGTCAGCGAAATCTCTTCCTCGTTGAGCTGGTAGCGCCCGGCCTCGATGCGCGACAGGTCAAGGATCTCGTTGATCAGGTCGAGCAGGTGCTTGCCCGACGCGTGGATGTCGCGCGCGTATTCCTTGTAGGTGTCATTGCGCAGCGGCCCCAGCATTTCGGCCGACATCACCTCGGAGAAGCCGAGGATGGCATTCAGCGGCGTGCGCAGCTCATGGCTCATGGAGGCCAGGAAGCGCGACTTGGCGAGGTTGGCCTCCTCGGCGCGGCGGCGCGCCTCGTCCGACATGGCATTGGCGGTTTCCAGTTCGGCGATCAGCGAATCCTTTTCCGAACGGAAGGAAAGCATCATCACCGCGCTGGCATGAAGATGGCGTGAGATATAGGCGAAGAAGGGCAGGGCGGCGACCAGCATGATCGCCATGGACAGGCGTGCCGGATCGAAATCACGCGCAGTGATGAAGGCATAGGTGGCGACCGGCAGGGTGAAGGAGGCGATCAGTGCGCCGTTCAGCGCCCAGCCGACGACGGCCGTCGCGGCAATGGCGAGCAGCAGCAGCACCGCTTTCATGATGGCGGTCTGGTCCGCGCCGCAAGTCTCGCAATCGAGCATGGCGAGGCCCGCCCAGGCGAGTCCGCTGATGCCGTGCGCAATCAGGAAGTTGCGGGTGATCCCGGGGACATCCAGCCCCTCCTCGGACGTATTGTCCACCCGCCGCGCCACGACGATGGTTGCGCCGCAAAGCGCGATGGCGAGGAACCCCCAGACGACGACCAGCAGTCCTGCACCGAGTGCCAGCCCGGCAATGGTGATGAGGCCGATCAGGATGGGGAAGGCCGCCGCGGAGGCCAGAATGGAGCGCGCATGCATCTTCAGCAGCGTGCGGTCGAAGTTCAGGTTGCCGGGGCGGATGGAGAGCTTTTCGCGGGTCGAGCGGATGGTCCGCGCCACATCGGAATTGCGGTGCGTCTTGCGCTTGTCGACAATGATCTTGTCTGCAATGCCGGATGGTGAGACGGACATAATTCCAGGTTGAACGGTTCGATTCGCTAGGGAACCGTCAAGTTTTACGACCGAATGGTTAACGGACCCTGAGGAGAGGTGATGGCAGGACGCAAGCGCCCGGGCATTTGGCGCAAATGGGCCGACCGGTTTCTGGCCGTGCTGTTCCTGGCCGCGCTGGCCTTCGTGGTTGCCCGGCAGGACCGTACGGGCACGACCTCGTTTTCGGGCACGCCGGTGGTGATCGACGGCGACACCGTGCGCTTCGGGAAGGAGCGCCTGCGCCTGCGCGGCATCGACGCGCCGGAACTGTCGCAAAGCTGCACGCGGGCCGGCAAGGCCTATGCTTGCGGGCGCGAGGCGCGCGCCGCGCTGGCACGTCATGCCTATTCGGGCAAATTCTCCTGCGAGGGCTGGGAGCGGGACCGCTATGGCCGGTTGCTGGTTGCCTGCCGAGACGGGAACGATGATGTGAACCGTACCATGGTGCTATCCGGCTGGGCGGTTTCCTATGGCGACTATCGGGTGGAGGAATTGTCGGCGCGCGATCACCGCAAAGGACTGTGGGACGGGGAGTTCCAGCGCCCGCGGGAATGGCGCGCCATCCATGGCGATGCCGGGGATGGGGAGCACGACGTGCTTGCGCGGATCGGCAACTGGCTGCGCCAGATCGTGTTTGACGCCAGGCCGGATGCCGGTCCATGAATGGGCCTGCAATGCAGACGACAGGGAGAAGACGATGAAGCTGTTTGACGGGGGCAAGGCACCCAATCCGCGCCGCGTGCGCATTTTTCTCGCCGAGAAGGGTGTCGAAGTGCCGCTGGTGCCTGTCGACATGGGGTCGATGGGCCACAAGTCCGACGAGGTGACGAAGCGCAACCCGCTGCAACGGCTTCCCGTGCTTGAACTCGGTGACGGCACGGTGATCTCGGAATCGGTGGCGATCTGCCGCTATTTCGAGGCGCTTTATCCCGAGCCGAACCTGATGGGCAAGACGCCGGTGGAAATCGCGCAGATCGAGATGTGGGAACGGCGCTGCGAGCACCATTTCCTCGCGCCTGTCGCGCAGGCTTTCCGCCATACCCATCCCGCCATGTCCACCTGGGAAGTTCCCCAGATTTCCGCATGGGGCGAGGCCAACAAGCCGAAGGCGGTGGCCTTCATGACGCTGCTCGATTCCGAATTGGCGGGCCGGGCGTTCATCGCAGGGGACCGCTTCACCATCGCCGACATCACCGCAACGGTGGCGACCGACTTCATGAAGCCCGCCCGCATGACGATTCCGGAGGAACTCACCCATTTCCGCCGCTGGTACGAGGCGGTCAAGGCGCGTCCGAGCTACGGTGCCTGAGGCGCCGGTAGCGCTTGATGATCCGGAACGGGCTGCAGCGCTTGCCGCGCTTCACGCCCGCATCCGCGTTTGCCGTATCTGCCGTGAGGCGCCGCTTGGCGCGCCGCTGCCCCACGAGCCGCGGCCGGTTGTCGTGCCGTCGGCCACGGCTCGCATCCTGGTGGCGGGGCAGGCACCTGGCGCGCGGGTGCATGCGACGGGCATTCCCTTCAATGACCCATCCGGCGAGAGGTTGCGCGACTGGATGGGCGTGGACCGTGCCACCTTCTACGATGCGGCGCGCATTGCCATTGCGCCGATGGGATTCTGCTTTCCGGGACTGGACGCCAAGGGTGGCGACCTGCCGCCGCGCCGCGAATGCGCGCCTGCCTGGCGGGACGGCCTGTTGGCACTGATGCCGCAGGTCGAGCTGGTGCTTGTCATCGGTCAATATGCGCAGAAATGGCATCTGGCAGACGCGGCGAAGGCCGGGGTGACGGCGACGGTGCGCGGCTGGAACGCCCTTTGGGAAACGGACCGGCGCCCGCGTGTGCTGGCCCTGCCGCATCCTTCGTGGCGCAACACCGGGTGGCTGAAACGGAACCCGTGGTTCGGCGATGAGGTGCTGCCGATGATGCGCGCCGAGGTTGCCCGGCTGCTCTGATGCGGTTGGCCGCAGTTGGAAATTCATTCCCATATAGCAAATTCTGCATGGTTATTCTTGTTGCAAGGGGCGCGAATCCAGCGCAATGACAGAAAAATTTTCGCCGGAGTGATTTCATGGACCGCCTCGACCGGAAGATCCTGCGCCTGTTGCAGGAAGACAGCACGCTTGCCGTGGCCGATGTGGCCAAGAAGGTGGGGCTGTCGACGACGCCCTGCTGGCGGCGCATCCAGAAGCTGGAGGAGGACGGCGTGATCTCGCGGCGCGTGGCGCTGCTCGATCCGGCCAAGATCAATGCGCGGGTGACGGTCTTCGTGTCGATCCGTACCAATTCGCACTCCAACGAGTGGCTGAAGCGGTTCTCGGAGGTGATCTCGGAGTTTCCGGAAGTGGTCGAATTCTACCGCATGAGCGGTGACGTGGACTATCTGCTGCGCGTGGTCGTGCCGGACATCGCGGCCTATGACGCATTCTACAAGCGGCTGATCGCCAGGATCGAAATCCGCGACGTGTCTTCGTCCTTCGCCATGGAGCAGATCAAGTACACCACCGAAATGCCGCTCGATTACATGGTGCTCGACAAGGACGGCTGAGCCGCAAGGGTGCACGACCTTGCGAATGCGCTGGCATCCCCCGACATATTGTGAAAATAATATGTGAAACACCCGGCACCCCGCCGGGCCATTGTGGAGGAATGCCATGAACCGGATTCTTGCGGGTGCAGCGCTCACCCTTTTGATGTCAGGTGGCGCAATGGCGGCCGGTGACGACATCTTCACCGTCGAGACGGAACAGGCCTTTGCCGGCACCGCGCAGGCGGTGCAGGATGCCATCGTCAACAAGGGCTACAAGATCGATTATCACGGTCATATCGGCGACATGCTGAAGCGCACAGCCGAGGACGTGGGCGCGGCAAAGCAGCTCTACAAGGATGCCGAGTTCTTCACCTTCTGTTCGGCGGTCGTGTCGCGCAAGGTGATGGAAGGCGACATTGGCGACATTGCCTATTGCCCCTATGTGGTCTTCGTCTACGAAACAGTGGACGCGCCGGGCAAGGTGATCGTCGGGCACCGCAAGTTGCCGGAAGGTGGCGAGCGGGATCAGGTCAACGCGATCCTTGACGAGATTGCCACCAGCGCGGCCGAAGGGTTCTGAGCGCCCGCGGGGTTACGGCCGGTCGCCGGGTGTTTCCTGCATGGAGAGTGTGGCTGCTCCCTTGTGCCATCGAAGGGCAAAGTAGCCGAGAAAACCCAGCGGACCATAGAGCAAGGTCAGCAGCTGGCACGGTGCCACGAGAAAATGGGGCAGGCTGCGGCGCATGGCGTCGCGGGCAATCCATGCGCCCACGAAAAGATCAAAGGCCAGGTAGTGAATCCAGCCATTCAACATGGCAGCAGGCGACGTAAACAGCGTCATGACACCGCGCAGGGTCGTGAATCCCGATCCTTCCGGGGCGCCGCCGAATGCCAGACCCCAGACAAGCATGGCCGAATAGATCACGGACAGGCCCAAAGGTATCCAGGCTTCATGCACCATGCGCCGGGTCCAATGCCAGCCGGGCGCCAGGATGAGCAGCAGCCAAGCCGCAAAGACGGGAACGTGAAGGATTGGGAAGGCGGTTTCCGGTGCAAGGATAGTGTCCATGTCAGGCCTTTCGGGGTGTCTTTGGGGGCGTCGCCCGCAATCCCGGACGACCTGCTTGCCAAGGAGGCCGCCAAGCGCTGGTCGCGCAGGTATTCAGCTCGCGATCGACACGATCTCGTTGCGGAAGTCCGCATCCACGAGCGCGAAGTTGCGCGCCAGCGTGTTGACCTCGCGGTAGAGCGGTTCCTTTTGCCCGCCGCGTGTGGCGCTATTCCCGTTCCAGCCTGGCCAGCAGCGAGGAAGTGTCCCAACGGTTACCGCCCATGCGCTGGACGTCCTTGTAGAACTGGTCCACGAGGGCCGTGACGGGCAGGGAGGCGCCCACCGCATCGGCTGTGCCGAGCACGATACCGAGGTCCTTGCGCATCCAGTCGACCGCAAATCCGAAATCATACTTGCGCTGGTTCATGGTCTTGTAGCGGTTCTCCATCTGCCACGATCCGGCCGCGCCCTTGGAAATGACGCCGATCACTGATTCCACGTCGAGGCCCGCTTTTTTGGCGAAATGCACACCTTCGGCGAGGCCCTGAACGAGACCGGCGATGCAGATCTGGTTGACCATTTTCGTCAACTGCCCGGCCCCGGCCGGGCCCATCAGGCCGACCATGCGGGCGAAGGCCTCGATGACCGGCTTTGCGCGGACGAAGGTCGCCTCGTCACCGCCGCACATGACGGTCAGCACGCCGTTTTCCGCGCCCGCCTGACCGCCCGAAACCGGCGCGTCGATGAAGCCAAAGCCGCCCCTGGCCGCAGCATCAGCCAGTTCGCGGGCGACTTGCGCGGAAGCGGTGGTGTTGTCGATGAAGATCGCGCCGGGCTTCATGGCGGAGAAGGCGCCGTCCGGTCCTGTCGTCACAGCGCGCAGGTCGTCGTCATTGCCCACACAGGAGAAGACGAAATCGCAGTCCTTCGCCGCTTCCGCCGGGGTGGGGGCGTGGCTGCCGCCGAACTGCGCGGCCCATTTTTCGGCCTTGGCCGTGGTGCGGTTGTAGACCGTGACGTCATGCCCACCCTTCACCTTCAGGTGGCCTGCCATGGGATAGCCCATCACGCCCAGACCGATGAATGCGACTTTTGCCATGGTGTTTCTCCCTGTTTTAGGTTCTCGCTTGGTAATCGTGGCTAGCACGGCCGGAACAATGACGGCAATTGTTGCAACGTCAGATGTCCCGCTGCCTTCGTCATCCTCAGGCTTGTCCCGAGGACCCAGAGACAAGGAGCGCCGGTGAGCCACTGGGTCCTCGCCACAAGGGCGAGCATGACGACGGATCGGGTTGCCAACGTCCAAAGTGCCTTGAGCGTCGAAAGATGGAAGGATGTGCGGGGTCGAAAATCTGACGGACATCTGCCTCGAGGTCGTCCGCTGCCCTACCGCACCAGATGCCGGGTCAGGCGGCGTTCGATCCCGTCCCAGAGAATGCGTAGCGTCTCCACGATGGCGAGGTAGATGATCGCGGCCCAGATATAGGTCTGGAAATCGAAGGTGCGGGAAAACGCGCGGCGCGTCTCGCCCATCAGGTCATAGACGGTGACGATGGCGACGATGGCAGAACCCTTGATCATCAGGATCAGCTCATTGCCATAGGGGCGCAGTGCCACGATGAGCGCTTGCGGCAGGATGATGCGCCAAAAAATGTACCAGCGCGGCAGGCCGAGCGCTTGCGCGCCCTCCCACTGGCCTCTCGGAACAGACTGGATGGCACCGCGCAGGATTTCGGCCTGGTAGGCGGCAGTGTTGAGGGTGAAGGCGAAGAAGGCGCAGTTCCAGGCATCGCGGAAGAAGGTCCACAGGCCGAGCGCCTTGAGCGTGCCTGAGAACTGGCCGAGGCCGTAATAGATGAGGAAGACCTGCGCGATCAGCGGCGTGCCGCGGAAGAAGTAGACATAGGCGTAGGCAATCGCGGACAGCACGCCCTTGCCGTTCAGGCGGGCAAGCGCCACCGGCACCGAGAGGATGGCGCCGCAGAGCACAGACAGCAGCACGAGGCCGAGCGTCACCTTCAGGCCGGACCAGTATTTCGGTCCGTAGGTGCCGACGAGATCGAGGTCGAAGGCGTTGAAGAGCCAGATGACGAGGGCCAGCGCCGTGGCGATCCAGAAGCCGACCAGCCCATGGCCGAGGATGCGGGTGCCGGTCCAGCGGCGCGCGCGCGGCGGCGGGCGGTCAATCGTGGCGGTCAGGTCCGTCATCGCGCGGTACCCCGCGCGGCGCGGCGCTCGATGGCCGAGATGGCGAAGGAGGAGAGGATGGCAAGGCCGAGATAAATCAGGCAGGCGGTGCCATAGAACAGGAAGGCCTGCTTGGTGACACGCGCGGCAATGCCGGTCTGGCGCAGAATGTCGGAGAGGCCGATCACAGAGACCAGCGCGGTATCCTTGATCAGGATGAGCCAGAGATTGGCGAGGCCGGGGAGCGCGATGCGGAAGAGTTGCGGCAGCACGACGAGGCGCATGGTCTGGCCCCATGTCAGGCCGATGGCAAAGCCGCCCTCATATTGGCCGCGCGGGATGGCGCGGAAGGCCGACAGGAACACTTCGGACGCATAGGAGGAAAAGACGACGCCAAGCGCGAACATGCCGGCGATGAAGGAGTTGATCTCCACGCCGTCGGCAATCCCCAATGCGCGCACCAGTGCCGAGATGCCGATCTGGGCGCCGAAATAGACGAGGAAGAGCGTCAACAGTTCCGGCAGGCCGCGGAAGATGGTGGTGTAGATGTTGGCGGCCAGCCGGATGGAGGGCTCTTCCGACTGCTTGCCGAGCGCGATGAAGAAGCCGAGGGCCAGGCCGAAGGGCAGGGTGGCCAGCGCCAGCGAGACCGTCACGAGAATGCCGGAGGCGATCTCGTCGCCCCAGCCATCGGGCCCGAAGCCCAGAAGGGTCACGATGTCGGCCACCGGTGCCTGCCTCCCCTCGGGCATGGGTCAGGCGGTGCGGCTGCGCCGCCTGACCGGCACGGTGCGGGTTTTACCGCGCCGCTGCTCACTCGCCGTAGGCGTCGAAATCGAAGTACTTGTCGTTGATTTCCTTGTACTTCCCGTTGGCGCGGATGGCCGCTATGGCGGCGTTGAACTTCTCGGCCAGCTCGGTTTCGCCCTTGCGGATGGCGATACCGGCACCCGGACCATGGATTTTCTCGTCGGGCACGATGGTGCCGACGATCTTGCAGCAGGCACCTTCCGGCGTCGCCAAAAACTCCTTGAGCACGATCACGTCGTCATTGATGGCATCGAGACGGCCATTGGCCATGTCGAGCTTGTACTCGTCGGCCGTCGGGTAGAGCTTCACGTCGGAATCCGTGTAGGTGGCCTCGGCATAGTTTGAATGGGTGGTCGAGCCCTGCACGCCGATGGTCTTGCCGGCAAGGTCTTCCTTGGTCACACCCTTGATGTCAGTGTCCTTCGGCGCGGCGATGGCGGGCGGCGTGTTGTAGTATTTCTTGGTGAAGTCCACCTTTTCCATGCGCTCCGGCGTGATCGACATGGAGGCGATGATGGCGTCGAACTTGCCGGCCTGGAGGGCGGGGATGATGCCGTCCCAATCCTGGGTGACGAATTCGCACTCGGCCTTCATCTCCTCGCAAAGCGCCTTGGCAATGTCGACGTCGAAGCCTTCCAGCTTGCCGTCGGAGGTGAGATTGTTGAAGGGCGGGTAGGCGCCCTCGGTGCCGATCTTCAGCTTCATGCCTTCGGCCTGAGCCGCGCCAAGCGAAATGGCGAGCGCGGCAGCGCCGAACAGGATCTGTCTTGCAATCTTCATGGATGCCTCTCTTAGCCAAGTGTTCCAGGCGGGTTTTCACGCTTTTCACGCAGCGCATGATCTGCGCCTTGAGGCGAATGTGAAACGGTTCAGCGCCAAATTGCAATGGCGTATTTGATCCGCCGGTCAAATACGCAGGGTCATGTCCGGACCGGGGCGGGTCAGGCGCGCCGCAGGCCGCAGGCCTGTTCCACAAAGCTGGCGATGGCGGCAATGTCATCCAGCGCGAAGACCGGCAGCGCGCTGTCTTCCGCCGGGTGGTCGGCGGCGATGGCGATGAAGCCGGGCAGGGTTGCGCATAGCGGCGCGCGGTCCTTCGTTGCCAGCCTGCGCGTCTCGATCTTGGCATGGGGGCCGGTCTTGAAGCCCTCGGCGATCACGATGTCGCAAGGGGCGAGTTTTGCGAGGATGTCTTCGAGAGGCGGCTCGTCCTCGTCCTGCGTCCCCTCGTGCATCAGCGCCCAGCGGCGCGACGAGACAATCGCCGTTTCCGTGGCGCCGGCCGCGCGATGGCGGAAACTGTCGGTGCCCTCGCGGTCGATGTCGAAGCCGTGATGGGCATGCTTGACGGAGGAGACGCGCCAGCCGCGCGCGGTCAGCTCTGCAATCAGGCGTTCGGCGAGCGTCGTCTTGCCGGAGTTCTTCCAGCCCGCGATGCCCATGATGGCGGGTTTCATGACGCTTCTCCCGACATGTGGCGTTCGGCTTCGGCCAGGTCGTCCGGCGTGTTGATGTTGAAGAACGGGTCGCCCTTGGTGCCGAACTGCGCAAGAACGTGGGGTTGGCTGCGCACGAAGGCCATGACGCTGAGGTTCTCTGCGGTCGTAAGCCAGTGCTCCAATGCGGAGCTAAGCGAGACCGGCCAGAGGCCAAAGACCGGGTGCGTCCCCGTTTCATCCGCCGCAATGACGATGAGATTGCCGCCGCCGGACGCTTCAGCGAGACGGGCAGCGAGGTCTGGCGGAAAAAACGGTGTGTCGGCCGCGACGGTCACAACTTGGTCCGGCGCATCAGGGAGGGCGGCTGCCCAGACCAGTCCGGCATGAATTCCGGCCAGTGGTCCCCTGTGGCCGCCGATGATGTCGGCGAGCACCGGAAGCTCCAGCATCGCGTGGCGGGCGGGACCACCATTGGCGCTGATGGCAAGTGCTCTCACCTGCGGCGCAAGGCGTGCGGCCGCGCGGGCAACAAGCGACTTTCCGCCGAGTTGGAGCAGCGCCTTGTCGGTTCCGCCCATGCGCGATGACCGGCCACCGGCCAGGATCAGGCCGGCGGGACGTGCTGGAGTCTCGGTCAAGGGCAGGGGGGCGGGCATGGGTGCGAGAGTGCGGCGCGGCGCGGCCTGGCGCAACCCCTGCCTTTACCGTCCATCGTTCAGAGGTCTCGCGCCAAGCGCACGGCTGCCAGCGCAATGGCCAAGCCGGCAAGGCCGAGGCCAGCCAACCAGAGGCCGAAGGTGACGACGTGGGTGCCGTCGCCTGCCGCAAGCGAACAGATGACCGAGGCGATGGCACCCGTGCCGACCTGAAGCGAACCCATCAGGCCGGACGCAGCACCTGCCGCATCCGGCTTGACGGATACGGCACCGGCGGTGGCATTCGGGATGGTCATGCCGTTGCCCATACCGATGAAGAAGGTGGGGCCGAAAAGAGCGAGCGGCAGTTGCAGGCCCATTCCAAGCAGGATGCCCGGCATCACCGCGCCGCCCAGCGCGATCAGCGCGCCGGCAAGGATCATGCGGGCGATGCCCCATTGGCGCGAAAAGCGTCCGGCGATGAAGTTGCCGAACATGTAGCCGGCCGCGCAGGCGGCGAACCACAGGCCATAGGCGCTGGCACTCATGGAAAGGTGGTTGCTGGCAATGGCCGGTCCGCCGCCCAGAAAGCCGAAGAAGATGGCAGCGGCGAGCGAGCCGGTTCCGGCAAAGACCCAATAGGCGGGCGATGTCAGCAGGATGCGGTAGGCGTGCAACTGGGCAGATAGCGGACGGCCGCGCGTCTGGTTGGTTTCCGGCAGGCGTTGCATGGTGACGAGAAGCGCGACGGCTCCCAGCGTGCCGAGCAACAGGAAACTGGCGCGCCAGCCGTAGATGTCGTCCAGCACTCCGCCGAGCGCAGGCCCGAGCATGGGGGAAACCGACATGCCCATGGTGACGTAGCCGATCATCGAGGCGGCCTCGTCGCGCTCATAGACGTCGCGCACGATGGCGCGCGACAGTACCATGCCGGAGGCTGACGCCGCCTGGATGATGCGGCCGGTCAGGAAGAGCGTGATGTCGGCCGCCATGAGCGATAGCACCACACCGGCAAGAAACAGTGCGAAACCGCCGATGATGACCGGACGGCGGCCGTAATGGTCCGACAGCGGTCCCGCGATCAGTGTCAGCAGCGCGGTCATGGCGAGATAGAGGGACATGCCGAGCTGGATCGTCGCGTAGGGCACGCCAAACTCCCCGGCCATGGCCGGCATGGAGGGGACAAAGATATTGATCGCCATGGGGCTGACCGCAGCGCACAGCACAAGGGTCAGCGTGTTTGGCTTGCGCGCAATGGCTGTCTGTCGGTTCGCGTACTGGTCCATTGATCCCCAATACGCTGGTTCCTTCCCGCCGTCACGGCATTTTCGTTGCGCCTTCAGACAAGGAAAATTGACATGACCGGAGCGGCTCGCTTGGCGCGGAAGGGCTGCCCCGGTGCAAGTTTCCTCAAGGCAGGACCTTGCGCTCGAAGATCGAACGCAGCAGCTCAGCAAAGGCCCGGTCACGTTCGCGGCGGGCGCCCTTGGTGTGGAATTCGACAGGATTGACAGGGATATTGCGATAATCGGCGTCGTTCTGCATGGTTCAGTCCTCACGTCTTGCCTTGGGAGGGCGCTTCAGTTCATGTTTCATGAATTGAGTAGGCGATTGAAGCGCCTGCGACAAACGGGTATTCTGTCAAAATCAATTGAGGAAATTTGATCCGAAATCATGGCTTACAGACTTCCGCCACTCAATGCGCTCCGTGCCTTCGAGGCTGCTGCCCGCCATATGAGTTTCCAGAAGGCGGCCGATGAACTGCATGTCACACCCTCGGCGCTCTCCTACCAGATCCGCCAGCTGGAGGACTTCTTGCAGACGCCGTTGTTCCGCCGGCTCAACCGTGCCGTCGAACTGACGCAGTGTGGCGAACGCATTGCGCCGGGCATTTCGGACGCCTTCGAGCGCATGCACTCCACCATGGCGCGGCTGCGGCCGGAGACGCCGGCCAATGTGCTGACCGTTTCGACCGGCCCGGCGACGGCGGCCAAGTGGCTGGCTCCACGTGTCCATCGCTTCATCGAGAAGCATCCGGATATCGAGTTGCGGATCTCGGCGACGCTGAAGCTGATCGACTTTCGTGCCGACGAGGTGGATGTGGCGATGCGCTTCGGGGGCGGACATTATCCCGGACTGCATGTGGAGAGCCTGTGTGACGAAGCCGTGCTGCCGCTGGTCTCGCCCAAGCTTCTGGAGCAGTTCGGTGGTGCCATGCAACCGGAAGACCTCAAACGCGTCACGCTGCTGCATGACGATTCCGCGTCGTTCCTTGCCGGGGCGACGGCGTGGAGCGACTGGCTGAAGAAGATGCGCATCTACGATGTGGATGCGGCGCGGGGACCCCGCTTCTCCCATGCCGACCACGCGCTGGAGGCGGCCATCGACGGGGCAGGGGTGGTGCTCGGCCGCCTGTTCCTCGCCATGCGGGACATCGCCTCAGGGCGGCTGGTTGCCCCGTTTGACCTGATGCTGAAGGCGCAGGCGAGCTTCTATTTCTGCTGCCTGCCGGAGGCGCTGGAAACACCCAAGGTCGCGGCCTTCCGCAGCTTCATCTTCGACGAGGTGGAAGCCGACCGCATCGCCACCGAACCGTTCCGAAAGTCCAAGCGGCTCGGCTGACGGCGCTCATACGATTCAATACCGGGTGGAAACGCCCTAGATTC
The DNA here is from genome assembly GCA_020637755.1 of Brucellaceae bacterium. Lineage (GTDB taxonomy): Bacteria > Pseudomonadota > Alphaproteobacteria > Rhizobiales > Rhizobiaceae > Zhengella. Next base: position 12,723 of record JACKJW010000019.1, on the reverse strand, counting down.
CGCGTGCGCCGAGCCGGGCATTGCTTTCGGCGGCCACGGGTCTGGCGTCCTTGCGCTTGCGCTCACGGTAGATGGTGAAGACGCCCGAGCCGATGACGATGGCGGCTCCAGCCATCGTCCAGCCATCCGGAACTTCCCCGAACACCGCAAATCCGAGGATGGCCGCCCAGACCAGTGCGGTGTAGCGGAAGGGTGCCGTGAACGAGATGTCGCCAGCGCGCATGGAATGGATCAGCGTTTGCAGGCCGAAGATGACCAGCAAGGCTGCCACGGCGAGCGGCCAGGTGGAGGCAAGTGTCAGCTGTGTCCAGCCGCCAAGCGGCCACATGAGGACAAAGCCACCCAGCATGACGCCAACGGCGGTGACAACGGAGACCTGGATGGCCCGGATTCCCGGCGGAATGGCCCGCGTCGCCAGATCCCGCACGGCGCAGAAGAAGACGCAGGCCAGCACGAGCATCGAATAGACGGTGAAGGTGGAGCCGCCCGGCCGCAGGATGACCAGCACGCCGATGAAGCCGGCTGCAATCGCGGTCCAGCGCCGCCAGCCGACCGGCTCGCGGAAGACGATGGCGGCGCCCATCGTCACGGCCAGCGGAAGCGCCTGGAGGATGGCGGAGACGGAGACCAGCGGCACTTTTGCCAATGCCAGCAGGAAGGCGATGGTGGCGCAAATGTCGCAGAGCGTGCGCAGCGCCACCATGGGGTGCGCGGCTTCACCGAAATGGCGCAAGGCCCCTTGCCGCCAGGCCAATGCCAGCACGAGTGCACTGGCAAAGAGGCCGCGCACGGCCATAACCTGTCCCATGTTCATGTGCAGGCCCGACAGCTTGGTCAGCATGTCGTTGATCACAAAGGCCGCCATGGACAGCGTCATGAGCAGCGCAGAGCGGGCATTGGGAGACAGGGGCAAACGGGACGATCCTGCTTTGCGGGAGGGCGGACGGGACTTGCTGCCTGCCTTCCTTCATCAACAAGCCTCCGCCAATAAACCGGTTTGGACCGCCCGGAAAGGCGCTTTGCCGCCTCACCGGATCAGGATTTTACGGGTGCGGGATCAAATTGGTGCGCTCAGCCGCCGGTCACGCTCATGTGGCGGGCGACGGCCGGGCGGCGCGTCGTGCGGTCGATCACGAAATCATGGCCCTTGGGCTTGCGGGTGATCGCCTCGTCGATGGCGGCGGCGACCAGTTCGTTGCCCTCGGAGGCGCGCAGCGCGCCGCGCAGGTCGGCGGCATCATCCTGACCGAGGCACATGTAGAGCGTTCCTGTGCAGGTGAGGCGCACGCGGTTGCAGCTTTCGCAGAAATTGTGGGTCATCGGTGTGATGAAGCCGAGGCGGCCGCCGGTCTCCTTCACCTCGACATAACGCGCCGGTCCACCGGTCTTGAAGGGGATGTCGGTCAGGGTGAAACGGCTTTCAAGATCACGGCGCAACTGGCTGAGCGGCAGGTACTGGCTGGTGCGGTCGCCCTCGATGTCGCCCATCGGCATGGTCTCGATCACGGTCATGTCCATGCCGCGGCCATGGGCCCAGCGCAGCATGGCCGGCATTTCTGCGTCGTTGAAGCCCTTCAGGGCTACCGCATTGATCTTGATCTTCAGCCCGGCGCGCTCTGCCGCCTCGATTCCTTCCATCACCTTGCCCAGATCGCCCCAGCGCGTCACCTGCCGGAACTTTTCGGCATCCAGCGTGTCCAGCGAGACATTGATCCGCTTCACCCCGCAACCGGCCAGTTCATCGGCGAAGCGGGCAAGCTGCGAGCCGTTGGTGGTCAGCGTCAGCTCTTCCAGCGCGCCCGATTCAAGATGCCGGGAAAGCTGGCGGATCAGGTGCATGATGTTCTTGCGCACCAGCGGTTCGCCGCCGGTCAGGCGCAGCTTGCGCACGCCCTTTTCCACGAAGACGGAGCAGAGCCGGTCCAGTTCCTCCAGCGTCAGCAGGTCGCGCTTGGGCAGGAAGGTCATGTCCTCGGCCATGCAATAAGTGCAGCGGAAGTCGCAGCGGTCCGTCACCGAGACGCGCAGATAGGTCACCATGCGCCCGAACGGGTCCATCATGGCGGGGTTCGCGCCGGTTTCGGTGAGAGTGGGCATGGCAGGCTCCTCTGCGCGGCCGTTTCCGGTCTCCGCTCCTGCCATGTTGGACAAATGCGGGCGGGATTCAAGGGCCAAGCGCGGCCAACGCCTTGTGCTTTCGCGCCATATTGACAAAATCAAGGGGAGCAGAGGGAGCGCAGCATGGACAGCCCGACCGAGATCAGGGTGACGAAGGACCGCCGCACGATGAAGGTGAGCTTTGGAGGCGAGCCTCACGAGTTCCCTGCCGAGATGCTGCGGGTGCTGTCACCCAGCGCCGAAGTGCAGGGCCATGCGCCGGACCAGCGCAAGACCGTGCCCGGCAAGCGCGATGTGATGATCCTGTCGGTCGAACCGGTCGGCAATTATGCGGTGAAGATCACCTTCGACGACATGCATTCGACCGGCATCTACACATGGGCCTTTTTCCGCGAGCTGGCGGAAACGAAGGAGGCGCGCTGGCAGGCCTATCTGGGCGAGCTGGAGGCCAAGGGCCTTTCGCGTGCGCCGCGGCGCTAACCTCGCGCGGCAGCCGGGCAGGGCACCGGGGCGATGAAATGGCGCTTGACCCAGCCGATGCGGATGCGGCCGCCCTCCATATGCGAGACCCGGCACCATTGGCGCGATGCCTTGATGCCCTGCGGCGTGCAGACATCCATCTTGCGGATCAGCCCGTGCCGGCCCGGCGCCATGCGGTCCACCACGCGCGCGTCCGCATCCGGGTCAAGCCTCAGATTGAGCGCGTCACCGGCCGCCACATGCACGACGCGCAGGCAGGTCACGTCCTCACCGGCCCGGGCCAGTGGCATGAGACTGGCCGAAAGTGCTGCGGCGAGAACACCTGTGGCGGCAAGACGGATCATGGCGAACTCCTCGCCGGATGTTTGCAGCCCAAAATCCTTGCCCGGTCTTCACACATTCATTCAAATGCGGCCTAACCGGCCAAAAACCGGCGGGATGGATGTCTTTTGCCCGAACTAGCTGTGCTTCGGCTCCCATGGCCGGACAGGCAGGCCCGCATCGCGCCATGCGCCGAACCCGCCGGTGATGTGGGCGACCGGTTCCAGCCCCATGTCCTGCAGGGTCTTGGTAGAGAGCGCCGAGCGCAGGCCGCCGGCGCAAAAGAAGATGTAGCGCTTGCCCTCGGCAAAGACCGGCTTGTGGTAAGGGCTTTCCGGGTCGACCCAGAATTCCAGCATGCCGCGCGGCGCATGGAAGGCACCGGGCACGGTGCCGTCGCGCTGCAATTCGCGGATGTCGCGGATGTCGACGAGGAGAACGCCACTGTCCCTGGCCGCTTCGGCAGCCTCGTGCGGAGACAGGGCGACGATCTCGGCGTCAGCCTCTGCCAGCATGGTCTTGATTCCGCGTCTCATGGCTGTCCCTCCGAATTTGTTGCCAAAAGCTACGGGGTGCCGCCGCGCGAGACAAGCCGCCGCTTCAAGCAAAAAGGCCCGGCTGCCTTGGCAGTCCGGGCCTTGCCGGTTCCCCGAAGTGTGCCGCGTCAGTGCTTGACGGTGACCTTGGTGCCGATGCCGGCGCGCTCGTAGAGGTCGATCACATCCTCGTTGGCCATGCGGATGCAGCCCGAAGACATGGCCTGTCCGATGGTCCAGGGCTGGTTGGTGCCGTGGATGCGGTAGATGGTCGAGCCGATATACATGGCGCGCGCACCCAGCGGATTGGTGGGGCCGCCCGGCATGAAGGCCGGCAGCACGCGGCCTTCCTGGCGCTTGACGCGTTCGCGCATCACGGCCGGCGGGGTCCAGCCCGGCCATTCGGACTTGCGGCTGATCTTGTGGGTACCGGACCATTCAAAACCTTCGCGGCCGACGCCGACGGCGTATTTGATGGCCTTGCCGTTGCCCAGCCCGAAGTAGAGGCGCCGTTCGGCGGTATCGACGAGGATGGTGCCCTCGGCAAGGTCGGAACGCACCGTTTCGCGCGGGATGGGCGACTTGTCCGACATGTAGTGGTTGTTGTGGCGCACACGCGGCTGGCCGCCGCGCATGAAGTTGGCAAAGGAGCTTTCGGCCTTGGCAGGCGAGATCGTCATGGAGGCCGGAAGAGCCAGCATCAGCGCCATGACGGAAAGGGTGAGCAGTCGTGCAAACATGATATCCCTCGGGTTCGGAACGAAAGGCGCGGCCCCTTCAGCGCGTGTCGTGTGCCTCGTGTTTGCATGCAAACGATCCGCCGCGTCAAGTGACGGGCATCACTGCGGCCGGGAAATCCGGCTGGGTCGCGGACCTGTTTTCGTGATCGCGGTCTGCGGTTGCACAAGGCCCGTGCAGGCGCGGCAAAAACGGGCAGGGCTGCCGCAAGAGTGCCGGATTTGAAGGGTTTCCTCAGCGTGAGGCGACGCTTGGTTAATGCGGGCATTTTCCATTTGTTGGTAATTTCCGGGTAACCCTGATGCCGATGCGCCTGCAGACCGGGGGCCATCCATGCGTTCCAGTTCTATTTCGGGTGTAGCCGTGCGTGCCTCGCGAACCGTTTTCCTTTCCATGCTGATGCTGCTGTCCGGATGCACGGCATCGGGTGTCCAGGCCATTGATCCCTCGGCGGGCATCACGACCGCTTCCATCGTGCGGCCCGATGCCAATGTCGGGCAGAAACCGGCCATCGCGCCGGTGGAGGAGAGGGCTTCGATGCGTGCGGAGCGGGCGGCCGCGCAGGAGCAGAAACTGCTTGCATTGCTGAACCAGCCGGTGACGCCGCGGGCTGAAAAGGCGTTGATGCGGCTGGCTGTGCACAAGCCCAAATTCTCTGATGCCAAGCCCGTCAATTTCGGCAAGACCCAGCCGGATGACTATGCCGTGCACGGCGTGGACGTGTCACGCTGGCAGGGTGACATCGACTGGGTGACGCTCAGGAAGCAGGGTGCCAATTTCGCCTGGATCAAGGCGACTGACGGCACCGATCATCTCGATTCCAAATTCATGGACAATTGGCGCGGCGCGGCGGCAGCCGGTATTCCGCGCGGGGCCTACCACTTCTTCTACTTGTGCTCGGTGGCCGAAGTTCAGGCGGACTGGTTCATCGCCAATGTTCCGAAGGAGAAGGGGGCCTTGCCGCCGGTCCTCGACGTGGAATGGAACGCCCATTCCAAGACCTGCAACGAGCGCCCCGACCAGGCGACGGTGCTGGCCAAGATGCAGGTCTTCCTCGACAAGCTGGAAAAGCATTACGGCCAGCAGCCGGTCATCTACACGGCGCCGGATTTCTACGATGCGAACCTGCGCGGCAAGCTGACCAATTATACGTTCTGGCTGCGTTCGGTCGCCGCCCATCCGGCGACGGTCTATCCGGGACGGGTCTTCAGCTTCTGGCAATATTCCGGAACAGGAACCGCCGAGGGCGTCGATCACAAGATCGACCTGAACGTCTTCAACGGCACGAAGGAAAGCTGGGCCAGGTGGCTGAAGCAGCGTGTGCGCTGACGCCTGACTTCAGCGGGCGCGGGCGACGCAGTCCCCGGCACCGTTGTAGGCGTAGTGCAGCGTGGCGCGCTTGGTGAGGCCGCTGTCCTCCAGAAGCGGAGTGGCGGAGATGCGGGTGCCGGCCTGACGCGAGGCGGCGAGGGCGGCTGCGGCGACCATGGGCGATATGCGGATCGTGGACATTGCGGGGTCTCCTTCGGCTGACGATGGAGACAGAGTGCCAGCGCCCGCTTGAACGGAGCCGGAACCGGGTGTTCATCGCAAATTCATGGGCGGGCGGGTGGCCGAACCGGCAACAGGGAACGAACAGACAGGTCCGGTCATCAGCGCCAATGCGTCACAAAAAGCGCCGGTCCCCTGCCGTGTCCGTCTATTCCGCGTCGTCGGCGAGCCGGATGGTTCCTGCCAGGATTGCCTTCACGAATTCGGGGCCGCCTTCCGGCGTATGGAAATGCAGATAGGAGCTGGCAAGGAAGACGGCGGGAACCATGAAATAGAGTTGTCCGTTGATCTGGTGAATGCTGTCGAATCCGATATTTCGGGTATTCTCGAGAATCCTATCCCGGGTTCCGGCTTCCATGACTGAAAATTGCGCCACGCCGGCGATGTATTCCCACGCGGCGACCGGGGGTTTTTCATAGCGAAAATTCTGGGCTGAGATCGCGTGCGCAACTTCGTGGGCGACCACGCTCGCGTAAATCTCCTCATCCATCTCCAGGCCAAACATGCCTGTGGAACCGGGCTGGGTTCTACAGGCGTCAATCCCCTTCACATAGACCTGTGCGGTAACATTGTCATAGCAGCCGACACTGCCGGCATGGCGCGCCGGGATCGTTTCCCGGATGGTGATGACAACCGGCTTCATCTGCGGAACTCCGATTCCGGCAAGGAAATCAATTGCCTTTCGGGCTGCTTCGCAAATGGGGCCGATATCAGTGCCTGGATCCGCGCTGACCACGACATCGGCATTGTCGCATTGGTTCGCAGCCAGCGCCGGAGCGGCAAAAAGGAACAGAAGCAGCGCAACAATTCTCGTTGAAAAAGTCATTTGCCCACACGACCCTGAGCGCGACATCGCTTAGCGCCGGTAGTCTTCGTCGCTGACTTGCTCCAGCCAGTCGACGGCCTTCCCGTCCAGCTTTTCCTGGATCGCGATGTGGGTCATGCCGGTGGTTGGCGAAGCGCCGTGCCAGTGTCTTTCGCCGGGCGCAAACCAGATCACATCGCCGGGGCGGATTTCCTCCACCGGCCCGCCGTCGCGCTGCGCCCAACCAAGGCCCGCAGTGACGATCAGCGTCTGGCCGAGGGGATGGGTGTGCCAGGCGGTGCGGGCGCCCGGCTCGAAAGTGACCTGTGCCCCGGCGACGCGGGCTGGTTCCGGACGGTCGAACAACGGGTCGATGCGCACGCGGCCGGTGAACCAGCCGGCAGGGCCAGCGTTGGATGGTATCGATCCGGCGCGTACGATTTCCATGCTTCGTTCCTTCGATGCCCAGTATCACACCTGTAATCGGAACGGGTGATTTTGCACGCCGGCGAGCCTCATGGGAAGGTCCGAAACACATTGCCGGTGGCGACGAACGGGCGTAACCTGTGCGCGCTGCCGTCCGTGGAGGTTCCGGGCCATGCGCACACTTGTTTTCATTCTCAATTCGGCGATGACTCTGCCTTTCGGGCTTGCGGCCTTGTTTGCTCCGGCTGCCGTATTCGCAGCGTTCGGCATAGCGCTCGACAGCGGCGGCGAGTTGGTCACAAGGGGTTATGCCGCCACATGTCTGGGATACGGCACCGTGTTCGCATTGTTACGGAACGCCGGACATGCGGAGACGATCCGGGCCCTGCTGTGGGGATCGCTGATCTTCAACGGCATCGAGGCGGCCATCCAGGCCATGGCATTTTTTCAGGCGATTGCAGGGGCGTCAGTCTGGGGAACCGTGACAGCCCATGCAATCCTGTTCGGAGTGACGGCGAAGTGCCTGTTCGGCACTCAGGCTGATGACCTCAGCTCAGATTCAGCTCCTTGAAGAAGTCGTTGCCCTTGTCGTCGATGACGATGAAGGCGGGGAAGTCCACGACATCGATCTTCCAGATCGCTTCCATGCCGAGTTCGGGATATTCGACGACCTCGACCTTCTTGATGCAATCCTGCGCCAGACGGGCGGCAGGGCCGCCGATGGAGCCGAGATAGAACCCGTGATGGGTCTTGCAGGCCTCGGTCACCTGGCGCGAGCGGTTGCCCTTGGCCAGCATCACCATGGAACCGCCAAAGGACTGGAACTGGTCCACATAGCTGTCCATGCGCCCGGCGGTCGTCGGGCCGAACGAGCCGGAGGCCATGCCCTTCGGTGTCTTGGCCGGGCCTGCATAGTAGATCGGGTGGTTCTTGAAATAGTCCGGCATGGGCTCGCCGTTTTCCAGCCTCTCGCGGATTTTGGCATGCGCAAGGTCACGCGCCACGATGATCGGACCGGTCAATGAAAGGCGAGTCTTTACAGGGTGTTTCGTCAGTTCCTTGAGAATTTCGCTCATCGGCTGGTTCAGGTCGATCTTCACGACGTGATCCGACAACGCGCCTTCGTCGATGTCGGGCATGTACCTGGAGGGATCGGTTTCCAGCTGTTCGATGAAGATACCGTCCCTGGTGATCTTGCCGAGCGCCTGGCGGTCGGCCGAGCAGGAGACGCCGAGGCCGATCGGCAGCGAGGCGCCGTGGCGGGGCAGGCGGATGACGCGCACATCATGGCAGAAATATTTGCCGCCGAACTGCGCCCCGACGCCCAGATCCTGCGTCAGCTTGTGGATTTCGGCTTCCATCTCCAGATCGCGGAAGGCATGGCCGCTTTCCGAACCCTGCGCCGGCAGGCCGTCGAGATAGCGGGCGGAGGCGAGCTTCACGGTCTTGAGGTTCATTTCGGCAGACGTGCCGCCGATGACGATGGCCAGGTGGTAGGGCGGGCAGGCTGCGGTGCCGAGCGTCAGGATCTTTTCCTTCAGGAAGGCCACCATGCGGTCATGCGTCAGCAGCGAAGGCGTGCCCTGGAACAGGAAGGTCTTGTTGGCCGAGCCGCCGCCCTTGGCCATGAACAGGAACTTGTAGGCGTCCTCGCCTTCCTCATAGATATCGATCTGGGCGGGCAGGTTGTTCTTGGTGTTCTTTTCCTCGAACATCTTCAGCGGTGCGAGCTGCGAATAGCGCAGGTTCTTGCGCTCATAGGCGTCCATCACGCCCTTGCCGAGCGCTTCGGCGTCGCCGCCCTCGGTCCAGACGCGGCGGCCCTTCTTGCCCATGATGATCGCGGTGCCGGTATCCTGGCACATGGGCAGCACGCCACCAGCGGCAATGTTGGCATTCTTCAGCAGGTCGTAGGCCACGAAGCGGTCATTGTCGGTGGCCTCGGGGTCTTCCATGATCTTGGCAAGCTGGGCCAGATGGCCGGGGCGCAGCAGATGGTTGATGTCGGCAAAGGCGGTTTCGGAAAGCAGGCGCAGGCCTTCCGGCTCGACGGTCAGCACCTCCTGGCCCTTGAAGGTTTCAACCGAGACGTAATCGGAGGTCAGCTTGCGCCAGGGTGTGTTGTCCTTGGCGAGCGGGAAAAGTTCTGCGGTGAAAGTGTCGGCCATGGTCCGTGCTCCGCGCATTCTTTGAAGGGTTCCGGCCTGTCTGTTAAGCTCTGGCGGGTGCAAAATCCAGTGCACCGATAGGCTTATCAGCCGTCCGGACCGGCGCGCCGGAATATTTGTTTCCTGTTAACCATCCCGCTTGAGTTGCATTTAGGAATTTTGTGCGAGCATTCACACACTTTCCAGTGGTGTGGAGGCAGGTACGGTGTTCAGTCTCAAGCGTTTCTCTGAGTCGCGATCCGGCAATTTCGCCATCATGTTCTCGGTCATGGCGATTCCGCTCGTCGGCGGCGTGGCGCTTGCGGTGGATTACACCAACATGAGCCGCTACCGCTCCGATCTCCAGAATGCGACCGACGTGGGAACGGTGTTTGCCGCCCGCTACTACGAGCTTAACCAGCGCCTTCCGTCCAAGGATGACGTGAAGACATTCATTGTCGAGAACAGCGCGTTCACCGACGTGAAGATCACGACACTTCAGTACAAGGACAACCAGGTCATCGTTGACAGTTGGACGTCCTATTCGCCCTACATCTTCCAAATGGTGAGCAACAAGCCGTTCGACGTGGCAGTGCGCAGTGCAGCCGCCGTGGCCGAGGATGTCGATCTCGAGATCGTCATGGCGCTCGACACGACCTACTCCATGACCGCCAACGACAAGATCGGTGGCCTGAAGACCGCAGCGACCAATTTTGCCAACACGCTTTTTGATGCGGTCAACGCAAAGACCCATGTGAAGATCGGGCTCGTGCCCTTTTCGCAGTATGTCAATGTGGGCCTTGGCAATCGAAGCGCAAGCTGGCTGGACGTTCCGGACGACAGTTCGTCCACCACGACGACCGATGTGGGGTGCCGTTGGGTCAAGACGATCATCAATTATTCCGTCAATTGCCGGCCAGCGAGCTACATGAACGATGGCGTCCTGGTCGAATATCAGGCCTGCGATCCACTGTACGGGCCTGATGAGTGGACCTGCGAGCCCATTACGTCGACGTCCAGTTCCACATGGCGCGGCTGCGTGGGGACACGCGGCACCACATCCAACATGCTGACGCTGACAGATACCATGCCGAGCTCGACGGCGACCAACAAGTCCAAATTCCCTGGCATGATGAACACCTGGTGCGCGCGCCCGCTGATGCCACTGACCGATGATCGCGCGACCGTTGTCAACGAGATCGCTGCCTTCTCCGCGAGCGGCAATACCTATATTGCCGATGGCGTGATGTGGGGCTTGCGTGTGCTGTCGCCGCAGGCACCTTTCACCGAAGGTGCCGATCCGAAGACGTCGGTTCGCAAGGTTCGCAAGATCATGGTTCTGATGACGGACGGCGAGAACCAGAATTCTCCCCGTATCGACACGTCAGCCGATCACAACGGCAGCGATCTTGCCCGCGCCGATAGCTGGACGCAGCGCGCCTGCAACTATGTCAAGCAGGAGGGCGTGGCAGTCTACACGGTCACCTTCGGAACGCAGGTTCCGATTTCGGCCAAGAACATCATGAAGCGTTGCGCCTCGTCAGCCGCAAACTTCTACGATGCGGCCAGCTCCGACAAGCTGGACCAGGCCTTCCAGGACATTGCGCGCAACCTGACCATGCTGCGCCTGACGCAGTAATTCCTGCACATTTTCCCGATCATGCGGGCCGCCGGCTGAAACAGCCGGCGGCTTTTTGCATCCGGGCGCTGGCGGCGTTAATCATAACGCAAATGTGTGACGGCGCGCACTTAACGCCAATTGAATAAAATTCTAATGTCTTGCGGCGTGAGCGCCCGATTCCGGGGGGCGAGGCCTTTCGGGGCGCCGGGTCGGGCATGGTGCCGCGCCTTGAGCCCGCCAACAGCAGGAAACAGACATGTCCAAACGACGCCACCTTGCGCTTCTCCTCGTCACGCTGGCGCTGCCGGCCATGACAGGCCCGGCGTCAGCCCGGACATGGCTGGAGCGGTTCTTCGCCGGTGAGCTGAATGATCGCAGGCCGAGGCAGGAGTTCGAGCGCCCGGCTCCCAAGGCCAAGCCGCGGGTGATCAAGAAGGTCTCGGCGCCCAGCTATTTCCGCTATGTCGCGCCCCAGCCCGTTGCGGTCGATTTTTCCAGGGTGATGAACGCGCCGGTCGCCGCGGCCGGAATGGTTCTGGGGGGCGGGGCCGACTTCGTTTCAGCGCGCAGCTCTCTGGAAGGTTACGAACTGACGGCGGAGCGGGAGGATGCCGCGGCGCTCAGCGCCTGGTATGCGGAGCATCCCGGCTTCCTCTGGGTCGCGGGTTTCGGGCCGAACGGCAAGGCGCTAGCCGCCACCGCGTTACTGGACCGTGCGGCGGAAGAGGGGCTGGAGGCACCGGACTATGCCGTTGCCCTGCCGGGCTCCAGCTTTTCCATGGACGACATGCCGGCCCGCCTGTCTGAGCTGGCGCGCTTCGAGATGGCGCTGTCGGCACGCTATTTGCGCTACATGCGCGACATGACACAGGGACGCGTCGATCCCAACAAGCTCTCGGGCTACCACGACCTGCCGGTCCGTCCGTTCGATCCGGCCAAGGCGCTCGCCGACCTGTCTTCGGCCGAAGACGTGGCGGCGCTGATGGAAGCGGCCGGTCCGCGCTCTGCGGAATATGCGGCGCTTAAGGCGGAACTTGCCACGCTGCGCCAATCGGCCGAGGCCGACATCATCGTCGATCCCAAGCTGCTGCTGAAGCCGGGACAGGAAAATCCGGAACTGGCGAAACTGCTGGCGCTCATCAAGCGGGATGCGACGCCGGAACTCCTTGCAGGGCAGGGGCCTGTCATCGATGCGCTGCAGGGTGCCACGGTCTATTCCGACGAGGCGGTGGCGCTGATCAAGGCGGTGCAGAAGGAAAAGGGGCTGAAGCCGGACGGCGTGATCGGCCCGCACACGGTGGCGGCGCTGTCGCCCGTCTCCAAGGCTGAGCGGATGGACAAGGTGAGTTTTGCCATGGAGCGCCTGCGCTGGCTGCCTCATGAGCTGGGCGCGCGCCGCGTCCTCATCAACCAGGCGGAATTCTATGTCCGCTATTATGAGAACAATGCCGAGACGCTCGGCATGCGCGTGGTGGTCGGCAAGAAATCAAACCAGACCAGCTTCTTCTATGACGAGATCGAGCAGGTGGACTTCAATCCCTATTGGGGCGTTCCGCAGTCGATCATCGTCAACGAGATGCTGCCGCGCCTGCAGCGCGATCCGGGCTATCTGGACCGGGCCGGCTACGAGGTGACGGACGCCAAGGGGCGGCGCGTGCCGTCCTCCTCCATCGACTGGTCCGCCCATGGCGGGCGTGTGCCCTACAGCGTCCGCCAGACGCCGGGCGAGGCCAATGCGCTGGGTGAATTGAAGATCCTGTTCCCCAACAAGCATGCCATCTACATGCATGACACGCCGTCTAAGTCGCTGTTCAACCGCGACATGCGCGCTTTCAGCCATGGCTGCGTGCGCCTGCACAATCCGCGCGCCATGGCGGCCGCAGTCCTTGGCACCAGCGTGGATGCGGTAAAGCAGCAATTGGCGAAGGGCCATTCCTCGACCAGGCTGCCGGTGAAAATCCCGGTCTATGTCGCCTATTT
>JACKJW010000018.1 GCA_020637755.1 Brucellaceae bacterium | reverse complement strand
GCTCGTACCAGAGGTCGTAGCAACTCTGCGCGGCAGCCGGTGCAGGCAGCAAGGCCACCAGCGCGGCAAGCAGGATGGCAGCGGCTGAGAGGATGGTCTTCATGTCGGTCTCCTTCCGGTGGCCGCGGCCGTCCGGGCAGGATGCTCGGACATCCCGCGGCTTCGGAAACATGATCCCGCGCTGATGGAAGCTGATCCTTGCGCCAAATCAAGCGGATGGGGAAAATCAGGCGGGCAGTTTTACCACGGCGCGCAAGCCGCCCAGCGGTGACTCATCCAGCGTGATGTCGCCGCCATGGCTGCGCGCGATGTCGCGGGCAATCGACAGGCCGAGCCCGGTGCCGCCGGCATCCTGGTTGCGCGCCTCGTCCAGCCGGAAGAAGGGCTTGAACACGTCCTCGCGGCTTTCGGCGGGAATGCCCGGCCCGTCATCGTCGATGGTGACCGTCAGCGTGCGTGCCGCGTGTGTCGCCGTCACTTCGACCGTTTTGGCATAGCGGAAGGCATTGCCGACGAGATTGGACACAAGGCGCGAGAAGGCGTTGGGCCGCACATTGATGAGCGGATTGCCGTTGATCCGCGTGGCAAGCTGGCGCTTGCGCAGCCGCGCCTCCTCGGTCAGCTTGGCGAAGAAGGCCTCGACGTCGAACTCGCCGGCATCCTCCGCGCCCTCGCCGCGCGCGAACGCCATGTAACCTTCCAGCATGTTCTGCATGTCGGAAATGTCCTGCTCCAGCGCTTCGGTATCCATGCCCGGCGCAGCCAGCGCCAGTTGCAGCTTGAAGCGGGTCAGGATGGTGCGCAGGTCATGGCTGACACCGGTCAGCATCGTCGTGCGCTGCTCGATCTGGCGTTCGATGCGCTCACGCATCTGGATGAAGGCAAGGCCAGCGCGGCGCACCTCGTCGGCCCCGCGCGGACGGAAATTCGCCGGCATCGGCCGGCCCTTGCCAAAGCTCTCGGCGGCCTCGGCGAGTTGCTGGATCGGCCGGATCTGGTTGCGCAGGAACAGCACCGCGATGCCGACAAGGACAAGCGACGTGCCGACCATCCACAGCAGGAAGATATGCGTGTTCGACGCGTAGGCCTGGCTGCGCCGCGCAAACACGCGCAGCACATTGTTTTCGAGCTGGATGCGGATTTCCACCACGTTGGAGTTCGCCACCGTGTCGATCCAGAAGGGCCGGTTCACCCGCGCGGTGATCTCGGAGGAGAGGATCGTGTCGAGGATGGAAAAGAACGGCTTCGGCCCCGGCGGCGGCAGCGGTTCGGGCGGCAGCAGATCGGCCTTCAGCCCGAGGCGCTCCTGCGCAATGCGGATCGCCTGGCCGCGCTGGTCTTCCGGGTAGGTCTCGATCATGTCGATGATGGCGGCAATGTCGCGTGTGACCGCCTGCGACAGGCGCTGCGTCACCGTCTGCCAGTGGCGCTCCATGAACACGAAGGCGATGACCGATTGAAGCAGGATCATTGGCGCGATGACGATGATGAGCGAGCGCGCATACAGGCGCTTGGGCATCCGCCGGGAAACCTGCCGCCAGAAGCGCTGCCAGCGCTGGAGCGCGGCCCTGCCGGGACCGGCCGCCCGCACCACCATCGCTCTCATGCCGGAAAGGGCCGGCGGCGTGTCGCTCATCGCGCGCCCGTCCCTATTCCACGCACAGCTTGTAGCCGATGCCGCGCACGGTCTGCAGGTAGAGCGGATTGGCCGGGTCTGTCTCCACCTTGCGCCGCAGCCGGTTGATCTGCACGTCGATCGTGCGCTCGCCGACATCCTTGTCGCCGCCAGTCAGCTCGTGCCGGGCGATGGTTTCGCCGGCCCGCTCGGCGAAGATGCGCAAAATGTCCTGCTCGCGGTCGGTCAGCCGGATCACCTCGCCACCGCGCTTCAACTCGCCGCGCGCCATGACAAAGGTGTAGGGACCGAACACCACCTGCTCCATGCGCGGCGGCTGGGCGGGCGTGCCGCGGCGCAGGATCGCGTTGATGCGCAGCACCAGCTCGCGCGGGTCAAAGGGCTTTGGCAGGTAGTCGTCCGCCCCCGCCTCCAGCCCGTCGATGCGGCTGCCGGTTTCCGAAAGCGCCGTCAGCATCAGGATCGGCACATCCTTGGTCTGGCGCAGCGCGCGCGTCAGTTCCACGCCGGTTTCGCCGGGCATCATCACGTCAAGCACCAGAAGGTCGAAGTCGAGGCCGTCCAGCTTGCGCCGGGCTTCGGCGGCACTGGCCGCCGTCGTCACCCGCATGCCCTTGCCGGTCAGGTATTTTTCCAGCAGCGTGCGGATGCGCGTATCGTCATCGACCACCAGCAGATGTGGCGCATCATCGGTCAGCGCGGCGGCGGCAGGCACGGTGCCGGTTTGCATGTCAGACATTCATCTCCTCCCCGTTTGCCGCAGCGGGCAGGCGGTCCACCTGTTCGCGCAACGCCGGATCGACCATTGCCTTCAGGAACGCCGTCGCGCTCATTCTGGCCCCCTCACCGGCTTCCTGCAATGCCTCGTGGATGCGGCGCGACTGTGGCACGGCCAGCGCCATGGCGAGGTCCCGGCCCTTCGGCGTCGGGTAAAGTTCGCGCTGGCGGCGGTCGCGCGGCCCCGGCACCTGAACGATATGGCCGGTCTCGATCAGCTGCTTGAGCACCCGCGCCAGACTCTGCTTGGTGATCTTCAGCACATCCAGCAACTCGGCCACCGTCAGCCCCGGCATGCGGTTGACGAAATGCAGCACCCGGTGGTGGGCACGCCCGAACCCGTATTCGGCGAGAATGGCATCCGGATCGGAGGTGAAGTCACGATAGGCGAAGAAGAGCAGCTCGATCAGTTCCAGGTCGATCCCGTCGCCATGGGTCAGCGGAGTGCGGATCGGCTGGGTTTTCATCGCTTCGGCTCCCCTGCCGCGCTCACATGCCGAGGCATCCGGGCAGCTTATATGTCAGCTTTATTGACTTAAATTAGGCGTCATGGAGGCATTTGACAAGCGCCCGGCGAGCGATCGGGACGCTGTGCAGGCAACCGGTGAAACACCTGTTCGGGTAGGGCCGCACCCGCCCGTGGATGCGCTTATAAAGTTTGGGAGTAACGGTTACACAGCCATGGATAATCTTTGACTTTCGTCTCAAAGGCGGGTTCGATGCGCCGTCCGGCCAGACGGTCCGGACGCAACCTGAACGGGGGTTATCTCAGATGGAAGCACTCATTCCACTCATCATCCAGGCGGTGTCCGGCGCAGTCGGCGGTGGCGTTGTCGGCAACCTGGTCAAAAGCGCAGCCATGTCGATGCTGCCGAAACTTCTCGCTGGCGCAGTCGGCGGCGTGGCTGGCGGCACGGCGCTCGGCCCCATCATCGGGGGCCTGCTGGGCGCGGCATCCGGCGATACCGCAGGCGGCCTGGACATTGGCACCATTCTCGGTGACGCGGCAGGCGGCCTTGCCGGCGGCGGCGTGCTCACCGGCATTCTCGGCGCTGTCATGGGTGCCATGAAGAAATAGGCCCCTACGGGCAGACACGGCGGCGGGCGGCCACAGGCCGCCCGCTTTGGTTTCAGGCCTGCGGGGACGCCGAGCCCGCCCTTTACCCGGCCCTTCCCAGCCGCTACCTAGGACGTCACCGCAGGGAGACGCCACCATGGGCCAGTTGAATGCCGGGATCATTCCGGTCACCGATTTCCAGCAGAATTGCACGATCCTCTTCGATTCCGACTCGAAGACCGGAGTCGTCGTGGACCCGGGCGGCGACATCGACCGCATCGCGGAAACCCTTGCCGAAAACGGCTTGACCATCGAGGCCATCTGGCTGACCCACGGCCATATCGACCATGCCGGCGGCGCCATGGACCTGAAGGAACGCCTGTCGGTGCCGATCATCGGCTCGCACATTGACGACACCCCGCTGCTGCAGGGTCTGGAAAAACAGGCAGCCATGTTCGGGATGGACGGCGCGGTGCGCAATGTCACGCCGGATCAATGGCTGAACGACGGCGACACGGTGTCCTTTGCCGGACATGTCTTTGAGGTGCTGCACTGCCCGGGCCATGCGCCAGGCCACGTGGTCTACTACAACCGGGAAGCCCGTTTTGCCCATGTCGGCGACGTGCTGTTCCGCGGCTCCATCGGGCGTACCGACCTGCCCGGTGGCAACCACGACCAGTTGATCCGTTCGATCAAGGAAAAATTGCTGCCGCTCGGCGACGAGATCGGCTTCATCTGCGGCCATGGCCCCGGCGGCAACTTCGGTCAGGAGCGCAAGACCAACCCGTTCCTCGTCTGACCTCAGGACCGGCGGCTGGCACCCCGAAAAAAACAAGACGCGGCGTTGGGGCGCCGCGTCGCACTCATGCCTTGGGTGGCAGCGTCACTGGGTGACGAGGTTGACGGCCTTCGGACCCTTGCCGCGCTTGTCCGGTTCCACGTCGAAAGCGACCTTCTGGCCTTCACCGAGCGTCTGCAGGCCGGATGCCTGGACAGCGGAAATGTGGACGAAAACATCCTTCGCACCGTCATCAGGCGTGATGAAGCCGTAGCCCTTTTCGGTATTGAAGAATTTGACCGTGCCGGTCTGGCTCATGACTGGATCCTTTCCAGGTGGGTGTTGGTCCGCATTCGGAGTGTGCACCGCGCCTTCGACGCGGCAAGCGTCGAAAATTCACAGCATCGGGGAAAGGGTCGTCATCATGCACGTCCGTTCTCCGGGCCGGAAAATGCCCGAACATGGGAAGTATTGCACGCTTTCATGACACCCGCAAGACGGCGGAACCCAGCGTTTGCAAGGCTTTCAGCCCGGTTGGCGGCCGGTCAGTCGCGCCAGAAATCCGGCGTCAGGATCAGGATACCGCCGAGCAATTCGAGGCGTCCGAGGATCATTTCAAAGGCCAGAAGCCACTTCACCACCTCCGGCATGCCGGCGAAATTGCCCGCCGGTCCGATGACGCTGCCGATGCCGGGGCCGACATTGGCCAAGGCAGTGACGGAAGCGGACATGGAGGTGGCGAAATCGAGCCCGAAGGCCGCATAGATGAGCGCGAAGCCGGCCGCTGTGACAGCATAAAGGATCGAAAAGATGAGCAAGCTGTCGATGGTGGACGGCTGGACGACCTGCCCCTCGAAATAGGCAGGGGAAACGCGGTTCGGCCGGACCGCCTGCCGCAGACGGGCGCGGATGAAACTGACCAGGATGACGATGCGGAATATCTTGAAACCGCCCGCCGTTGATCCGTTGCAGCCGCCGATGAAGGTGATGAGGAAGAAGAAGGAGGCCGCGAAGCTGCCCCAAAGCAGATAGTCCTGCGTGGCATAGCCGGTGGTGCTGACAACGGAAACGACGGCAAAGGCGGCATGGGTGAATTGCGCGAAATCACCGATACCGCTGGTCAGGCGGACCGACAGGAAAATCGTGAAGGTCAGGAAGGCGATGATCACGAAGAACCAGCGCACCTGCTGGAATTCCAGGTTCGGGCGCAACTCGGTAACGTTGATGAGGAACAGGAACGGCAGGCTGGCCGCCGCCATGAAGACAATGGCGATCCAGTCGATGGCAAGGCTGTCAAACCCGCCCATGGAGGCATCCCGCGTCGAGAACCCACCCGTCGAAATGGTCGTGAAGGCATGGTTCACGGCCTCGAAACCCGTCATGCCCGCCGCGTAGTAGAGCCCGGCGCAGGCTGCCGTCAGGGCCAGATAGAGCATCAGCAGACGGCGCACGAAATGTTCCACCCGCCCATAGGGTTTGTGGTGCTTTTCCGAGGATTCGATGGAAAAGAGCTGCTGGCCGCCGACCCGCATGGCCGGAAGCAGCCAGATGCCGATGACGACGATGCCGAGCCCGCCGATCCACTGCATGAGGGAACGCCACAGCAGGATGCCGGGCGGCAGGCGGTCCAGTCCGGACAGGATGGTCGATCCCGTCGTCGTCAGGCCGGAGGCCGCCTCGAAAAAGGCATCGCCATAGGAGATGTTGAGGCCCGACGCATAGAGTGGCAGCGCGCCCGCAGCCGAGAAGGTGAACCAGGCGAGGTTGACGAGCAGGAAGGTTTCGCGGGCGCGCATCTCCGGTGGCTTGCCGGCCAGCGCAGCTTCCACCATCAGGCCGGCTGCGCCAAGACAAAGTGCAGAAATGCCAAAGACCTTCCAATCGGAACTTCCTGCCACCAGGTCAGCGGCAGCCGGAATGAGCATGAAGGCTGCAATGATGACCAGATACCTGCCGATAGGCAGGATGACGGCTCTGAAATCCATTCGGATGGGCACCCCGTTCCTGCCCGTATCTATCATCCGTTGCGCTTCACGCACAAGGCATGGCAAGCACCCTGCCATGAATTGACCCCAAACAGCAGGCAAGGGCGCGCAATGTTTTCGCCACGCACACCGTTCCGCCCGGCGCTCTCGCCGCGCATCATGGCCTTGATCGCCGCCGCCTATGTGCTTGTGGTCCTGAACGGATCGTTCCTGCGTATCGCCGGAAAGCTCTTCGCCGCGCATCCCGCGCTTGCCACCGGGCTGGCCATTGCCCTGGGTGCGGCCTACGCGGCCTTGCTGACGGCACTCTCCTTCCCGCGCCTCTTCAAGCCCTTGCTCATCCTGTTCATCACCATTGCCGCCGCGGCCGCCTATTTCATGGACACCTTCGGCACGGTGATCGACCGTGACATGATCGCCAACACGGTGACCACCACCACCAACGAGGCCCGCCATCTCATCACCCCGGCGCTCGGGCTGCACATGGCGCTCTATGCCGGGCTGCCCGCGGCGCTGATCCTGTGGATCCGCGAGAAACGCGGGACCTTCCTGCGCGATGCGCTGGTGAACATGGCCATGATTGCAGCGCTGACCGGCGTGGCCGCAACCGTTCTGATGCGCGATTACGCTGCCTACGCCGCCGTCTTCCGTGAGCGCGCCGACCTGGTCTTTTCCATCAACCCGGGCGGTCCCATCGGCGCGGCGGTCAAATATGTCGTCCACGCGAACCGCGAGCGCAACATCGCGGTCGCACCGATCGGTCAGGACGCCAAGCCGGGGCCCGGTCTCGCTTCCGCGCAAAGGCCCGTCTTTTTCGTCATCGTCGCCGGCGAAACACTGCGCTCCGCCAGTTTCGGCATGGAAGGATACCGGCGCGATACCACGCCCGAACTGCGCAAGGCCGGTGTGATCGATCTCGGTCCTGCGACGAGCTGCGGCACGGCAACCGCCGTCTCGCTGCCCTGCATGTTCTCCCGCTACGGTCGCGATGACTACACCGACCGGCACGGTCTCGACCATGAAAACCTGCTCGACGTGCTGGTGCATGCGGGCTTCCATGTGGAGTGGTGGGACAACAACACCGGCGACAAGGCAATTGCCAAGCGCATCTTTTCGCAGAACCTGTCCAGGGTGGACGATCCCCGCCATTGTTCGGGCGGCGAATGCAACGACGGCATCTTTCTTGATCGCTTGCGCGCGACCATAGACAAGGCAACCGGCAACACGGTCATTGTCATCCATCAGATCGGCAGTCACGGCCCGGCCTATTACCGGCGCTATCCGGCGGATTTTGGCCCCTTCAAGCCCGATTGCCGCTCGGTGCAGTTCAGCGACTGCTCACAGGAGGAAATCGTCAATGCCTACGACAACACGGTTGCCTTCACCGACCATTTTCTGGCCAGCGTCATCGCCATGCAGAAGAAGTTTTCCGACCGCCTGCTGACGGGGCTGATCTTTGCCTCGGACCATGGCGAGTCGCTCGGGGAAAACGGGCTCTACCTGCACGGCGCGCCCTATCTTTTCGCACCCGATGTCCAGACGCATGTGCCTTTCCTGGCCTGGTTCAGCCCGGAATTCAGCAGCGCCCTGGGCCTCGACACGGCCTGTCTGGCAGCGCTGCCCGGACGCGAAACGTCCCACGACGACCTGTTCCATTCGGTGCTGGGAGTGCTGGACGTGCAAACCGCCGAGCGCAAGCCCGCGCTTGACCTGTTCGGCCCGTGCCGCGGCAAGGACCATCGCCCGGTCGCGCTGGCGGCACCCGGCAACGGCTGAGCAGCCTGAAATTTTTCAGAACAGCGCGCCGCCGTCAGGGACCGGATGCGAGATCGCGCCAAGCACCACCTCGCCTTCCGCATCGGGAAAGCCCAGCGTCAGGACTTCCGACATGAAGGGACCGATCTGGCGCGGCGGAAAATTGACGACCGCAAAGACCTGACGGCCGATAAGACCTTCCGGCGTGTAGTGCCGGGTGATCTGCGCGGAGGATTTCTTCACCCCGATTTCCGGCCCGAAATCGATCTTCAGCTTGATGGCCGGCTTGCGTGCCTGCGGAAACGGCTCCGCCTCCACGATTGTCCCGGCGCGGATGTCAATCTTCTCGAAATCGGCCCAGCTGATCTCCGGCTTGCGCGCTGCCATGACAGGAACGTCTCAGGCGGTGCCGAAGGTTTCAAAGATGGCGCTGCGCATGGCTTCCTCGGCGCTCTGTCCCGCCCAGACACAGAACTGGAAGGCCTGATAATAGCACTCGCAGCTTTCCAGCGCCGAGTTGAGCATGGTCTGCACCTGAAGCGCAGTCGGCTCCAGCCCGCCCGGCAGGATCAGCGTGTGACGGAACATGATCGCGCCTTCGCGCGTCCACAGGTCGAAATGGCCGAACAGCAGCTGTTCGTTGATGGTGGACATCAGCTTCATCACTTCCACCACACGCGCATCGGGCACCTTCATGTCGAAGGCGCAGGCCACATGCAGGGCCTCGAAATCCTCCATCCAGGAAAAGGACACGTGATAATCGGTCCAGCTTCCGGCGACCGCGATGGCAATCTCGTCGTCGCCCGCGCGCTCGAAGGACCAGTCATTGGTGAGCGCCACATGCTCGATCACATCGACAGGGTGAATGTCCCGGATCTCGTAATATTCGACAAGGCTCATGAATATCCCCCGGGCGCAAAAGCACCCTCGCTGCCAATCTGGATGTCACCCGGAAACGCGTTACCTGAGAAAGCGCACGGTCACCGGAAGGGCCCCGGAAGCCGTCACCCGGAAGGCACAAGCGACCCCGCCTTCCGCACCGTCATGAACCGCTTACGAATCATGCTGTAGATTCAGTGTATTGAAGGGGCCACTCCTGAACAGTCCTTTTTCACGCCCGGTGTCACAAGCATGTGGATGGCGCTTGAATCAAACTGTCGGCAAGGCGCCTCAAGTGACTCCGGATGCAGGCTTTTCAAGGCTTGCGGGCCTGTGAATAAGTTTTTGGAGCAATTCCGCACGCATCGCCCGCGCCAACAAAAAACCCGGCCTGGGCCGGGTTCCGGAAGTCCTGAAGACAAGAAGACCGCAGAATCAGGAGGCCTCTCCACCTTCCAGTTTGGCCAGCCGGGCTTCCAGCGCGTCGAGCCGCTCGGCAAGCGCCTTGTTCTCCGCACGCGCCTTCACAGCCATGTCGCGCATCGCGTCGAATTCCTCGCGGTGCACCAGGTCCATGGAGGACATCAGGCGCTCCATCTGGGCCTTCATCATGTTTTCCGCCTCACGGCGCACACCCTGGGCTGCACCGGCTGCATCGGTCATCATCTTAGCAAATTCATCGAGAATGCGGTTGGGTCCGTTGGCGGTCATGGCGCGCACCTTTCCTTGGTTTCGCCTGAGGTAAGCTGAAGGCCCGCCGAATGCAAGGCCGCGGCCTTGACGGACCGCACGGCCTCCACCATGGTCCGCCGCGCATGAAGGAGACTTGGCCCGTGCCGACACCGCTTCCGGGACTTCTGGCGCTCATCCCCTACCCCGCCATCGACCCCGTCATCTTTTCCATCGGCCCGCTGGCCGTCCACTGGTATGGCATGGCCTATGTGGCGGGCATCCTGTTTGCCTGGTGGTACACGCGCAAGCTGGTCGAAACCCCGCGCCTCTGGACCGGTGACGAGGCCCCGATGGGCGTTGCCGATCTGGATGATTTCCTCGTCTGGGCTGCGTTGGGCGTCGTGGCGGGCGGACGCATTGGCTATGTCCTTTTCTATGATCTTGCCCGCTATGTGGAAAATCCCGCCGACATCGTGAAGATCTGGTCCGGCGGCATGTCCTTCCATGGCGGCGCGCTCGGCGTGCTCATCGCCATGCTGCTGTTTGCCCGTGCGCGCGGCATTGCCACATGGTCGATGACCGACACGATATCGGCCGCCGTGCCCGCAGGTCTCTTCTTCGGAAGGCTCGCCAATTTCATCAATGGCGAGCTCTATGGCAGGCCCACCGATGCTGTTGTGGCCATGGTCTTCCCGACCGACCCCGAGCAACTGCCCCGCCATCCGAGCCAGCTTTATGAAGCCGCGCTGGAAGGCCTTGTGCTCTTCGTTTTGCTGACGCTGCTCGTTTGGGGCGCGCGCAAGCTGAAACAGCCGGGCTTCGTCACCGGCGCCTTTGTGGCCGGCTACGGCGCATCGCGCATCATCGTGGAGTTCTTCCGCTCGCCCGATGCCCATATCGGCTACCTGGCCGGCACGGACTGGCTGACCATGGGAATGGTTCTCTCCCTGCCCATGGTGCTGGCGGGCGTGTGGATCATGGCGGCGGCGCGCCGCAGGGCAGCCCTGCCCGCATGACGGCCCTGAAGCGCAAACTGATCGCGCGCATCGCCGCGGCCGGGCCGATGAGCGTGGCGGAATATTTTGCCGCCTGCCTGCTGGATCCGGCGGATGGCTATTACACCACGAGAGAACCCTTTGGCCGGGAGGGCGATTTCATCACCGCACCGGAAATCAGCCAGATGTTCGGCGAGCTGCTGGCCGTCTGGGCCTTCCGCAACTGGGATGCCATGGGCCGCCCCGCACCCTTCGTCTTCGCCGAGATCGGGCCGGGCCGCGGCACGCTGATGGCAGACATGGCGCGCACGCTGGCGCGGATCGAGGGCGGTGCATTCCTCGCTGCCGCAAAGGTCTTCATGATCGAGGCCAGCCCGCGCCTTGCCAACGTCCAGCGCGAGCATCTTGCTGGGTCTCCGGTGAACCCGGACTGGATTTCCGGCATCGATGCGCTGCCCGCCCTGCCGCTGATCCTCATCGGCAACGAATTGTTCGACGCCATCCCGATCCGCCAGTTCGTGCACACCGGCAGCCAATGGCGCGAACGCATGGTGACGGTGGCGCCGGATGGCGACACCCTCGCCTTTGCCATCGGCGCCCCCACGCTGGACGATACCGGCCCGCACGGGGCCGGCGCGCCCGCCGCGGAGGGCGCCATCAGGGAAGTCTCACCTGCCCGTGCCGCCCTGATGGAAATGATCGCCGCAACAATCGCGGCAAGCGGCGGGGCAGGCCTGTTCATCGATTACGGCTTCGGAACACCCGGTTTGGGCGACACGCTCCAGGCCGTCAAGGATCACGCCTTCGATCCGGTGTTGGAACACCCCGGCGAGGCGGACCTGACGAGCCATGTGGATTTTGCCGCGCTGGACGCGGTCGCGCGCGCAGGCGGCCTCATGTCCCGCTTCACGACGCAGGGCGCGTTCCTGCTCGGCCTCGGGCTGCTGGAGCGTGCCGGTGCGCTGGGCGCGGGCAAGGATGCGGCAACGCAGGAAGCGATCCGGTCGCAGGCCGAACGCCTTGCCGGTGCCGGGGGGATGGGAGAACTGTTCAAGGTTCTGGCACTCGGCCCGGAGCAGACGCTCTGGACACCGTGACAGCCTGCCGCCGGACTGGGGCCCGGCGGAAGCCTTGCGCCATCAGCGTGCCTGGCGGAGCCTATTTCTCCTGGATCGACAGCACGAAAAACATCAGTTCCAGAAGATGCGCCCGCACCGCGAGGTCACGCTCGAAGCCTTGCTTGTCCGAGGCGGCTGCAAGGCGGGCACCCCAGACCGGCATGTCCCGCGGCCCGTGCGCCGCAACCAGACCGCGGCCGTCAATCACTTCCATGACCCGGATGAAAGGGAAATCCCCGCCGTTGTTCTTGGAAATCTGGGTCAGGTCTGCCGGGGAAATCTTCATGTATTGCGCCATGGGGCCGTCACCCTTGCCCTTGATCCCGTGGCAACTCGCACAGGACAGGCGGTACTCGGCGTCCGAAATGCCGAAGGCATCGCTGTCCGCCATGGCGGAACCGGCCTGGAGACCAAGCGCGGCAACAAGTCCGAATAGGATTTTCATGCTCATTCCTCCCTGTACTCAGGAAGATCAATGTAATCCTAATTTAGCATTTGATGATTGATTGCAATCATTGACACGCAATTATTTTGGGCGTTCCAGGCCTCACGTCCCGCAGAAGGTCGCATGAACCACCTGCGCCTCGGTCGGAGCGGCGGCATAGGCCTCGCGGCCCGGCTGCTCTTCATAGGGGCGGCTGAGCACCGCGTTGATCTCGTGGAACGGCGCGAGATCGCCCTGCAAGGCCGCCGCGATCACCGCTTCGATGCCATGGTTTCGCGGAACATAGGCCGGGTTCGCCGCCTGCATGCGCGCCTGACGTTCCGCGTCCCCGCTGCCCTCCGAAGCCAGCCGCGCGCGCCAGCCCTCCGCCCAGCGGTCGAAGGCAGTCGGATCGGCAAATTCCGCACGGACCGCTTCGTCGGTGGAAGGACCGCCCTCGCCCGGCAAATGGCTGAGCGCCCGGAACACCCGCGTATGGTCCGCGCCGCTTTCCGCCATGGCCTGCAACAGGCCCTGCGCCAGCCCGTCGTCACCCTCCTGCGCTTCGGTCAGCCCGAGCTTCACCCGCAACATCGCCGCCATGTGTCCGTTAAACAGTTCGGCGAACCGGTCGATCGCGCCCTGCGCCAGTTCCACGCCCTGCTCCTGATCGGAAGCGATCAGCGGCAGGAGCGAAGAGGCCAGTTGCGCCAGGTTCCACTGCGCGATGCCCGGCTGGTTTGCAAACGCATAGCGCCCCTGCCGGTCGATGGAGGAAAACACCGTGCGCGGATGGTAACTGTCCATGAAGGCACAGGGGCCGTAATCGATGGTCTCGCCCGACACCAGCATGTTGTCGGTGTTCATGACGCCATGGATGAAGCCGACCCGCATCCAGTCAGCGATCAGCCGGGCCTGCCGCTCCACGACCCCTTCCAGCAGCGCCAGCGCCGGATTGCCCGCCGCCGCCGCTCGCTCTGGGTAATGCCGCTCCAGCGCATGGGCGGCCAGCAGGCGCAGAGCCTCGCCATCCTGCCTCGCGGCGAAATATTGGAACGTGCCAATGCGGATATGGCTGGAGGCGATCCGGGTGAGCACTGCGCCGGGCAACGGCCCGTCCTCGCGCAGGATCAACTCGCCGGTTTCCACGGCCGCCAGCGCCCGTGTTGTCGGGATGCCGAGCGCATGCATCGCCTCCGACACGATGTATTCGCGCAGCACCGGACCGAGCCAGGCCCGCCCATCGCCCCCACGCGAAAACGGCGTCCGTCCCGACCCTTTCAACTGGATGTCGCGCCGCTTGCCGTCGGTACCGATGATCTCGCCGATCAGGATCGCCCGCCCGTCGCCCAGTTGCGGCACCCAGCCGCCGAACTGGTGGCCGGCATAGGCCTGCGCCAGCGGTTCGGCACCCTGTGGCATCCCGTTGCCCGACAGCATGGCGAGGCCCTCCGGCGAGGAAAGCCATCCGGCATCAAGGCCAAGCATTCGCGCCAGCCCCTCATTGAGGGCCAGCAGCCGCGGCGCCTCCACCGGCTGCGGGTCGAGCCGCGCATGGAACCGGTCCGGCAGGCGGGCGTAGGAATTGTCAAATGCGATGATCATGGGCGGGAAGATAGGCGCTTGCCGGCCTGCCGGGAAGGGCAGCGCCGCGCAATTGACTTAGGCCAGCCTCTGCACCACCATCCCGCCCACCGGCAAATCACCTTGACGAGGATGCATGACCACCTTCCACCGGCTGAACCCGATCCGGTCCGAAGCGCTTGCGGGAGAGACCGGGCGCGGCATCCGTCACGGCTTCTTTACCCGGCAAGGCGGCGTCTCGGGCGGGCTCTACACCGGGCTGAATGTCGGCCTCGGCTCCGATGACCGGCGCGACCATGTGGAGGAGAACCGCGCCCGCGTGGCTGGCTGGCTGGGCGTCGATGCCGCAAGTCTGGTCTCGCCCTGGCAGGTCCACTCGCCCGACGCCGTCTCCGTGGACGCGCCCTTTGATGGCGAGCGCCCGCAGGCCGACGGCATCGTCACCGCAACGCCCGGCCTTGCCATCGGCGTCGTCACCGCCGATTGCGGCCCCGTCCTGTTTGCCGACGCGCAAGCAGGCGTGATCGGCGCGGCCCATGCCGGCTGGAAAGGCGCGCTGACCGGCGTACTGGAAAACACGATCACCGCCATGGAAGCCCTTGGCGCAACGCGTGCCAACATCAACGCCGTGCTCGGCCCCTCGATCAGCCAGCGCAACTACGAGGTCGGCCCCGAATTTGTTGCCCGCGTCTGCGCAATCGAGGAAGGCAACGGGCGCTGGTTCAAGCCGTCGCACCGCTCCGAACATGCCATGTTCGACCTTCAGGGCTATACTGTGGACCGGCTGAAGCGCGCCGGGGTGACGGCCTCCATGACCGGCCATTGCACCTATGCCGACGAGCCCGCCTTCTTTTCCTACCGCCGCACGACCCACCGCGCCGAACCCGACTACGGGCGGCAGATTTCCGCGATTGTCCTGGAGAAGCGTTGATGGCCCTGCATTTCGACGAAGCCGAATTCGCCGCGCGCCGTGACCGCCTGTCCAAGGCCATGGCAGAGGAAAAACTCGACGCCATGCTGCTCTTTGCCCAGGAGAGCATGTACTGGCTGACCGGCTACGACACGTTCGGTTTCTGCTTCTTTCAGTGCCTCGTGGTGAAGGCCGACGGGACGATGGTGCTGCTGACACGCTCCGCCGACCTGCGCCAGGCCCGCAACACCTCCAACATCCCGCAAGTTCTGGTCTGGCCGGATCGCGCGGGTGCCAACCCTGCCGCCGACCTGCGCAACCTTCTCAACGATCTCGACCTGCTCGGCTGCCGTATCGGCGTGGAATACGACACCCATGGCCTGACGGCAGCCAACGGGCGCAGGCTCGACGAGCAGCTCTCGACCTTCGGCAACCTCATCGACGCCTCGCGCGTGGTGCCACGCCTGCGTGTGCTGAAAAGCACGGCGGAAATCGCCAAGGCGCGCAAGGCGGCAGAGCTGGCGGACGATGCCTTCGACGCCGCCCTGCCGCTCATCAAGCGCGGGGCTGATGAGGGCAAGATCCTCGCCGCCATGCAGGGCGCAATCTTCGAGGGTGGCGGTGACTATCCCGCCAACGAATTCATCATCGGTTCGGGCGAGGATGCGCTTCTGTGCCGCTACAAGGCCGGCCGCCGCAAGCTCGCGGCCAACGATCAGTTGACCCTGGAATGGGCGGGTACCTTCCACCACTACCACGCCGCGCGCATGGAAACCGTGCTGACCGGCAAACCGTCGGCCCGCCACAAGGAGCTGTTCGAGGCGGCCGAAGCCGCACTCCATGCGGTGGAAGCCGCCATGATGCCGGGCAAGACCTTCGGTGATGTCTTCGACGCCCACGCCCGCGTGATGGAGGCGCGAGGCCTGTCGCGCCATCGCCTCAACGCCTGCGGCTATTCGCTCGGCGCGCGCTTCACACCCTCATGGATGGACATGCCGATGTTCTACCAGGCCAATCCCGAACCGGTGGTCCCCGGCCAGATCCTGTTCGCCCACATGATCATCATGGATTCCGACACCGGCACCGCGATGTGTCTCGGCCGCACCTACCTGACGGCGGCGGAAGGTCCGCAATGCCTGTCGCGCCACGCCCCGGCCTTGATTGTGCGCTGAACGCGCGGCAAAAAGGGCAGGCAAGGACGAATCGACGCCCGGACTGGCCGCCGGGCCGCGACCCGGCCGCGACCGGGACCGATGGGGAGACACCATGACCGCAAGTGCCCGCCGCGTCATCCCGCTCCTTCTGGCCGTCCTTTTGACCGGCTGCAATTCCACCGAAAGCACGCTTGATCCGAACGCCACGCAACCCGGCGCGACGGCTACTCTTGCTCCGGCACCGGCACCGGCTTCGCCTGCCGCCACGCCGGCCAATGCGGCGCTCGCCAATGCGCGGGTCCAGTTTGCGCCGATCGTCGGCTCGACGGTCAGCGCCGTCACCCCGCTGTCGCGGCGTCTCACACTGCGTGCCCGCGAAGCCGGTCTGAAGATCGTGCCGGCCGGCGATCCCTCGACCACCCATCTGGTGAAGGCCTATTTCTCCGCCCTGGCGGAAGACGGCGCAACCCGCGTGATCTATGTCTGGGACATCATGGACAGCGCGGGAAACCGCCTGACCCGCATCCAGGGCGAGGAACGCGTGACAGGCGGGGGAGACGACCCCTGGGCCGCCGTTCCCGCCGCCACCATGGAGGGCATCGGCGACCGGCTGATGCAGGAATTGCTGGGCTGGATCGTGGCCCATCCGGCCTGACGCGGCGGCAGCCGAAACGGCACGTTCATCTTTTTTCCCGAATCCCCTTTGAATCGGGACTTGTGCACTTGCAATAACAGGTGACCCGGCTAAAAGGCCGGGCAGTGCCGATCACCGCCAGGGGCCAAGCCATGAAACTGTTCGCAGGCAACTCGAACCGGGTACTCGCCGAAGCCGTCGCAAACTACCTCAACATCCCCCTCGGCAGGGCGACGGTCCGCCGCTTCGCCGACCAGGAAATCTTCGTGGAAATCCAGGAGAACGTGCGCGGCGAGGATGTCTTCGTCCTCCAGTCCACCTCCTTCCCAGCCAACGACCACCTGATGGAATTGCTGATCATGATCGACGCGCTGCGCCGCTCGTCAGCACGCCGCATCACCGCCGTCATCCCCTATTTCGGCTACGCCCGGCAGGACCGCAAACCGGCCGCCCGCACCCCGATCTCCGCCAAGCTGGTGGCCAACCTGATCACCGAGGCCGGAGCCAACCGCGTACTGACGCTGGACCTCCATGCCGGCCAGATCCAGGGCTTCTTCGACATCCCGACCGACAACCTCTATGCCGTGCCGGTTCTGGCCCGCGATGTACGCGCCCACTATGACCTGTCCAACGTGATGGTCGTCTCGCCCGACGTCGGCGGTGTCGTGCGCGCCCGCTCGCTCGGCAAGCGCCTCGACGCACTGCTTGCCATCGTCGACAAGCGCCGTGACCGCCCCGGTGAATCGGAAGTCATGAACGTGATCGGTGACGTGTCCGGCAAGGATTGCATCCTGATCGACGACATCATCGATTCCGGCGGCACGCTGTGCAACGCCGCCGAGGCGCTGCTCGGCAAGGGTGCCGCATCGGTGACGGCCTACATCACCCATGGCGTGCTGTCAGGCGCCGCTGTCGAGCGTATCAAGGCCTCCAAGCTGAAGGAACTGGTCATCACCGACTCCATCCAGCCGACAGCAGGCGTGGAAGCCGCGCCCAACATCCGTGTCATCTCGATCGCCGACCTGATGGGCGAGGCAATCTCGCGCACGGCTTCCGAACAGTCGGTTTCCAGCCTGTTCGACTGATTGCACCAGCGAAAAGCCCATTCGCCCCGCTGCCGCTCCGGCCTGCACGTTGAACAGATTGACGTGAAGGCGCAGCAGCGCGATGGCGCTGCGCCCGGCCTTGCCTTCGATGCCCCGTTGGGCTATGGAGCGCCGTCCGCGCAGACACCCTTGGAGGCAACGCGGATGATGCGGTTCCCGCACATGACTGTCCATCGGCCCGCTCCGGCGGAAAGAGCGGTTTGTGCGGTGGCCGTTTCACGTCATTTGCGCTGCGGCGGAAATGGCGCTCCACAACCTGAAAGGAACAGCCATGAGCCACGATACTTACGAGCTCACGGCCGAGAAGCGCGAACGGGCAGGTAAGGGGTCCTCCCGCGCACTGCGTCGCTCCGGCCGTATCCCTGCCGTCATCTATGGTGACAAGCAGGCTCCCCTCTCCATCTCGCTTCCTTACAAGGAAACGCACCTGAAGATTTATGGCGGTGGTTTCATGACCACCATCGCCACGATCGATGTGGACGGCGAGAAGATCCAGGTTCTCCCCAAGGAGTACCAGCTTGATCCGCTGAAGGGCTTCACCATGCATGTGGATTTCCTTCGCGTCTCGAAGAACACCATCGTGACCGTCGAGGTTCCGGTGCACTTCCACAACGAGGAAGCCTCTCCCGGCATCAAGCGTGGCGGCGTGCTGAACATCGTCCGTCACGAAGTCGAGGTTCACTGCCCGGCCAATGCCATCCCGGAAAGCATCGACGCCGACCTGACCGGCCTTGATGTCGGCGACGGCATCCACATCTCGCATGTGAAGCTGCCGGAAGGCGTGACGCCGGTCATCACCGACCGCGACTTCACCATCGCCACCATCGCCGCCCCGGCTGGCCTCAAGTCCGAGGAAAATGCCGCTGCCGGTGAGGCCGCGGGCGAAGAGGAATAAGCCCGGCTTCGGCCAGGCCCTCTGCTGGAGGTCCGGACATGCTGATCCTTGCAGGTCTCGGAAATCCCGGCGCCCAATATGCGAACAACCGGCACAATGCCGGTTTCATGGCGGCGGACGCGATTGCCCGCCGCCATTCCTTTTCGCCCTGGACGAAGAAATTCTCCGCACTGGTTTGCGAAGGCCAGCTCGGCGGCGAAAAGACCCTGCTGATCAAGCCGCAGACCTTCATGAACCTGTCCGGCCAGTCCGCCGGCGAAGCCATGCGCTTCTACAAGCTCTCGCCCGCGGACATCGTGGTGCTCTACGACGAGCTTGACCTTGCACCCGGCAAGCTGCGCGTGAAGACGGGCGGCGGTACCGGCGGGCACAATGGCATCAAGTCGATGGATGCCCATTGCGGCAAGGACTATCGCCGTGTGCGCATCGGCATCGGCCATCCCGGCGACAAGAATCTCGTGCACAACTGGGTGCTGGGCGACTTCGCCAAGGCCGACGCAACATGGCTGGACCCGCTGATGGATGCCATTGCCGACGCCGCTCCGCTGCTGGCAAAGGGCGACGATGCCGGCTTCATGAACCGTGTGGCCGTGCTGACCCAGCCGCAGCGCCCCGGCAAGGCTGACACCTCTCCGGCAAAGGACGGGACATCAGCCCCCAATCCCGCCCCGAAAGGCAGGAGCCACATTCACCAGGCCCGCAACAACGCGCCCAGGGTGAACGTGCCGGAAAGCGGCCCGATGGCCGCGATGCTGAAGAAGCTGCTTGGCAAGGGGTGAGCCTGAGACCTTCCCGCCCCGCCTAATCACTGCGGTTCGGCAAATCTGACTCATTCTGCGTACACCGCACGAAATCCCAAATTCCTTCCGCCTCTTCAACTTCCGCTTGCCACCAGGCCCGGAAAACGGCACCTATGGAATGCGAGGGAAAAACGTGGCCGAGCCGAATTTTTATACTTGGGGTGGATGGGGTTTTTTCAGTGTGCTGGCGGCCATTGGCATGCCGGTCTTTCTCGGGCTGTTGGCCTATTACTACAATGCGGTGAAGGCTCAACTCGAAGACGTCCAGGACCGGGCGCGGATCAAGGCTGAACTGAAAGGGCAAACCACCGCGTTTCAGCGATACATTACGGCGCTTACGGGATTTACTACCTGGGCCGACGCTCGGTTCGGTCCACCGTGGAGTTGGCGCTGTTTCAACCGAGTTTTCGAGATCGCTTTTGTATATCCAATATCGCTACTATTTATTTCTTGGGTATTTGGAATGTCTGGAAATATTGGTTCTTTTATATTGCTGCCCAATATTGACTTTTCCCAAAGATTAATATTTACAATGATTATTTTAATTATATTATTTGCTATTTATTCATATAAAATAGGCAATATTATTGATTATAAATCGGAACTGGTAATAAATATTATTAAAAAAAGTAATATATTTATTGATAAAAATTTAGGATAATATGTGAAATTTACTTTATTTATTTTCATTGCATTATCATTATCTACTATAATTTCAATTATAATATTGCTTATATATATTTATAATATAGATAATTATGAGATAATTTATGTTGCGCCTTTTGTCTTTTTCATATCTTTTTCTTTTATATTTTCAAACTCATATAGATATAAAAGCGTATTTCTATTAATAATTGCTATTTCTATATCTTATGTAATTTTTTTTGCTATTTCCATTTCACGCAATAATTTTGATTTCCATCTCGGAGATCATAACACATTTTATCCCGCGATTTTCGACTCCATCAGTTATAGTGTCTTAACTGGTGCATTTGCCGTTCCCGTTTTTCTACTTCTTCTTCCGCTGACAAATGCTGTTCTGGACATGATGTCCTGGGGCTCTACACGGTTCCTGCTGGAACAGATCGATCATGGCAAAGACGGCTTCAGCGGATTTGCCTCCGTGCTACTCGCTGTTGTCGTCGACATTATCGTCGCAGTGACCTGCCTGGTTTGGCTCGTGGCGCTGACAGCCCTAGTGTTGGAGGCATTGAATACGATTTACGCATGGTACGGCATTCCCGAGTTCGACTGGAAATCGCAAATCGAGCTGGCGCGGAACTATCCTTTGAGCAAAGGCATTATGGTCACCGGAATGCTCGGGACGACGCTGCTTCCAACCGTCATTCACATGACCCTGGGTCTTGGTCACGCCATGACTGTCTGGTCACCTCCAGCTCAGAAGACCGCTGGACTGATTGACGATGACATGCCGGTATCTGCCAGGCAGGCCGTGGCGCGGGTGATGCTTTACCGCAAGCTCTGGATGCTGCCCGCTTTCGCCCTGGTGTGCCTGCTTTGCTGGGGCCTGTTTTCCGCATTCTCGGCTTGGGTGAAGCCCATCGGCCTGCTTCTCGAACAGGTCGCGCTGCACAGCAGCGGATTGATATCGGGCCTGTGAGCTCCCGCCCTTGACCTTTTGGCCCCTCTCCCCCATAGCCTGCGGGCAAAACTGACACGTTCCGGCAGGCATCTTCCATGGGCTTCAAATGCGGCATCGTCGGGCTTCCCAATGTGGGCAAGTCCACGCTCTTCAACGCGCTGACCAAGACGGCGGCGGCGCAGGCGGCGAACTATCCCTTCTGCACCATCGAGCCGAACACCGGCGAAGTGGCCGTGCCGGACCCGCGCCTTTATGCCATCGCCAAGATCGCCGGCTCGAAGGAGATCATCCCGACGCGCATCTCGTTTGTGGATATTGCGGGCCTTGTGCGCGGTGCGTCCAAGGGCGAAGGCCTCGGCAACCAGTTCCTCGCCAACATCCGCGAGGTGGACGCCATCGTCCACGTGCTGCGTTGCTTCGAGGATGACGACATCACCCATGTGGAAGGCCGCATCAGCCCGGTCGCCGACGCCGAGGTGGTGGAAACCGAGCTCATGCTGTCGGACCTGGAAAGCCTGGAGCGCCGCGTGGTGAATGTGCGCAAGCGCGCGCAGGCCAAGGACAAGGAAAGCATGACCGTGCTCCCGGTGATGGAGCAGGCCATCGCGCTGCTGACCGATGGCAAGCCGGTGCGCGTCATGCGCAAGGACATCGCTGCCGAAGACCTGAAGCTGCTGGAGGGGCTGAACCTGCTCACCTCGCACCCCGTGCTCTATGTCTGCAACGTCGCCGAGGCCGATGCCGCCTCCGGCAACGAGCACACAAAGGCCGTGGCCGCGATGGCCGAGGCGCAGGGCGCCTCCACCGTCATCATCTCCGCCGCCATCGAATCGGAAGTCGCGCAGCTCCCCGACGACGAAGCCAAGGAATTCCTGGCCGAGATGGGCCTTGAGGAGCCCGGCCTCGACCGGCTGATCCGCGCGGGCTACGACCTGCTGCACCTCATCACCTATTTCACCGTCGGCCCCAAGGAGGCCCGCGCCTGGACCATCGAGCGCGGCACCAAGGCACCGGCGGCCGCCGGCGTGATCCATACGGATTTCGAACGCGGCTTCATCCGCGCCAACACCATCGCCTATCAGGATTTCGTGACGCTTGGCGGCGAAACGGCTGCCAAGGAAGCCGGCAAGGCGCGCGACGAAGGCAAGGAATATGTGGTGCATGACGGTGACATCATGCACTTCCGCTTCAATACGTGAGCGCGTCCTGCAATCCCTGACAAGGCAGGGGCCGCCCGCGGGCGGCCCTTTCCATGGGTGCTGGCATCAGATTACCGCTCGTTGCAAGTGTCGAAGCGGTCTTCCTGGCCGCCGAACGCGATGAGCACCTGCGCGCCCTTCGACAGGATCGTCACCTCACCATCCGAATAGCGCAGGCCGGAACCCGACTGCTGTTGCGGCAGCCGCACCTTGGCCGCCCCGTCCATGGAATAGGCCACGTAGTCGATACCGCCGCGCGAGACATATTCCACCGTCAGCGGGATCCCCTCGCTACAGGTGTAATTGACCTTGTTGTAAAAGCTCATCGGCACGCTCGTATCGACGGTGAAGCGTGGCGCAGAGGGGGCCGGAACCTGCGGAACCGGCTGGTTGCCGTCCAGAGTGCCGATGATACGGTAGAGGTCGCGGTACTGGTTGTCGCCCGGCCCCGCATAGCGGATCATGTTGCCCGCAAGGTTCAGTTCGATGAAGACGCCGCGCGAGCGGTCCTCCAGCATCACGGTTGTTTCGCCGCGCGCCGTCTCGATGAAATTGAATGTTGCGCCATTGTCACCGCGCTCCTGCCATTGGCCGTTGCCGAGGAAATAAAAACCGCCGCCGCTGTGATAGACGGCGGAAACGGAGACGGCGAAAAGCGCCATGGGCGGAACCGCCACTCCGAAATCCGTGGCCTTGGCCGCCGGTGAGAGGGCAGGCAGCGCGATGGCAGCGGCGAGAAATGCGGAAGCGAGGCGGATGCGCATGGAAGTGTCCCTTCATCTGATCCTTCAAAGCAATGAAGACACCCTGCGAAGCGCAGCTTGAACGCCTTCGGAACGTCGCCTTCACATTGCATTCAGCTTCCCGGACTTGACCGGGATCACGGCACGGCCCCACGCCTATGGTAGTGTCACATCATGGACAGTGGCAACGAAAAGACCGGCCTGCGCCGTACGCTCACCCTACCGCTTCTCGTGTTCTACGGATTGGGCGTGACGGTCGGTGCCGGCATCTTCGCACTGATCGGCGAAATTCTGGCGCTGGCCGGTGACAGGGCGCCACAGGCATTTCTGCTGGCCGGGCTGATTGCCGGCGCCACCGGCCTGTCCTACGCGCTGCTGGTGCGCCTGTTTCCGAAGGCCGGTGGCGAGGCCGTCTTCGTCAATCGCGGGCTCGGCAAGCTGGCCGGCGGCCTTGCGGGCTTCGGCGTCGTCGTCACCGGCATCGTCTCGTCTGCCGTCATCGCGCTCGCCTTTGCCGGCTATGCGCGCACCATAGTGCCCCTGCCCGCGCCCGTGCTCACAATCGGCATCATCGCTGTGCTGTCCCTCATCGCCTGGTGGGGCGTGCGCGAGAGCGTGTTCTTTGCTGCCCTGATCACCATTCTGGAGGTCGGCACGCTCATCATCATCATCGCCTTGGGAGCGCCTCTGCTGACGGACGCCCGGCACATTGCGGAAACGCTGACCCCGAGCCTGTCGCTGGCTGCCATGGCGCCGGTGTTTTCAGGCGCAATCATCGCCTTCTTCGCCTTCATCGGCTTCGAGGATATCGAGAACATGGCGGAGGAAACCGTCGATCCGGTCCGCACCGCGCCCAAGGCCATCTTCATCACGCTTGGCCTGACGGTGATCATCTATGTGGCGCTCTCGGTCATCGCGACACTGGCACCGGATCGCGCGGCCATCACCGGGTCGCCGGCACCGCTGGCCGTGCTGTTTAAGTCCATCACGGGCTGGCCGGGCAAGCCGGTGGCCGCCGTCGCCGCCGTCGCCATGGTCAACGGCATTCTCGTGCAGATCGTCATGGCGGCCCGCGTGCTCTACGGCATGGCTGGCGAAGGCATCCTCCCCGCCTGGTTCGCCCATGTCGATCCGGCGCGGCGCACGCCGGGCCGCGCCACGCTGCTCGTCGCCACCATCATCGCCGCGCTTGCGCTGTTCTTTCCCCTCGTCGGCCTCGCGGAAGCAACCAGTCTGGTCACGCTGGCGGTCTTTGCCATGGTGAACCTGTCACTGTTCCGGCTGGGAGGCATGGCGGACTATCCGCAATTGCGCCTCTGGCGCTGGTGGGGCCTGTTCGCCGCCGCCATTTGCATGGGGCTTGCCGCCTTCCAGTTTGCAGGCTGACGGGTGCGGACGAAAAAGGCCCGCGGCATGCGCCACGGGCCTTTTCATCACGCGATGTGTGCTGCCTCAGGCCTTCTTGACCGAGCAGGTGCTGATGCCGAGCAACGAATAGGGCGGGCACCAGCCGAGCGCAGCGGTGGCGAGCATCACGATACCGGCAATCAGGGCCACCCAGCCCAGGACACCCGTCACCGTGGCGGTGAAATAGAGGGCGAGCAGGACGACGCCGACGATGGCACGGATGGCGCGGTCGACGGTACCGACATTGTTCTTGAACATGACTTGTCTCCTTGATCTGGATTGGAACGGGCGGCTGGCAGCCGCCGTTGAAGGCAACATGCCATCGATGGGATGGCACTTCAGTGACAAGGTCACCAAGGATCAAAATTCTTCCGCGAGCGCCCTGAGCGCGGCTCTGTCGCCGATGCGGATTTGGCCGCGGTCAAGCGTGACCCAACCGCGCGCCCGCAGGGTCTCAAGACGGCGGCTGACAACCTCGCGGGCCGAGCCGATGGCCGTCGCGATGGCCTGGTGCGTCAGTTCGACCGTGCCGGACGGATCGGCCCGCTCCAGAAGCAATGCGGCCAGACGCGCCTCCACCTTCACGAAGGCCACCTGCTCCAGAACCCGCGTCACCTCGCCCATGCGGTCGGCAAAGGCGCGGAACACAAAGGTGCGGAACCCGCCGGAATGCGCCATCAGGTCCATGAACAGGCCGCGCGGCACCAGCGACAGGGTGACCGGCGTCTCCGCCACCGCTTCGCCCGTGTAATGCTGGCCGCCCAGCAGGCCGAGCGTCGTCTGGATGCAGGTTTCTCCCGGCTCCACCGCATAGAGCAGGATCTCCCGGCCCGACTTGCCGGTGAGATAGACCGCCACCCGGCCCGAATGGACAAGCACAAATCCCTTGGCGTCGTCGCCCGGTCTGAACAGCACCGAACCGGCCGGCACATCCATCGGCTTCAAGGCCATGATGCGCGGGTCCTGCGCCCAGTCGGCTTGGCCGGTCGCGCGGTTTTCCTCCATTGTCCGGTCCTTTGGTCCATTCGCGTCTTGCACCATGCTATCGCACCGCTATTGTGCCCGTCCATTCATCACGGAAGCACACATGAGCCAACCCTTTTACGCCTATGAGGATTTCGAGCCGGGCATGGAGATCGCCTTCGGCACCTATGCGGTAACAGCAGACGAAATTCGCAGCTTCGCCGAACAGTTCGATCCCCAGCCCATGCATCTCGACGAGGACGCCGCCAAGGCAGGCGTGCTGGGAGCCCTCTCCGCCTCCGGCTGGCACACCGCCTCCATCTGCATGCGCCTGATGTGCGACGGCTTCATCCTGCGCTCCACCTCGCAAGGCGCGCCGGGCGTCGATTACCTCAACTGGAAGCGCCCGGTGCTGGCCGGCGACACGCTGTCCGGCAAGGCGATCATCCTGTCCAAGCGCCGCTCGGCCTCGCGCCCCACGCTCGGCTTCGTGCAGGTGAAGAGTGAGTTCACAAACCAGCACGGCGAACTCGTCTGCGAAATGGAGAATGCCGGCATCATGGGCATTCGCGACCCGGAGATGGCCCGATGATGACGCTTGAGGACAAGGTCGCCGTGGGAACCGTTCACCAGCTCGGCACCCACACCTTCACCCCGGAAGCGATTGTCGCCTTCGCCTCACTTTATGATCCGCAGCGCTTCCACCTGAGTGAGGCGGAGGCGGAAAAGACCCATTTCGGCCGCCTCTGCGCCTCCGGCTGGCACACGACCGCCGTCTGGATGAGCTGCAATGTGGCCGCCGACAAGGCGATGGCCGAGCGCCTGCGCGCGGCCGGCGAGACACCGGTGGAGTTCGGCCCGGCGCTTGGCCTGAAGAATGTGAAATGGGCCATGCCGGTCTTTGCCGGAGACACCGTCTCCTTTACGCGAAGCTTCCTGAAGCTGCGTTCGCTCGACAAGCGGCCCGGCTGGTTCCTGGCGTCCAAGCACTGCGAGGCCTTTAACCAGCACGGCAACAAGGTGATGGAATTCGACAGCGCCCAGATGCTGCGCCACGCGGAGCAATGACAAGGATGGCAATGCGGTGATTCATGGAGAAGTCCCCGCAGGCTGCATGATTTGTGCAAACTGCAGTGGTGGACTGTGCCTGACCGGACAAGGGAAATGCCAGCCATGAAATCCGCCGCCATCCGTCTCGCCCGCTGCCTCGCAGGCTACCTCGTGGCTGTCATCGTGTCGTCGCAGGTCGCGCTGTGGCTTATGATGGCCTTCGGCGTGCTCAAGGGCATGAGCGGCATCAACAGCGACCTGGCGGCCCTGGTCGCCCTCGCGGCTTACTTCACCGCCATTGCTGCCGCTTTGCCGGCCACCCTTTGCATTGCCGGGCTTGAACTGGCCCGCAGCCGCACCAAGGTGCCCCATGCGCTGAGCGGTGCCGCGACCGGGTTCGCGGCCTGCCTCCTGTTCTTTCAGGGTGATATCGGCCGCAACCCCGGCTGGCCCTTTGTCACGCTCTGTATGGCGGGCGGCGCCATGGGCGGCCTCGCCTATTGGTGGGTCGCAGGGCGCGTCTCCGGCAATCCGGTCTTCCTGCGGCTCCGGCGGGACATCTGACGGGGGCAGCAGCGCCCGGTCAGTGCCCCTCGAATTCCACCAGCGTCCGGACATCCACGCCCAGCGCCTCGA
Organism: Brucellaceae bacterium; assembly: GCA_020637755.1. GTDB lineage: Bacteria > Pseudomonadota > Alphaproteobacteria > Rhizobiales > Rhizobiaceae > Zhengella. The sequence goes on along the minus strand of JACKJW010000018.1, from coordinate 23,591 downwards.
TCTTCTTGCGCCCACCCAATTCAGGCAGGTCAATCACGAAACAGGCCGAGACCACATCGGCCCCCATCTGCTGGAGGAGTTTCACGGCCGCCTCCGCCGTGCCGCCCGTGGCGATCAGGTCATCGACGAGGATCACCTTCTGGCCGGGCCTCACCGCATCCTTGTGCATCTCCATCTCGTCCACGCCATATTCCAGGCTGTAGGCGATGGACACCGTCTCGTGCGGCAGCTTGCCCTTCTTGCGGATCGGCACGAAGCCTGACGACAGCTGGTGCGCCATCGCGCCGCCGAGGATGAAACCGCGCGCCTCGATGCCCGCCACGTGATCAACCTTGGACCCGGCCCAGGGCTGCACCAGCTCGTCCACCGCCCGGCGGAAGGCGCGCGCGTCACCCAGCATGGTGGTGATGTCACGGAAGATGATGCCGGGCTTGGGATAATCCGGAATGGCCCGGATGGCCTGACGCAGGATGTCTTCAAGGCTGCGGTTCATGGGTGATGGTCCTGTCCCGTGACTGGTCAACCCCTTCATGCCAAGCCGGGGCGCAAAAGGAAAGGGCGGCCACCGGGGCCGCCCTTGCTCAGTCTCGATGCATCAGGCTCAGTGCGGGACGTTCGCCCAGACCTTGCGCTTGGCAAGGTACAGCAGGCCGCCGAACAGCAGCATGAAGGCGATGACGCGGAAGCCGGTCTTCTTGCGGGCTTCGAGCTTCGGCTCGGCAGCCCACATCAGGAAGGCCGACACGTCACGCGCATACTGGTCAAGCGTTTCCGGCGTTCCGTCCTCGTAGGTCACCTGGCCGTCATCGATCGGCTGGGCCATGGAGAGCGACTTGCCCGACATGAAGTACGGATTGTAGTTGGTGCCCTCGGCGATTTCCATGCCCGCAGGCGGCTCCTTGCCGTAGCCGGTCAGCAGCGCATGGATGTAGTCCGGGCCGTTCTCTGCATACATGGTGAAGATGTCGAAGACGAAGCGCGGGAAACCGCGATGCACTGCGCGCGCCTTGGCGATGAGTGAGAAGTCAGGCGGGGCCGCACCGTTGTTGGCGGCAGCGGCGGCCTGCTCGTTCGGGAAGGGCGACGGAAAGTAATCCGACGGCAGCGCCTTGCGGGTGAACATTTCGCCATCGTCGTTCGGGCCGTCCTCGACCTCGTACTCGGCGGCAAACGCCTTCACCTGCTCCTCGGAGTAGCCCAGATCATGCAGGTCGCGGAACGCGACGCGCTTCATCGAGTGGCAGGCTGAGCAGACTTCCTTGTAGACCTTGAGGCCGCGCTGCAGCTGGCCCTTGTCATAGGTGCCGAACGGACCGGCGAAGGTCCAGCTCTGCTGTTCCGGCTCGTGGATCGGGAAGTGTGTCGGCTCGGCAGCCGAATGGGCCTCTTCGGCAGCCATCGCGCCGGCCGCCATGGCAACCGTCATGCCGAGAGCCGCAAAACCCTTGAGGATCGTTTTCATTGGTTCAGTCCTTTTGAAGCTCTTGCGTCTCAGCTCTTGGTCTCGCCCAGCACCGCTTCGGTGATGGAATTCGGCATGCGCTTCGGCGTCTCGATCAGGCCGAGAACCGGCATGATGAGGAGGAAGAAGGCGAAGTAGTAAAGCGTGGCGAACTGCGCCATGGTCACATACACGCCTTCTGCCGGAGCTGAACCCAGCCAGCCGAGGAACAGTGCGTCAGCCACGAAGATCCAGAAGAACAGCTTGAACCAGGGACGGTACACGGCTGAACGGACCTTCGAGGTGTCGAGCCAGGGCAGCACGAACAGCACGGCGATCGAGGCAAACATGGCCAGCACGCCACCGAGCTTGGAGTTGATCGGTCCGATGTTGAAGGTGATGGCGCGCAGGATCGCGTAGAACGGCAGGAAGTACCACTCCGGAACGATGTGCGCCGGCGTCTTCAGCGAATTGGCAACCGTGTAGTTGTCCGGGTGGCCGAGATAGTTCGGCATGTAGAAGACGAAGTAGGCATAGACGGCCAGGAACACGACCATGGCGAAGGCATCCTTCACCGTCGCATAGGGCGTGAAGGGTACGGTGTCCGTCTTGTGCTTGATCTCGATGCCGGTCGGGTTGGTCTGACCGGTCACATGCAGCGCCCATACGTGCAGGATCACCACGCCGGCGATCATGAACGGAATGAGATAGTGCAGGGAGAAGAAGCGGTTCAGCGTCGGGTTGTCCACCGCGAAGCCGCCCAGCAGGAACTGCTGAACCCACTCGCCCACCACCGGGAAGGCAGTGAAGAAGCCGGTAATGACGGTTGCACCCCAGAAGGACATCTGACCCCAGGGAAGAACATAGCCCATGAACGCAGCGGCCATCATCAGGAAGAAGATCAGCACGCCGAGGATCCACAACAGCTCGCGCGGGGCCTTGTAGGACCCGTAATAGAGGCCACGGAAGATGTGGATGTAAACGGCGATGAAGAAGAACGACGCGCCGTTGGCGTGCATGTAGCGCAGCAGCCAGCCGGAGTTCACGTCACGCATGATCTTCTCGACCGAGGTGAAGGCGATGCCCGTATCGGCCGCGTAGTGCATGGCCAGCACCACACCGGTCAGGATCTGCACGACCAGCATGATCGCCAGAATGCCGCCGAAGGTGTAGGCGTAGTTCAGGTTGCGGGGAACCGGGAAGGCGACGAAGGAATCGTATACCAGGCGCGGCAGGGGCATGCGCGCGTCGATCCACTTTTCGATGCCGGTGTTCGGCGTATAGCTTGAGTGTCCGCTCATGGTCTTCTTTATCCCTGTCCCTTACCCGATCCGGATCGTTGTGTCGGAGATGAATGCGAGAACCGGCACGGGCAGGTTCTGCGGCGCCGGACCCTTGCGGATGCGGCCGGCGGTATCATAGTGCGAGCCGTGGCAGGGGCAGAACCAGCCGCCGAAATCGCCGGACTGGCCCAGCGGAACGCAGCCCAGATGGGTGCAGACGCCGAGCTGGACGAGCAGGTTCTCGCGGTCCTTGGCGGCCGTGCGGGCTTCATCGGTCGCCTGCGCGTCGGCCGGCAGGTTGGCATTGCGCGCCACCGGGTCCTTCAGGTCGGCCAGCGGCACGGCCTTGGCCTCTTCCACTTCCTTGGCGGTGCGGTTGCGGATGAAGACCGGCTTGCCGCGCCATTTCACGGTCATCGACATGCCTTCCTCGAGGGCGGAAATGTCGACTTCGACCGACGACAGCGCGCGCGTCGAGGCATCCGGCTGCATCTGGTCGATGAAGGGCCACACCGCGCCGGCCACGCCGACAACGCCGGCCATGCCGGTAGCCACATAGAGGAAATCGCGGCGGTTGGGTTCGGTGACTTCGCTTGCGCTCACGGGAATGCATCCTTCTGCCTGTGACGGCCGGAAGCAGTTCCCCCTGAAGCCCGAGCCGCTGCCCCCTGGCCACGGCTTTTCGGTCCGGACGGAATCCCCCGGCATTTGGCGTTTGCTTCTATGCAGGATGATAGCTCTTGTCCAGACTGGAGAATGGTATGACGTCTTTTTGTCGCGTGATACCGGCAACCCTTCCCGGCGCCTTTGTGGCAGCGGGCAGGTCAGCTTGCGCCAAGCCGTGCAAGCACTTCGCCGGGAATGCCCATTTCTCGAATGATGAGCTGGTGACGCCTCAGCCCGATGATCTCTCGCTGGATGAAATAGGCATGCACCGCTTTCGCCGCTGCTTTCAGACGCTCCTCGCGCAACGGGTCTTCCCTTCCGGTCGCCTTGAGTGCCGCAAGCGTGGCCTCCACGCGCTTGCCCGCAAGGCCGAGCGACACGGCAATCTCTGCCGCCGCCTCATACTGGAAGGCAGCGGCCAACGGATCATCCTTCATCGGGTCCGGGCGTGACGGTGGACGGACAGCCATGGTCACAGCCCCGCCTGCGCGGCCATCCGGTCCACCAGTGCCGCATAGATGGCACGCACCCGGTCACGGGTCTGCAGTGTCAGGGCCGCGAAATTGCGCAGGCCCGGCGCGGAATTGACCTCGATGACAGTGTAGTCCGCTGGCGGAGCGGAAATGTCCGCTGCCATGATGTCGACCCCCGCGAAGGTCAGTCCGCAGGCAGCCGCCGCGCGCGCGGCGATCTCCAGAAATCCCGGATGGACCAAACCGGTCACATCCGCCGAGTTCCCGCCGGTCGACAGGTTGGCGTTCGGCATCAGAACCACGCGGCGGCCCTCGGCAGGAACGCTGGCCGGTTCCAGGCCCTGGGCCGCCAGCTCGGTGGCAATGCGCGGGTCATCTGCTTCAAGCCCGGCCGGGCGGTTATCACGGGCAAAGCCCTCCAGCGCACGGGAGACAAGCGTCGCAATGCTCGCAGCACCGTCTCCCGTCACCGTAAAGGGGCTGCGCTCATAGGCCGCCAGCACGGCACCATCCAGCACCACCAGCCGGTAATCCCGCCCAAGGGCAGGCGCCTGCAGCAGGGCCTTGTCCGACGTTGCGAACAGGGCGTGGATCGCCGCAAAAAGCTGCTCGGGCGACGTCACGCGCGAGACGCCCCGGCCCGCCGTGCCCTCATTGGGCTTGATGAACAGCGGAAACCCGTACACGGCGGCAAAGTCGAGCGCCGGCTGCGCGAAGCCGAGCTTCGCCGCCATGGACGGGTTCTTCAGCGCCAGTTCGGCCCGGTAACGCGGCGCGAACAGCAGCACGCCCTCCGGCGTATTGAGACCTGCCTGCGCCAGCAATTGCGCGGCATAGGCCTTGTCGCGCGCCAGCTGGCTGGCCCCCTGCCCGTTCACATCAAAGGCGGTCCCCATGAAGTAGCCGCGCTTGCCCGGCGCAAATTCGATGAACCCCGAATAGCCGTACCGCGCATCACCATGCAGCGTGTGGCCCTTCGCCACACAGGCTTCGTGCAGCATCGAATAGACGAAATGACGCTGCGCTGTCTCTGCATCGAGGGGACCGAAACTCATTGCGCGGGCTCGGCCTCTCCCGCGTCGGCATCATCAGGCAGGAAACCGCCGGATTGGCGCGCCCAGAGCTGCGCGTAGAGGCCGCCCGTCGCGACCAGCTCCTCATGGGTGCCGGTTTCGACGATGCGTCCCTTGTCCATGATGACGAGACGGTCCATGGCGGCAATGGTGGACAGGCGGTGCGCGATGGCAATCACCGTCTTGCCCTCCATCAGCCGGTAAAGGTTTTCCTGAATCGCCGCCTCGACCTCCGAATCCAGCGCCGAGGTGGCTTCATCGAGGATCAGGATGGGTGCGTCCTTCAGCATGACGCGGGCAATCGCGATGCGCTGGCGCTGGCCGCCGGACAATTTCACCCCGCGTTCACCCACATGGGCCTCGTAGCCGCTGCGCCCCTTGGCATCAGCGAGCGCGCCAATGAAATCATGGGCTTCGGCACGCCGCGCTGCCTCCAGCATCATCGCCTCACTGGCATCGGGCCTGCCGTAGCGGATGTTGTCCGCCACGGAACGGTGCAGCAGCGAGGTATCCTGCGTCACCATGCCGATGGCTGCGCGCAGACTGTCCTGCGTGACAGCGGCAATGTCCTGTCCGTCAATGGTGATGCGCCCGCCCTCCACGTCATGGAAGCGCAGCAGCAGGTTCACCAGCGTGGATTTGCCGGCACCCGAGCGCCCGACGAGGCCGATCTTCTCGCCCGGACGGATCGTCAGGCTCAGATCCTCCAGCACGCCGCGCTTCTTGCCGTAGTGAAAGCGCACATGATCGAAGCTGACCGCGCCATGGCGCACGTCGAGCGGCCGCGCTCCAGGTTGGTCGGTGACAGCTTGCGCGCGCGCCAGCATCTTCATGCCGTCAAAGGCCATGCCGAGATTCTCGAACAGGCCCGACATTTCCCACATGATCCAGTGGCTCATGCCGTTGAGCCGCAGCACAAGGCCGATGGCGATGGCCACGGCGCCTGGCGTGGCATCGGCCAGCAGCCAGGTGGAAAGCCCCGCGATCCCGACGCCGAGCAGCAACAGCTTGTTGGAAAAGACCAGCCAGAACTCCAGCTTGGTGATGATGCGCATCTGCGGATGCACCGTCTCCATCATGTCAGCCATGGCCTCCCGCGCGTAGGAAAGCTCCGATTGCGCATGGGAAAACAGCTTCACGGTGGAGATGTTGGTGTAGCTGTCCACCACGCGGCCGGTCATAACCGAGCGCGCATCGGCCTGCCGCTCCGAAATGTCCCGCATCCGGGGAAGATAGGTGCGAAGCAGCACGCCATAACCCACCATCCACAGCACGAAGGGCACCATCAGCCAGATGTCGAAGCTGGCAATCAGGACGAGCGATCCGAAGACATAACAGGCGACATAGACGAAGACATTGACTGTCTTCATCACCGTTTCGCGCACGCCGAGAGCAGCCTGCATCAGCTTGGTGGCAATGCGCCCGGCAAATTCGTCCTGATAGAACTGCATGGACTGGCCGAGCAGGTAGCGGTGCCCCAGCCACCGGATCAGCATGGGGAAATTGCCGTAAAGCGTCTGGTGCAGGAACAGGCTGTCGATCAGCGTGAGCGCTGGCAGGATGCCGGCGATCACCACCACCATCCAGACGAGGCGCCATTTTTCCGTTTCCAGGAAGGTTGCCTTGTCGGCGGTCGCCAGCCAGTCGACCACGTTGCCGAGAAACGCAAACAGGGCCACCTCGAACAGTGCGATCAGCGAGGAGAACAGCGCCACCATGGCCAGTGGCTTCCAGACCGGCCGTGTATAATGCCAGATGAACGGCCACAGCCGTTCGGGCGGCTGCGATGGTGCGCCGCTCGGGAAAATGTCGATCCGGCGCTCGAAGGCGCTGAAGAGGCGCGAAAACATGATGTCCACTGTCCGGGATCAGGATGCATGCTCGAAAGCCGAAACCATCGGAGCCATGCGGCGGTTATAGGGCGGCCTGTACGCCTTGTCATCGCCGGGATGCGGCATGCATTGGCAAGTCCGGCACCTTCCTCTAGGGAACAGACATGCAAACCCGGCCCGACCTGCGCATCGCGCTCTATCAGCCCGACATTCCCGGCAACACCGGCACGATCATCCGCACCGCCGCTTGCCTCGGCCTCGGCGTCGACATCATCGCACCGGCCGGCTTCGATTTTTCCGACCGCGCCCTGAAGCGATCTGGCATGGACTATGTGGAACTGGCCACCGTCACGCGCCACGACGACTGGGCGGCCTTCGGTCACTGGCGCAGGCAAAAAGGCCGCCGCCTTGTTCTCTTCACCACCAGCGGCGCCGAACCCTACACCAGCTTTCATTTCGCACCGGATGACATTTTGCTGTTCGGCCGCGAAAGCGCCGGTGTGCCGGACCATGTGCATGAGGCAGCCGACGCACGCCTGCTGATCCCCATGCAGGCGGGGCGGCGCAGCCTGAACCTCGCCGTCTCGGCAGCCATGGCTGCGGGCGAGGCGCTGCGGCAGACGGCGTGATCCTTCAAGAAATGGGAATTTGACGGGTTGTCATGCGGACCCATGCATGGGAACCTGTTCATCCGCATTGAAGGGGCCGGCGGAAACCGAAACCCTGCATACGGAGATTCCCAAGACAAACGACATCCTTGCGCATGCATGCCATGCGTTCTCAAAGCCCGTCTACCTGGCCGCACTTTCCTTTCTGGCCGTTTCAGCCCCCCAAGCCGCTTCTGCCAGATGGATCGACATGGCGAACGGCAATGTGCCGCCCAAGGCGCAACCAGCGGGCAACGAGGCCAATGGCCAGCCGCTGTTTCTCTGCCGCGCCACTTTCAACGGTGGCATCCACCCCGGCAAGATCCGCACTGAATTCGGCGGATGTAACGTCGCCTGGGGCGGGCAGGAACACAAGGTGACGAACTATCAGGTGTGGGTCGGCGACTTGAAGTGGAGGGCTGACAGCAACGGCAACATGCCCGGCAACGCACGTCTTCCAGGCAATGAGGCCAATGGCGAGAAGCTTGGCGTGTGCCGCGCCAGTTTCCAGGGCGGCCTGCACCCCGGCAAGATCCGCACGGCCTTCGGCGGTTGCAACATCCCCTGGGGCGGGCAGGAGCACATGGTTCCGAACTATCAGGTTCTCATCAAGAACTGACGCATGAGATTGCGGCGCGAGGTCCGTCCTCGCGCCACAAAGCCATGCGTCAGGCAGGCGTCATTCCGTACGGCCGGGCCCCTTCCCCATCCCGGGTCCATGATCCATCCCCGAACCATGATCCATCCCCGGACCATGCCCCATTCCCGGACCATTCGGCTGGGAGAATTCTGCCGTTGCCACATAGGCGGCAATGGCGGATGCATCGTCTTCGGAAAGCTCCAGCGGCGGCATCAATCCGAAGCGTGCCACCCATTGCGGCATCACCGAACGGCCCTCTTCCGGCTTCATGATCCAGTCCTTGATGGCCTGCGCGGTGGCAGCCTCATCGCCATGGGCCTGCGCATATTTCATCGCCACGCCGAAAATGGGGGGCGCGACCAAATCGTCATGCGAAGCGCCTTCCGCAGGCATGTGGCATGTGGCGCAATGCTCTTCGAACAGCGCCTTTCCGTCAGCGGCACCCGCCTGCTGGGGCGACAACAGGGAAAGGCTGGCAAGTGCAAGGGCAGCGAGGGATGTGCGGGTCATGGAAAGGCCTCCAAATAATCATCTTTCACATGAATACATTTTCATATTTTAATTCGCAAATGAACATTTGGTCATGTTTGGCCAGGTGCCCTGCGCTGCCTTGGCCGGACATGGAAGGGATCAATCCGCGCTTTTCAGCCGCCGCATCGTGAATTCGATCACGTCACCGGGCCATTCCTGCCAGCTTTCCACTTCCGACCAGTAGGCAGCGCGGGGATAGCGGTCGAGGAACTCGCGCGCCTTGGCGCGGGCCATCACGCGCGGAAGGCGGAAGGTCTCGCGCACGAAACCGTCACGCTCCATCCGGTCTCCGCGCTCGCGGGAGCGGTCGAGCTGGCGCTTGAGGCCGTCCAGCGGTGGCCGGGACGGAACACGCATGACAAACTCTCCTTGACCCTCCGGTTGAACAGATTAGGGATCAGGGAAGCGCTTTTCGAGTCAATTTTGCGCAAGACGGAGGAGAGAACCATGGAAAGGCCGGACATTCCCGCCGAAATCCCTGCCGGCATCGAGGACAAGAAGGCGCTGGCCGAGGCGTGGTTCCAGGAATTGCGTGATCGCATTTGCGCGGGCTTCGAGAAACTGGAAGACGAGGTGGGCGCCCCGCAGCCGGGCGAGGAACCCGGCCGCTTCGAGCGCACACCCTGGCAACGCGACGGTGGTGCCGGTGGCGGCGGCATCATGTCGATGATGAAGGGCCGCCTGTTCGAGAAGGTGGGCGTCCACACCTCCACGGTCCATGGCGAGTTTTCGCCGGAATTCCGCAAGCAGATTCCCGGTGCCGACGAGGACCCGCGCTTCTGGGCGTCGGGCATCTCGCTGATCTGCCATCCGTGGAACCCGAATGTGCCGGCCGTCCACATGAACACGCGCATGGTGGTGACCACGCGGCAATGGTTCGGCGGAGGTGCCGACCTGACTCCGGTGCTCGACCGCCGCCGCGCGCAGGAAGACCCGGACAGCATCGCCTTCCACAAGGCGATGGAATTTGCCTGCGCCAAGCACCCGGATGTCGCCGACCATCCGCGTTTCAAGGCCTGGTGCGACGAGTATTTTTACCTGCCCCACCGCGACGAGCCGCGCGGCATTGGCGGCATCTTCTACGACTGGCTGCACTCGCCGCAGGACAAGGGCGGCTGGGAAGCCGATTTCCGCTTCACCCAGGATGTCGGACGCACCTTCCTTGTCGCCTACAGCCACATCGTGCGGCAGAACTTCAATACTCCGTGGACGGATGAAGATCGCGAGGAACAGCTCATCCGCCGCGGCCGTTATGTGGAGTTCAACCTGCTCTATGACCGCGGAACGATCTTCGGCCTGAAAACCGGCGGCAACGTCGCCTCCATCCTGTCGTCCATGCCGCCTGAGGTGAAATGGCCGTGAGGTAGCCTTTTGGCAGCCCGTCATATTCTCCGCGGCTTTTGTGGTATGATTTCATTCCGACGCAGGAGGCAAAGGAGGATATCCCATGAAGGAATTCCAGTGTGGTTCGCTCGTTCCGGGCTGTGACTGGCACACCCGCCATGCCGATGAGGCCGAGGTGATGCGCCGTGCAGTCGAGCACATGCGCCAGACCCATGGCGAGACCGTCATCCGCGAAACCTTGATCGATGCGATCCGCTCGCGCATCGTGAAGGAAGGCAAGGCGGCCTGACGGCCTGATCCCTCAACCGGGCTGGCTGACGCGCGCAAGAAGTGCGTCGCGCGTCAGCGAAAAGCCCGACTCGATCCAGCTTTCTTCCAGCAGGCGCAACCGGCGGCCGACATCCGGCCCTGGCTTCAGGCCGGACGCCACCAGGTCAGCTCCGGCAACGGGGAAGACCGGCTTTTCCCACCCCGACTCGAAGGCTTTCAACGCCGACAGCGCCGCCGCCTCGGTCATTGCCTTGGCATCACCTTCACCGGCCGCTGCCCTGCGGCTCGCCAGCGCCAGTAACAGCCGGTCGGCAATACCCTGCCGCGGCCCGCGGTAAAGCGCCTTGGCCAGACGCGCCTCGCTCATGGCCGCATCCGCTGCCGGCGCAAAGGCCCAGTCCCGCAACCGCTGCCGGTCGTCATTGGAAAGCTTCAGCCGGGTGGCCAGCGCCTCCATGCGCTCGCTTTGCGGCGGCACGATCGCTTCCAGCCGAAGCATCGCATCGGGTGCCCATCCAAGTGAGGCTTCCGCGGCCATCAGCCCGTGAATGGCATCGATACCCCACTTCTCGCTTTCCGGCAGGATGGCAGTGAGCACGCCGGTCTGCCGCATCCACAGCAGCGCGCGCGACGGGTCCGGCGCCTCCAGCGTGCGGCGCAGCTCCTTCCAGATGCGTTCGGCCGACAGCTTCGCCAAACCGTCCTTCAGCCGGGCACAGGCTTTCAGCCCCGCGGCATCCGGCCGCCCACGCCCATAGAAGGCAAAGAAGCGAAAAAAGCGCAGGATGCGCAGGTAATCCTCGCCGATACGGTCCTCCGCCACGCCGATGAAACGCAGCGTCCGGCTTTCCAGGTCGGCCAGCCCGCCGACAAGGTCGATCACTTCACCTGAAGCGGTGGCGTAGAGCGCATTGATGGTGAAGTCGCGCCGCGCGGCATCCGCCGTCCAGTCGCGCCCGAAGGCAACCGTCGCATGACGGCCATGGGTTTCCACATCCGCGCGCAGGGTCGTCACCTCATGGCCAACGCCATTGGCAACCACCGTCACGGTACCATGGTCAAACCCCGTCGGAACCGCGCGGAACCCGGCAGCTTCGGCGCGGCGCACCGTCTCGCCGGGCAAAGTGGTCGTGGCAATGTCGATGTCGCCCACCGGTTCGCCCAGCAGCGTGTTGCGCACCGCGCCCCCGGCCACACGCGCCTCCTCGCCGCCCTCTGAAAGAACGCCAAGCAATCGCTGGAGGGCCGGATCGTCCAGCCAGTCCGCACGCCCTTTCAGGGACAGGCTCACAGGTACAGTCTTTCATAAATGGTCCGGATGATGCCGGCCGTCACGCCCCAGATGTAGCGCTCGCCCCAGGGCATGGTCCAGAAGAAGCGCTCCTGCCCGTTCCAGATGCGGCTGTCGCGCTTGTGGTTCTCCGGCGACATCAGGAAGGCAAGCGGCACCTCAAAGGCGGCATCAACCTCGTCGGCATTGAGCGCGTAGTTGAAGCCGGGATCGACCACGCCGAACACCGGAACGATGCGGTAGCCGCTGCCGGTCAGGTAGTCGGGCATCCGGCCGATCACCTCCACCTCGCTGGGCGCGATGCCGATCTCCTCGTGGGTCTCGCGCAGCGCCGCATGAGCCGCCGTCTCGTCCTCCGGATCGATCCGCCCTCCGGGAAAGGCAACCTGCCCGGAATGCGAACGCAATCTCTCGGTGCGCTGCGTAAGGATCACCCTCACCCCCTCGGCACGCTGCACCACGGGCACCAGCACTGCCGCCGCGCGCAGTTCCGGTTTGACGATGAGGTCGCCGATGGTCGGGTTCAGCCGGTGATCGCCGTGCTCGTCCACATCAAACGGGCCGGCTTCCCGTGCCACACGTCCGCGCAGGTCGGCCATCGAAAACAGCGGGGGTGGCGTCACTGCATGAGCCTTTCCAGCCGGTCCATCCGCATCACCGGAAACACCATGCCATGGGAGCGCAGAACGAACATGGAAACGCCATCGACGTCGGCTTCCTCGCCGAGCTTCACCAGCTCATACATCATGGCGCGGTTGACCAGTGCCTCCAGCCGTCCGCGCACATGCAGATAGGGCTTCATGCCGCCGGTGCCGTCCTCGTCCTCGAAGCGCAACGGATGGTCCGGTCCGGCCTCCACCACATCGCCCACATTGGTGCGGAAGGTGAGCGCCTGTTGCCCACTGGCATCGCTTGCCACCACTTCGACGGCCACGAAAGGCGCGTCCTCAACCCGGATTCGCACCTTTTCCACCGGCGTCACCAGATAGGTGAACCCGTCGGCATCCTTGCGCAGCACCGTGGCGAAGAGGCGGACCAGCGCCTCGCGCCCGATCGGCGTTCCCATGTAGAACCACGTCCCGTCGCGGCGGATTTCCATGTCCAGTTCGCCGCAATAGGCCGGCTCCCACCTGTCCACCGGCGCCGGGCCGCGCCCGCCCTTGGCCGCGCGCGCGATCAGGGCTTCCAGCCCCGCCGTATCGCGCTGCCCCGAAAGCCCGCTGTCCGGGCCGCCGCCCGTTCTGTTCTTTTGCTCGTTCATGGTCACGAAATAGTCACTACAGCCATGATTGTCAGTCCCCGGGACTGGTCTAATCTGATTCTCTGACGCAATCTGAATCGCCGGACCGTCTGGCCAACCCCTTTGGGCGCACCACCTTTTCGCCGGAATGAAGGATCACGTTGCATGAGCATGATGATGAACGACAAGCCGATGAGCGACAAGGACATGATTGCCGCCGCCGAAAAGGCGCTAGGTGACATTGCCCGCGTACGCCAGTCAGTCGGCACCGTGATCTTCGGCCAGGAAGTGGTCATCGAGCGTACCATCACCGCCATTCTGGCCGGCGGCCATGCTTTGCTTGTCGGTGTGCCGGGCCTCGCCAAGACCAAGCTGGTCGAAACGCTCGGCACCGTTCTCGGGCTCCAGTCCAACCGTATCCAGTTCACGCCCGACCTCATGCCCTCCGATATTCTGGGATCGGAAGTGATGGAGGAGGACGAAAATCGCCGCCGCTCCTTCCGCTTCATCCCCGGCCCCGTTTTCGCGCAATTGCTGATGGCCGACGAGATCAATCGCGCCAGCCCGCGCACCCAGTCCGCCCTGCTGCAATCCATGCAGGAGTATCACGTGACGGTCGCCGGCCACCGCCACGACCTGCCCGCCCCCTTCCATGTGCTGGCCACCCAGAACCCGCTGGAGCAGGAAGGCACCTACCCGCTGCCCGAAGCCCAGCTCGACCGCTTCCTGATGCAGGTCGATATCCTCTACCCGGAACTGGAGGCCGAACGCCGCATCCTCCTGGAGACCACCGGCATCAGCGACGCAAGGGCCGCCGCCGTGCTCGACGCGGAGCGCCTGCGCGAAATCCAGCAGCTCATCCGCCGCATGCCGGTGCCCGAATCGGTGGTCGACGCCATCCTGAAACTGGTCCGCTCCGCCCGGCCCGGCCAGGGCGGCAACGAGTCCGCCCGCCATATCGCCTGGGGTCCCGGCCCGCGAGCCAGCCAGGCATTGACGCTCTGCGCCCGCGCCCGTGCGCTCTATGACGGCCGGCTCGCCCCTTCCATCGATGACGTGGTGGCGCTCGCCGAACCGGTCCTCCAGCACCGCATGGCGCTCAATTTCGCCGCCCGCGCCGAAGGCATGAGCGTGCGAGACGTAATCGCGCGGCTCGCCGCAGACATCGGCTGACATGGCGAACGTCGGAACGATCACCACGCCGTCCGGGCATACAGATGTACTGTCGCGCGCGCACCAGCGCGCCGCACTGATGCCGGACCTGTTGGTGGAGGCGCAACGCATCGTGGCGTCCGTCATCTCCGGCTGGCACGGACGGCGCAAGCGCGGCACCGGCGAGAATTTCTGGCAGTTCCGCCCCTATTCGGAAGGCGAGTCACTCGCCCGCATCGACTGGCGGCGTTCTGCGCGCGACGACCACACCTATGTGCGCGACAATGAATGGGAAGCCGCCCACACGGTCTGGCTCTGGGCGGACCCTTCGGCCTCCATGCTCTACAAGTCGGTCCATGCAAGCGTATCGAAGGAAAGCCGCGCGCTGGTGCTGACACTGGCGCTGGCCGAACTCCTGTCGCGCTCTGGCGAGCGCATCGGCTGGCCCGGCCTGACCGATCCGGTAACCGCGCGCAATGGTGCCGAACGCCTTGCGGTGCGCCTCTCCCATGCCGGGGACCTGCCGTCCGTCCCGCCGGTCGAACATGTCCGCCGCTTCTCAGATCTCGTGATCGTCTCTGATTTCCTCGAACCCGTGGAGGAGGTCATTGCCCGCCTGTCGCCGCTCGCTGAACGCGGCGTCCGCGCCCACCTGATCGAGGTGGCGGACCGGGCCGAGGAAATCTTCCCCTATGCCGGACGAACCGAGTTCCGCGATCCCGAAACCGGCGAACGCCTGACCGCAGGCCGCGCCGAAACCTTTGCCGCCGACTATACGCAGCTCTATCTGGCGCGGCGCGAGGAACTGGCCCGCTGGGCGCGCCGCCTTGGCTGGAGTTTCACCGTCAACCACACCGATGAACTGGCCTCCGCCGCGCTGGTCCAGGTCCACATGGCCCTGAGCGAACCCGCCGGCTACCGGGGAGCGCATTGATGCTGGCCGGCCTCACCTTCACCGCGCCCTGGCTGCTGGCCGGTCTCGTCACCCTGCCGGTGATCTGGTGGCTGCTGCGCATGACCCCGCCGCGCCCGAAGGAAGAGGTCTTCGCGCCCCTTAAAATCCTCGCCCGCGTGTTGAAACCCGAGGAGACGCCGCACCAGAGCCCGTGGTGGCTGACCCTGCTGCGCCTCGTCATGGCCGCCCTGGTGATCCTTGCGCTGGCCGGGCCGGTCTGGAACCCGCAAGGTGAGGTAAAGGCCACCGGCGATGACCTGGCCATCCTGCTCGACAATGGCTGGTCTTCCGCCCCGGATTTCGCCGGACGCAAGGCCGCCGCCCTGTCGCTGATCGAAGGGGCAGCCGACAGGAACCAGCGCGTCTTCCTCGCCTTGACAGCGGAAAGACCCGGCGATGGTACCGGTCCCTTCGATGCCGCATCTGCGCGCGACCGACTGGCAGCCGCCGTTGCCCGTCCGGTCCCGGTGGATCGCGCCGCCCATGCCGCAGCCCTCGCCAAGGCTATGGAAGGCACAACCGGTGGAACACTGGCACTGCTGACCGACGGCCTGGCTGTCCGCGACGACGCACAGGCCTTCGGCGCGCTGGCCGCCTTGGCGCCCGCATCCGTGATCTGGGCCGAGCCGGACTTGAACCGCCTTGCCGCCATCACCCATGCCAACAACGGTGCTGCTAGCCTCGACGTTACCGTCATCCGTCCGCAGGGCGTGACCGGTGCCCAACTTGTCACGCTCGCAGCCCTGGACAGCAAGGGCCGCCGCATTGCCGAAGCCGAAGCCGCTTTTGACGCCACCGCCGGAACCGCCACCGCCTCCTTTGCGGTGCCTTTCGAGTTGCGCAACGATTTCGCGGACATCTTCATCGAAGGCGCCAAACAGGCCGGAGCCACCCGTGTTCTGGATGACAACCAGCGCCGCCGGCGGGTCGGCCTGCTCGCCGCCATTGATGCCGACAGTGCCCAGCCGCTGCTCTCCCCGCTGTTCTACATCCGCCGCGCCCTCGGCGAATTTGCCGACGTCGTGGAACCGGCCAAGCCCGAACTTGACACGGCCATTGCCGAACTGATCGAGCAGAAACCCGCGGTCATCGTCATGGCCGATGTCGGCGTCATCCCCGATGAGGCACGTGAGAAACTCACGGAATTCGTCGAGGGTGGCGGCACGCTGGTGCGCTTTGCCGGACCGCGCATGGCTGCCGCGAACGAGGATGACGGCCTCCTGCCTGTTCGCCTGCGCACCGGAGAGCGCGCGCTCGGCGGTACACTCTCCTGGACCGAACCGCAGGCAGTCACCAGCCTGCCGGAAACCGGGGGATTTGCCGGCCTGCCGGCGCCCCAGGATGTGACCGTGACCCGGCAGGTACTGGCCGAACCCGATCCCGACATCGTGGAGCGCACCTGGGCGGCGCTGGGTGACGGGACGCCGCTCGTCACCGGCGCACCGCGCGGACAGGGAACGCTTGTGCTCTTCCATGTGACGCCGGAGGCCACATGGTCCAACCTGCCGATCACCGGTTCATTCGTGGAAATGCTGCGGCGGATCGTGCAATTCTCGCGCAACCAGGGTGCGATCTCGCAGCGCAATGCCGGACAGGCCCCGGTCGCCGTGCCGCCCTACCGGATGATCGGTGCGGACGGAACCCTGACCACGCCACCGCCTGATGCCCGCCCGCTCGATCTGACGCAAGCAGCCCCCGCCGTCACGCTGGACAATCCGCCCGGCCTCTACGGGTCGGCGGAAGGCGTTGTCGCCCACAATCTGCTCAAGGCCGATGCCGTGCTGGCGCCCCTCGCCCGTCCCGCCTTTGCTGCGTCAGCCACCACGCTTGCCTATGGAACGGCCACCGCCGCGCGCCTGAAAGGTCCGCTTCTGGCCGTTGCCACCGCCCTTCTGGCGCTCGACAGCCTCATCATGCTGGTCCTGTCCGGTGCCTTTGCGCGGCGCGGCCGCGCGGCCATGGCCGCCGGTCTCGCCGCACTCGCCCTGCTGGCCGCGACGCCGGACGGGCTCCGCGCACAGGACATCTCTGATGCGAGGCCGGGCGATGCCGAGGCCATTGCCGCCATCACCAGGACCCGCATCGCCTATGTGCTGACCGGCAATGGCGGCATCGATTCCGTCTCGCGCGCCGGGCTGGCGGGCCTCAACCGCTTCCTGATCGAAAAGACCGCGCTGGAGCCCGGTGAACCCGCGGGCGTGGACATTGCGAAGGATGAACTCGCCTTCTACCCGATCCTCTATTGGCCGATCGATGCCTCTGTCCCCGCGCCCGATACGGCCTCCCTGGCCCGCATCGATGCCTACATGAAGAATGGCGGCACCGTGCTGTTCGACACGCGCGATGCGCTGTCATCCGGCTTCGGCGGCACATCGCCCGCCAACCAGCGCCTGCGCGAGATCCTCTCGGCCATGAACGTGCCGCCGCTGGAGCCGGTGCCCGCCGACCACGTGCTGACGAAATCCTTCTTCATCCTGTCGGGCTTTCCCGGCCGCTACAATTCCAGCCCGCTCTGGGTGGAAGCCTCGCTGAGCGCCACCAACGAGGGCGAGCGCCCGGTGCGCACAGGCGACGGCGTCTCACCCATCCTGATCACCGGCAACGACATGGCCGGCGCCTGGGCCATCGGCGCCGACGGCAACTACATCCTGCCGACCGTACCGAACAGCCCGCTTCAGCGCATCTATGCCCTGCGCGCTGGTGTCAACATCATGATGTACATGCTGACCGGCAACTACAAGGCCGACCAGGTACACATCCCCGCCCTGCTGGAGCGGTTGGGCCAATGAGCGGACGGGCACAACCATGATGACCCTGTCGCTCTCCTTCGAGCCGCTGCTGCCGCCGCTGTGGCTGGCATTGCTGCTCGTCCCGCTCGCCGCGCTCGCCTTGGCCGGCATCCTCACGAAGCGGCGTGGCGCGGGACTGCGCGCGGGCGCCATTGCCGCCGCCGCCCTGGCACTGGCCAACCCGGTGCTGCTGGACGAGGAGCGCGATCCGGTCAAAAGCGTCGTCGCCATCGTGGTCGACCGCTCGCAGAGCCAGGAACTCGGTGAGCGCACGAAGCAGGCCGACGCGGCGCTGGAAGGGCTCAAGGCGCGGCTGGCGCGCTTCGACAGCTTCGAGGTGCGCGTGGCCGAGGCCGGACGCGGCGACACCGCCGGCGAGCGGGTGGAGACGCGCCTCTTCGCCGCACTGTCGGCACTCGTTTCCGATGTGCCGCCGTCCCGCGTGGCCGGGGCCTTCCTCATCACCGACGGCCAGGTGCATGACGTGCCCGAAAAGCTCGCCGCAACCGGGTTCAATGCGCCGCTGCATGCGCTGCTGACCGGCGAGGCGAACGAATTCGACCGCCGCATCCTGTTCGAGCAGGCTCCGCGCTTCGGCATTGCCGGCAAGCCGCTGCAAATGACCTACAAGGTGCTGGAAACCGGTGTCACCGGCGAGACGCTGGATGTCGAGGTGCGCGTCAACGGCGAGCTGGTGAGCGTGGAGCGCGCACCTGCAGGCGAAACCATGCCGCTTGAAATCACCGTGCCGACCGGCGGGCGCAACATCGTGGAACTGTCGATCCCCCGCGACCCGCGTGAGATCACCACCACAAACAATCGCGCCGTGGCGCAGGTCGACGGCATCCGCGAGAACCTGCGTGTGCTGCTGGTCTCCGGCGAGCCCCATGCGGGCGAGCGCACCTGGCGCAACCTGCTGAAATCCGATGCCTCGGTGGACCTCGTGCATTTCACCATCCTGCGCCCGCCCGAAAAGCAGGACGGTACGCCGATCAACGAATTGTCGCTCATCGCCTTCCCCACCCGCGAACTCTTCGTTGAGAAGATCGACGATTTCGACCTGATCATCTTCGACCGGTACCAGCACCGCGACGTGCTGCCGGTGCTCTATTACGACTACATCGCCCAATATGTGGAAAAGGGCGGCGCGCTGCTGATCGCAGCCGGGCCGGAATATGCCGGCGAGCAGACCATCGCCCAGACACCGCTGATGCCCGCCCTGCCCGCCATGCCGACCGGCGAGGTGGTGGAGCAGGCGTTCTATCCCCGCCTGACCGAACAGGGCCAGCGCCATCCGGTGACACGCGGGCTGGAGGGCTCGGCCAGCGAGCCGCCCGCCTGGAGCCGCTGGTTCCGGCAGGTCTCGACCCGCGCGCCAAAGGGTGACGTGGTGATGCGCGGCATCGGCCAAAACCCGCTCCTCATTCTCAACCGCTACGGCGAAGGCCGTGTCGGCCAGCTTCTGTCCGACCAGGGCTGGCTCTGGGCGCGCGGCTTCGAGGGCGGCGGCCCGCATGTCTCCCTCTACCGCCGCATCGCCCACTGGCTGATGCGCGAGCCGGAACTGGAAGAGGAACGCCTGACGGCCGAAGGCCGCGGCATGCGGCTGGATATCCGCCGCCAGACCATGGGCGACAGTGCCGGCAAGGCAACCGTCATCCTGCCCTCCGGCAAGACCGCCGAGGTGGAGCTTGCGCAATCCTCGCCCGGCATTTTCTCCGGCACCTATGAGGGCGACGAGATTGGCCTTTATCAGGTCGCCAATGGCGACAAGACAGCACTCGCCCACGTCGGCCCGGTCAATGCGCCGGAATTCACCGGGACCGTCTCGACGGCAGAAAAGCTTGAGCCCGTGGTAAAGGAAGCCGGTGGCACGCTCCGTCGATTGTCCGGCGAAGGCCTGCCGGGCATCGTGCCGGTTCGCGCCAATGCGCCGGCCGCCGGGCGCGATTGGGCAGGCCTGCGCCAGACCGGCGAGACCGTCCTGAAATCGGTCAACCGCCTGCCGCTGTTTTCCGGTTTCCTCGGCCTTGCGCTTTTGCTCGCTGCCTTCGGCTCCATGTGGTGGCGCGAAGGGCGTTAGCGCGAGGAGCCCAACCGGTTCCCGCGCGCACGGCTTTTTGACTTCCCTTCGCGCACCGTCCTGCTACCTGTTGGGCACGACCCGACAGGAGGAATGCGCCATGAACCAGCCGGAAACCTATGTCCCGCCAAAGGTGTGGAGCTGGAACAAGGAGAATGGCGGCCGCTTCGCCTCGATCAACCGGCCCATTGCCGGACCGACACACGACAAGGACCTGCCCGTCGGCAAGCATCCGCTCCAGCTTTATTCGCTGGCCACGCCCAACGGCGTGAAAGTGACGATCATGCTGGAGGAACTGCTCGCAGCAGGCCACACGGGCGCCGAATATGACGCCTGGCTGATCCGCATCAACGAGGGCGACCAGTTTTCATCGGGCTTCGTGGCCGCCAACCCCAACTCGAAAATTCCGGCCCTTGTCGACTGGTCGGGCGCAGAGCCGGTCCGCGTCTTTGAATCCGGTTCCATCCTGCTTTACCTCGCCGAAAAATTCAGTGCCTTCCTGCCAAAGGAACACTCGGCACGCACACAAGCGCTCAACTGGCTGTTCTGGCAGATGGGGGCCGCGCCCTATCTCGGCGGCGGCTTTGGCCACTTCTATGCCTATGCGCCCTTCAAGATCGAATATGCGATCGACCGCTTCACCATGGAGATCAAGCGCCAGCTCGATGTCCTCGACCGGCATCTGGCGGGCAACCGGTTCATGGCGGGCGATGACTACTCCATAGCCGACATGGCCATCTGGCCCTGGTACGGCAACCTCGTCGCCGGGCTGATCTACGACGATTCAGCCACTTTCATCGAGGCGCACACCTACACCCATGTGATCCGCTGGCAGCAGGAGATCTGGCAGCGCCCCGCGGTCCAACGCGGCCGCAAGGTGAACCGCGCCTTCGGCAAACCCGAGGACCAGCTTCACGAGCGCCACGACGCCACGGATTTCGATTTGAGGACACAGGACAAGCTGGACGCCGCCAAGGGCTGAGGTCACGCCCTGGATGCGTGGAGAACCGGCCCGCGCATCATCGCGGTTGCGCCCGGCACCAGCTCGGCGGCCAGCAGGCGGTTCGGATCGACCGGGCGCGGCATTTCCATCTGGCCATAGGGCACGCGCTTGAAGCCGAGCGGCCCGTAATAGGGCTCGTCGCCCACCAGTACCACCACGCCCGAGCCTGCCGCCTGCGCGGCCTCCAGCGCCAGCGCCACCAGCTTGCGCCCGAGGCCCTTGCTTTTCCAGGCCGGCGTCACGGCCAGCGGGCCGAGCAGATGGCCGCGCCCCTGACCGGCGGCAATCGGTGTCATCCGCACCGAGCCGATGACCGCCCCACCCAGCACCGCCACGAAGGAAAGGCCCATGTCGTGCGGACCGCCTTCGCGGATCTTGTAGGCGGCGCGCGCAAAGCGGCCCGGGCCGAAGGCCTCGGCATTGATGGTCTCGATGGCAGCATCATGGGCTGCCGTCTCAGGCAGATAGGCAATGTCGGTGGGTTGCATCGGAAAAACCGTCCGTTCGTCAAGCAGCAGGGCAGGCGCGGGCCTGCCGGTTCATGGCCCTCAAAGGGCGCGTGCTCGTCGTCGGTTGATGCGGATCATCGCTCGGGGTTCCTTGTGCGCCCTTTCGCTATCGAAATCGCCGCGCCCTGTAAAGCCTGCTTGTCACGGTCAATCCGGAGCACGGACGCAGTGTTCACATGTCTTGCCCCTTCCCTTTGCCGTCAGGCCTCATAGATGTGAGGGGAAAGGGGACAGGCAATGGGGCTACTCGTCGACGGAAAATGGCAGGACACCTGGTACGACACCGGGGCATCCGGCGGACACTTTGAACGCCAGGCGGCCAAGCTGCGCAACTGGGTGACTGCTGACGGCAGACCGGGCCCATCGGGCGAAGGCGGCTTTGCTGCGGAACCGGGGCGCTACCATCTCTATGTCTCGCTCGCCTGTCCCTGGGCGCACCGAACGCTGATCTTCCGCAAGCTGAAGAAGCTGGAATCCGTCATTTCAGTGGATGTAGTCGATTGGTTCATGGGCAAGGACGGCTGGACCTTCGAGAAGCGCGACGGCGCAACCGGCGACAGTCTGCATGGCGCGTCCTTCCTGCATGAGGTCTACACGCGCGCGGTGCCGGACTATTCCGGGCGGGTCACCGTGCCGGTGCTCTGGGACAATAAGCGCGGCACCATCGTCTCCAATGAGAGCTCCGAGATCATCCGCATGCTCAACTCGGCCTTCGACGCCTTCACGGAAGCGGACACGGACTATTATCCGGAGGCGTTGCGGACCGAAATCGACGCGCTGAATGACCGGATCTATGAAACGGTCAACAATGGCGTCTATCGCGCAGGCTTTGCCACCTCGCAGGAGGCCTATGACGAGGCCTTCGATGCCCTGTTCGAGACACTCGACTGGCTTGACAGCCTGCTATCCAATCAGCGCTGGCTGGCGGGCGAACGCCAGACGGAAGCCGATTGGCGCCTCTTCACCACGCTCCTGCGCTTCGATCCGGTCTATGTCGGCCATTTCAAGTGCAATCTGCGACGCATAGCTGACTATCATAGTCTGTCAAACTATCTGCGCGACCTTTACCAGACGCCCGGCGTGGCCGAAACCTGCGACTTCACCCACATCAAGGGCCACTATTACGCCTCGCACCACATGATCAATCCGACACGCATCGTACCCAAGGGTCCGGCACTCGACCTCGATGCATCGCATGACCGCGCGCGTCTGGGCTGACACTCACCATTCGGGCGACGGTGGCCGGCCCCCGAAAACCTCCGCCAGCCGCTCCCGCGTCGCCCGGGTCGTCCCCTCAGGCAGCGCATCGAGCAGGAAAAACCCGGCTTCAGCGATTTCCCGGTCGGGTTGCTTCGGCGCCGTCTGCCTGAACGCCTCCACCAGATAGAGCGCGACATGATCGCGCCGGCTGGCCGTGCGATTGTAATGGAAACTGACAAGCCGTGGCTCGTCCTCAAGGCGGATATTGCCCTCCTCCTCCAGTTCGCGCGCCAGCGCCATGCCCGCCGCCTCCCCGGTCTCGACCCCGCCGCCCGGCAGATGCCAGCCCGGCACATAGGTGTGGCGGATCAGGAAGACGCTGCCAGTGCTGCGCTCATGCACGATGACCCGCACGCCCAGCGTCGCGGCACGGCGCAGCAGGAAATAGAGGTGGAACAGGCGCACCCTGAAGCGCGTTCGCCCGGAACCCGTCAAGATCGCTCTCCCCCGGACCAATCCGGCCCTTCGCCTGTCCGCCGAAATGCACTAAGAAAAGCCATGTTCCGCCTTGCCCATCTCTCCGACATCCATCTGGGTCCCCTGCCCGAGGTCCGCTACCGCGACCTCGCCTCCAAGCGTATCACCGGTTACATCAATTGGCACCGCAACCGCCGCCGCCATCTGGGGGAGGACACGCTGTCGCGCGTCTGTGCCGACATCGCGGCCCATGCGCCGGATCACATTGCGCTGACCGGTGACCTCGTCAACCTTGCGCTGGACACCGAGATCGAAACGGCCAGGCTCTGGCTGGAAGGGTTCGGCCCCGGCCGTGACATCTCCGTCATACCCGGTAATCACGACGCCTATGTGCCGGGCGCGCTCGACAAGGCGTGCCGCGCCTGGTCGCCCTGGATGACGGGCGATGGTGCCAACGCACCAGCCGGCGGCAAGGCCTTTCCCTATATGCGGGTGCGCGGCCAGGTCGCGATTGTCGGCGTCTCGTCGGCCCGTGCAACGGCGCCGTTCATGGCCACCGGCTATTTCCGCGAGAAGCAGGCGATGCGGCTTGAGACAATGCTCGCCGATGCCGGGGCGCGCGGGCTTTACCGTGTGGTGATGATCCACCATCCGCCGCTGCGCCACGCCACGGCCTCCCACAAGCGCCTTTT
>JACKJW010000017.1 GCA_020637755.1 Brucellaceae bacterium | reverse complement strand
GCCCCGCCTTGAGGAAATCGAAAAGGCATTGGCCCACAATCAGGATTCCATTCTTGAAGTGGCGCGAGCGGCGGCCGAGGACGCCATCCGTTCCGCCTCGATGCAGGACTCCGGACAGCGCGCGGCGGTCGAAGCCCTGGCAGGCGACCTCAAGGCGCTCGATCAGCTCGCCCGGCGCTCCGAGGAGCGCAATGCCAAGACCTTCGAGGCCATCCATGAAACGCTCCTGAAGGTCGTCGACCGGCTTGCCCAGCTGGAGACATCCAGCAGGGCACCTGCAGTGACGGCAGCGGCGGCGGTACCGCCAACACCTGCCGCACCAGTGTCCCCGGCACCGGCAAAACCGGCCCCGGCCATGCCGAAGGCAGAAAAGCTGAAAATCGATCAGGCTCCGGCCCTTGACACTCATGACCTTGACCTCATGGAACCGGCGGCCGCTCCTGCCTCGCCATCCCGCAGCAAGATGTCGCCCGCCGAGGCAGCAGCCGCAGCCGCATTTGCAGCCGTCAAGGCCCAGCGCGGTTCCTCGGAACCTGCGGCAGCCTCCAAGGGGTCGCTGATTGGCGGCCTGGCACGGGCGCTCAAGGGCAAGAAGGGTGCGGCCGTTGCCGCAGAGCCAGTCCCCGAGGAGCCAGCGTTTGAGAATGCCGAGATTGGCGGGTTTGCCGGCGACATGCCGGCAGATGACGAAATCCTCGCGCCTGGTTCGGCAACGCCCGATTTGAATGCGATCATGAACCGGGTCCGCTCGGAAGGCCCGGAGCGCTCGGAAGCAGACGCATCCAAGGCCGATTTCATCGCGGCGGCCCGCCGCGCCGCACAGGCAGCCGCAGCGGAAGCTGAGGTGTTGAAAGGCCGATCGGCCAATACCAAGGGCGGTTCCCGCCTGTCTCCGGCAGCGCTGCTCCAGCAAAAGCGCAAGCCGATCCTCATGGCTGCAGGCGCGATCATGATCGTGATTGCCGGCTTGCAGGTGGGAAAGATGGTCTTCTCTGACGGAGGCGAACAGGTTGCGACTTCGCCGGAAGTTGTCAGCACGGAGCCTGTCAAGACTGCCGACATTCCGCCCTCTGCCGAAAACAGCAAGGCTGAATCCGACCCTGCTGCTCCGAATGTGCGCGTGATCGACAAGCAGCTTCCTGTCGAGCCGGAGACGGCAACGAGCCCTGATACGCAAGCGCCATCAGTGACCGCGACCGAAAACGAGGTTGCGCCGGACACTGTTGTTCCCACGTCGGAGGAAGCGGCGCCCGCTGCCGAAGACCTGGCCGCAGCCTCTATCGATTTCGGTCCGGCAGCACTGCGGGACGCCGTCGCGGCCAATGACCCCAAAGCCTTCTATGAGGCCGGCGCCCGCTATGCAGAGGGCCGCGGTGTAACCGCCGACATGGAAAAGTCGGCCGACTGGATCCGCCGCTCCGCCGAAGCGGGCTACGCACCAGCGCAGTACCGCATCGGCAATTATTTTGAGAAAGGCACCGGTGTCGATCGCGATCTAGACGCGGCCAAGACCTGGTACCAGATGGCCGCAGAGCAGGGCAAT
Source organism: Brucellaceae bacterium (assembly GCA_020637755.1). Lineage (GTDB taxonomy): Bacteria > Pseudomonadota > Alphaproteobacteria > Rhizobiales > Rhizobiaceae > Zhengella. The sequence goes on along the minus strand of JACKJW010000017.1, from coordinate 60,277 downwards.
GCAAGCGCCATGCACAATCTCGCCGTTCTCTTCGCCAATGCGCCTGACGGCCAGCCCGATTATGAGTCGGCTGCCAAATGGTTCCTCAATGCCGCCGAGATGGGCATCAAGGACAGCCAGTTCAATCTTGGCATCATGGCAGCCAAGGGCGTTGGCATGAAACCGGACATGGAGGCGTCCTACAAGTGGTTCGCGGTTGCCGCGCGAAATGGCGACAAGGATGCTGCCGACAAGCGTGACGAAGTGGCCAAGGCGCTGCGCCCCGAACAGTTGGACAAGGCGCGAGCGGCGGCCGACCTGTGGAAGCCGCGCGAGGCCGATGCGGCCGCCAACACACCGGAGCTGCCGGAAGCATGGCGCGAAAAGACCGAGACGACCGCAAGCGTCGACATGAAGAAGGCAGTGCGGAACATCCAGCTCATCCTCAACAAGAACGGGTTTGACGCCGGGACGCCGGATGGCGTGATGGGCACAAAGACCCGCGAGGCCATCATGGCGTTCCAGAAGGCCAACAAGCTTCCGGCAACGGGCGAAGTCAACGACACGCTCATCAATCTGCTGCTCGCCAAGAAATAAGCAGCCCCATTTCCTGCAAACGGCTGCCATCACGGCAGCCGTTTGCATTTCGGGTTTCAAACGAAACCATATTGGCAATCTGCGTTTGACATGGGCCTGCCGCAGTCGCAGAAACGTCCGGGGCCTCGCGTGTCGGGCTTTCCACAGGACAATGCGGGGCACTGTTGAGCATTTATCTCCCCATTGCCGAAATGTCGGCAAACATGCTGGTGCTGCTGGCGATCGGCGGCGCGGTGGGTTTCCTGTCGGGCATGTTCGGTGTGGGCGGCGGATTTCTCATCACCCCGCTCCTCATTTTCTACAATATCCCTCCCGCTGTCGCTGTGGCGACCGGTGCAAACCAGGTCATCGCCTCTTCCTTTTCCGGGGCACTGGCACACTTCAACCGGCGCACGATCGACTTCAAGCTCGGCGGTGTCCTGATGGCAGGGGGCGTTGCAGGGTCTCTTGTCGGCGTTCAGGTGTTCGCGATGTTGCGCGCCATGGGCCAGCTCGACCTTTTCGTCTCGGTTCTCTACGTGGTATTTCTCGGCACAGTGGGCGGACTGATGCTCTGGGAAAGCCTAGGCGCACTGCGCAAGGCAAAAGCCGGCATAGCGCCTTCACTCAAGAAACCTGGTCAGCACAACTGGATCCATCGGCTGCCCCTCAAGATGCAGTTCCGCGCATCCAAGCTGTTCGTCAGTGTCATTCCGGTTCTGGCACTCGGTGCCTTCATCGGTTTTCTGGCTTCGATCATGGGCGTCGGTGGTGGCTTCATCATGGTCCCTGCCATGATCTACCTGCTCAAGGTGCCCACCAACGTCGTGATCGGAACGTCGCTGTTCCAAATCATCTTTGTTGCGGCCTTCACAACCGTCGCGCAGGCGGTGATGAATGAGAGCGTTGATGTGGTGCTTGCCTTCCTGTTGATGCTCGGTGGAGTCGCGGGCGCCCAATACGGGGCCAAGGCCGGACAGAAACTCAGGGGCGAGCAGCTTCGCGCCCTGCTGGCGGGGCTGGTGCTCGTCGTGGCCCTGCGCCTCGCCGTGGACTTGTTCCTTGCGCCTGTCACGCCCTATTCGCTGGTCACGCGGGGGCTGCTGTGAGGATGATGCGGCATTTCGCCCATGCCTTGGTGTTTTCCGCTTCCCTGTTTGCCGCAGGCGTTGCGTCTGCCCAGCAGGCACCCCGGCCGCGCGAGACCTTGCAAATCGGCCTGTCAACCGACACGATTGCCATCACATCCGGATTTTCGGGCGCCGACCTGACCATCTTTGGCGCCATCGAGAACCTCGACGCGGAAATCAACCGCCAGGGCCAATATGACATTGTCGCGGTCCTCGAAGGACCGTCACGCGATGTGACTGTGCGCCGCAAGGATCGCATCGCAGGCATCTGGATCAATCGCCAGAGTGCCGAACTGAAAGCCATTCCGGTTTCCTATTCCGTGGCGACGACGCGTCCGATACGCGACATCGCACCCGATACGGTCTTCCGGCAGTTGGGCCTTGGAATTGACTATCTTCCCATACCAGAGAATGAACAAGCGTATTCCGGTCTGGACCACGACGAGGCGAGCAACGCGTTCCGTGACATCAAGCTTTCCAGCGGTCTTTACAACGTTCGCGATGGCGGTGTCAGGTTCCTGTCGGCCAACCTGTTTCGTGCATCCGTTGCGCTGGCGGCAAACGTTCCCGTCGGGACACATACGGCGCGTGCCTTCCTGTTCCGCAATGGTGTTTTCCTTACCGAAGTGAAGGCCCCGCTCATCATCGTGAAATCGGGCGCAGAGGCGGCAATCTTCAATGCATCGCGCAACCAAAGCCTTGCATTCGGTCTGTTCGCTGTTGCCCTGGCCATCCTCACGGGCTGGCTTGGCCGCCTGGTCTTCAAACGGGATTGAACATGACACCGGACGCCGAAGACACGACATCCGCCCAGCCGTCCCTCGTGCAAGACCACAATGGGCGTATCGCCATGCTGCTGGCCATGGCCGCATTCATTCCGTTCGCAACGCTGGCAATCTGGCTCGCCGCGATCGAGGCCGATCACCCATGGCGCGGCACGACGATCCTTTTGCTCAAGGGCAATGGTGCGATCATCCTGTCGTTTCTGGGCGGTATCCGCTGGGGACTTGCAACAGGGGAGGACAACGAGACGACGCCCAGGCTGCTTGGGCTAAGCGCCCTGCCGCCGCTCGCCGGATGGGCTGCTCTCATGGTGCCCGACATGACAGGCTTTGCGCTGTTGGCGGCTGCCTTTGCCGCCCATGGCGCCTGGGACCAATTCGCGGTGCACGGTGGCACAGCACCGGATTGGTTCGGCCGCCTTCGCACTCGTATGACGATGCTGGTTACAGCGGCGATGGTGCTGGCGATGATCGCGGTTGCCTGAGATTCAATCTGGCCGCAAGCGGCGGGAAGGGACGGGGTAAATCCTGCCACTTCCCAACATGCACGCGGACAGGCGAGAGGGATCAAACAGGCCGCGGAAGGCCGGGTCCAGCACATTCAGGCTGCCCGTGTAAGAACCGAAGGATGGCATGATCAGACGCGTTCCATCCGCTGCGAAACACGGGCGGCGCACCGAACGCCCGCGCATAACGATGCGGGCGCCGGGATGCAGATGACCTGCAACTTCGCCTGCGTTGCGCCCTGCTGAGGGTTCGTGTCTGAAAACCAGCCCGCCGCAGGCAAGCTCGAAAGCTGCATGCCCCGGCAGTTGTGCGGGAAGGGAGGGATCGTGATTGCCCGCAATCCAGATCCAATCGCGACCGTGGATGAGGGATTCGAGGGCTTGCCGGTCCCCGGCATCAAGACCGGCTGCGCTGTCATCCCGGTGAAAACTGTCGCCAAGGGAAATAACCAACTCTGGATCATAGCTAGCAATGGACACCGCAAGCCGCGCCAAAGTTTCGCGCGTGTCGTAGGGCGGCAGAAACTGGCGTTTGCGGGCAAAGGCAGCCCCCTTCTCCAGATGCAGATCGGAGACGACGAGCACGCGACTGTCAGGAAGGAATGCGACACCGGACGGGTCGAGCACGACCGCGACATCCGCCACCGCGACTTCGACGGGCCCGGTCTTCTGTTCGCGGATCGCTTCATTTCTCATCGCGGTTCAGGGTCCATGGCTTCGTGGATGATGGCCTCAGACGATTCCGCCATCAGGCTCTCCTCGGCATCGCCCCGTATCGTTTCCCGGCCGATCTCCAACATGATCGGGACTGCCAGGGGCGAGATGCGTTCGAGCCGTTTGTGCCTGATTCGCCCGCGAATGCGCGACAACATTTGACCGAGGCGGGCAACATCGAGCAAACCGGACGCGGCATCTGCACGGGTTGCCTTGAGCAGGATATGGTCCGGCTCATGTGTGCGCAGGACATCATAGATGAGGTCTGACGAGACCGTTACCTGACGGCCCGTCTTCTCCTTGCCCGGATGACGCTTCTCGATCAATCCCGCGATGACGGCGCAATTGCGGAAGGTCCGCTTGAGCAGAAAACTCTCGTCGAGCCAGGCTTCGAGATCATCGCCAAGCATGTCCTCCTCGAACAGGGCGTCGAGCGCGCGAGGCTTGGAGGAATAGAAGCTTCCCAGATCACCGAGTGCCCAGACCGCCAGTGAATAGTCGGTGGCTACAAAGCCCAGCGGCCGCAGCCCAGCGCGTTCCAGGCGGCGCGTCAGGAGCATGCCAAGTGTCTGATGTGCGAGCCGCCCTTCGAACGCATAAATCGTCATGTAGTGCCTGCCAGCCCGGGGAAAGGTTTCCACCAGCAACCCGGTGCGGGACGGAAGTTCCGATTTTTCCCTTTGCAGGCGGAGCCAGTCTGCCACCTGTTCCGGAAGGTGGCGCCAGTGATCCGGGTCGGCAATCAGCAACCGCACCTGCTCGGCCAGATAGGTCGACAGGGGAAATTTTCCGCCCGCATAGGCTGGAACCCGCACGTCGTTGCCGGCTGATTTCGAGACAAAGCATTCATTTTCGCGGATCCCCTCAAAGCGCAGGACGTGCCCGGAAAACAAAAACGTGTCGCCAGGTGACAGGGATTCGACGAAGTATTCCTCGACCTTGCCCAGCACCGGCCCGCCGCGCAGGGCACCACCACGCTCACGCGAACGGACCAGCCGGACATTCAGCATGGGGGCTTCGATGATCGTTCCGACATTCAGACGGTACTGCTGGGCAACGGACGGGTGGGCGACGCGCCATGTTCCGTCTGCCGTTTTGCGGATCTTTGCATAGCGCTCGTAGTTCTTCAGCGCGTAGCCACCGGTCGCCACGAATTCGACAACGCGATCAAAATCGCTTCGAGCCAAGCCGGCATAAGGTGCGGCGGAGATAACCTCTTCATACAGTGTAGCGGCGTCGAACGGGGCAGCGCAGGCCATTCCCAGCACATGCTGAGCAAGGACATCCAGTGCGCCGGACAGGAGCGGCGGCGTGTCCTGAGCGCCTTCAGTGCTTGCTTCCAAGGCGGCACGGCATTCCAGAACCTCGAAACGGTTGGCGGGAACAAGGATCGCACGGCTCGGTTCGTCCATGCGATGGTTGGAACGCCCGATGCGCTGGGCCAGCCGGCTGGCCCCCTTTGGCGCCCCGACATGGATGACCAGATCGACATCGCCCCAGTCGATGCCGAGATCGAGCGTCGAAGTGGCAACAATGGCGCGCAGGCTGTTGGTCTCCATCGCCTTCTCGACCCTGCGGCGCTGTCCCGCATCAAGCGAACCGTGATGAAGGGCGATCGGCAGATTCTCCTCGTTGATGGTCCAGAGCTCCTGGAACAACATTTCGGCCTGGCTTCTGGTGTTGACGAAGAGAAGCGTCGTGCGATGCCGACAGATCTCATGGTAGACGTCAGGGATGGCATAGCGCGCAGAGTGTCCGGACCACGGCACGCGATCATTAGAATCGAGAATGGTGATGACGGGTTTTGCACCTCCCACCACCATGACAAGTTCGGCAAGGCGCAGGTTTGAAGGTGTTTGCGGAAGGATCCAGCGGCGCAGGGCATCCGGATCGGACACGGTCGCCGACAGGCCCGTGACCTGCAGAGCCGGACGCAGGCGGTGCAGCCGCGCGAGGCCGAGCGACAGGAGATGGCCGCGCTTGGATGTGACGAGGGCATGCAGTTCATCCAGCACAACATGGCGCAATGAGGCAAAGAAGCGGTCCGCATCCTTGCTTGCCAGAAGCAGTGCCAATTGTTCTGGTGTGGTGAGCAGGATGTCCGGCGGCGCAAGTTTCTGGCGCTGGCGCTTGTGTGCGGGCGTATCGCCCGTTCGCGTCTCGACCGTCACGGGCAACTCCATGTCCCGGACAGGGGCTTCCAGATTGCGCGCAATATCAACTGCCAGCGCCTTCAGCGGCGAGATGTAAAGCGTATGCACGCCGCGCCGGGGTTCGCCAGGCCTTGCGGAGCGTCTTTGCGACAGGCTGACCAGGCTGGGTAGAAATCCGGAAAGCGTCTTGCCCGCGCCTGTCGGCGCGATCAGTAGCGCGCTGCGGCCTGCGGTGGCGTGGCGCAGGATTGAAAGCTGGTGCGGACGCGGCGACCAGCCCTTTCCTGCAAACCAGCGCCGGAAAGCAGATGGCAGGAGGGTCTCGTCATCCGGGAGCTCTGTAGCGTCATGGATCGTCACGGCGCAAATCTAGGGATACGCCGGGCAGCCGCCAAGGCCATATTCACTCAGCAATCAATGAATGCTGCACGGTGTCAATCCTGCCAGGTCTTCTGCAAGTTGGCCATGACCGGTTTGCACCTCGGCCGCACGGCATTCCGCAAGCCTTGCAATAACGATCAGTGCCTCGACCGGTTCGCCACGATCCTTGCGGATCTCCGCAGCATCAACGGATAGTATCTCGAAACCGAAAGCCGCCAATTGCGCCTCCACATGGTGGCGGGTATGCGCATAGCGCCGCGACGGCTTCAAATGGACGTCACCCTCTCCGGCATGGTGCTCGACCGTGAACCCGAACAAACCTCCCGAGGCAAGAGAACCGGCGACCCATCGGAATGCGGCGGTCAGGTCTCCGAGATACATGAAGACATCTGCCGCGGTAACCAAATCCGGCTTTTCACCTTCCAGCGGCGGCATCGCATTGATGTCGGCATGGTCCAGAAGGTCATAAACCCCCTTGGCTGACGCTTGGCGAAGCATCTCCCCGGACAGGTCGACACCGGCAAGAAAACTGACATCGCGCCGCATCCGCTCCCCCATCAGCCCGGTGCCGCAGCCCAAATCCATCATGGACCGGAAAGGGCCGCCAGCCACCGCCGCGAGGGCGGCCTTGAGAAGCTCCGGCGCACGGTAGTCAAGACGTTCGACCAGCGCCGTATCGAAATCACCGGCATATTGGTCGAAGAGCGCCTCGACGAAGGCCGGCGGCATCGTGGCCATGTCGGGCGCCGCACCGGCGAGGCCGAGCTTCAAGGTTGCACCGAACGGGTCCGCGCCGTCCAGCCTGAGAACCGTTCGCCAGGCTTCGACCGCCCCGTCACGATCTCCGGCTTCTTCGCGCATTTCGCCCAGACGGAACCATCCGGCTGCCCAGCCCGGCGCCAGATCGAGAGCCTGTGCCATCAGTTCTGCAGCCGCCGCGGTGTCTCCTGCTTCCAGCAGCATAGCGGCGTACTCGGACCGGCGATCGGCAAGCGGGTTGCCGGAACTGAAGGAAGATAGAGCCATGGGTGGGGAAATCCTGTCGTGGTGACGGGGCTTCTATTCCTCCTTCACCCAAAAGCAACAGGAAAATCAGGAGCCGTCCGGGACAAAGACCCGGATGGAATAGATGTCCACCGCGGCCTTGCCTTCCGAAATGTCAGGCGTCAGCGCAATAGAGCCAAACGAGCCGGCGGGCTTCTCCGGCAATTCGATCTCAAACAGGAAATTGTTGCGTGCGGGCTCGACGTCGTAACGCTTGCGCCCGCAATCGCCCAGTTCGGCCAGATTGCACTGGATCGACATCTGGGTCGTGCGGCCTTCCGGAGCGGAGGCGTTGATTTCAAAGGTAACACGCTTGCCGGCCACCTGCTCCAGAACTCCCTGACCGACGTCGAAAAGCGCTGCGGAATCAATGGCGGTCGGCTTGATCCGGATAGCCTTCTCCGCGCCATTTCCCGTCACATCGGCAGCCGTTCCCGACGGGGCCGTCACCGTCGTCGGATCGGCAGGGTCGAAGATGGTGATCCATGTTCCGCCTTGCTGCGGCGCCGTTGCATCCGCCTTTTCACCAAGGGTTGCCGGGCGGAAATCATCGGATTGCAATTGCGCCGGCGGATTGGGTACAGCGCCGTCCCTTTCGGACAGCGGCAAAAGGGCGCCGCTGGATACGAGCCACCAAAGCCCGATCACCACGAAGGCGACGATGACGGCGATGGACAGCATCCATGCGAATGGCCGCTTCTTGCGCGAAAGTACCGGCTCGTCGGGCGGAACGAGCGGGGCGTTCATGTCGGTTTCTTCGGAACGCGTTGCCCGCAGCTCTGAAACGAAGTCCTCCTCACGAGAACCCGATACGCCGGCTTGCGGCTCCGCCGCCGGAGCAAAAACGTCCGGGCGCACAACAGGTGCAGCGTCCGCATACACTACCGGTTCAGTCTCGGCAGGCTCCCGGGCGGTCCCCTCGGGCTCGCTGGCAGGCTGAAATTCCGTCTCAATGGACCGGATGCGCTCACGCAGGGCCGCCCTGCGTTTAGCCGCAATGTCTGCCGTCAGCGCAGGATTGGCCTTGATGGACCTTTCGAGCGCCGAAAGCGCTGACAGGTAGACACGCTCCCTGTAGGCCGGGTCGGCAGCGTCACCCTTGGCAAGAGCGTTTCTGATTGCGGTTTCAATGCCGTCCAACTGAACCCCCGTCCTGTCGATGACGGCACGTTAGCTTGCCGCTGCCACACGATCAACAGGACAGGTGGGTCCGTTCATTCAGCCATCAAGGTCGCCGCGCTTCCGCCACGCCGACCGCAGAACTGACGCGATTTCATCGACACTCATGGCTGCCGACACCGGCGACTCGTAAGGGTCCGCGCCAAGCGAGGTGTAGACGGCCGCAAATGCGTTCTGGAGGTCAGCGTAGGCAAGATCAAACTGCACCGAAGCAACGAGCGTGTTCATTTCCTCACGGATCAGGCTCTGCTCGGAGGAGACCTGTGCGGCTGCCGAAGCCTTGACCTGACCGAGAATCTTGCGCTGGACGTTGTAGTACTCTGCCGAGGTCTCCGCCTCCTTGCGCAGATGACCATAGCGTGCGCGCGCCACGAATACCTGCGTGACGATGGCCATGGTGAGTGCCTTGGCGCGTGCCTCGATGAGCGAAGCGTCTGCATCCACGGCCCGTTTTGCAGACGGGTACTGAAGCACACGCATCAGGTTCCAGCCGATTTTCGCACCCCAGGTCACCCAGTCGGTATTGTAGAGGAAATCGTTGGTATCGAGGTTGAGCCCGGCATAGATCTGCGCACCGGGAAGCATTTCCAGCAGGGCGGCTGTCGCCTCCTTGCCGTTGATGCGGCCCTGATACAGGATATCGCGGAATTCCGGCCGGTTGCGCAGGGCAATGTCGATCATCTCGTCGGGTGAGCCCGCCAGCGTCATGTCCACCATCGTGCGCTTCGGCACCACCAGCGAGTACTGTGTACCCGGCTTGAGGTTCATCAGAGCGGCCAGCTGGTGCTTGGAGGCGGAGAGTTCCCGCTCAAGGCGCTGGATCTGACGCTTGATGTCGACCAGTTCACGCTCATAGGTCAACGTTGCAAGCGGCGAGGTCTGGCCGCTCTCACGAAGCTTGCGATTGCGGGCCTGGGTCTTTTGCACCCGTCCTTCCAGTGCACTCAGCCCGCTGAGCAGCCGCTCGGCGCTGATCGCCTTCCAGTAGGCGGTCCGCACGTCCTCGATGATCTTGTTGACGACCTTGCGCTTCTGTTCTTCGGCAATCAGTGCCTTGTCGGCAGCCTGCTGTGCACGCACATAGGACAGACCGAAGTCGAGAATATGCCAGGAGAAGGTCAGGTCGGCATTCAGGTTTTCCCGCTCGGAGGACGTTGTCGGTTCAGCCGACCGGATGCCAGACACGAGGGTGCGCGAATAGCTGGCAGCGGTGTTGTCGCGTCCCGAGTAACCGGCATTGGCAACCAGTTGCGGCAACATCTGCGCGGAGGCATTGCGCATTCGCTCCTGCGAAAGGGCCACCTGCATCATCTCGACCCTGTGGTCGAGATTGTATTTCAATGCCCGTGCCATGGCCTCGTAAAGACCGATCGGCGCTGTTACCGGTTCCTGATTTTCGGTCAGGCTTGCCAGATGACGAGATGCTTCGCCGGAAATCTCCTCTTGGGTGAGGACCTTCGGAGACACCGCGCATCCGGTGAGCAGCGCCCCAATCGCCACCGTGGCCAGCGCCGTCCGCATGCTGCGCTTCATTGTTTCACGCATTGGATTTTCATTCCCTCTCGAATAAACCCTGGATTGTATTTCAAAGCATGTGTTTGCATTCACCGTCATGGTTCCCCTACCCTCTCAATGCCTGAACAAGGCGCGTATTGGCGTCCGAACGGCTCCGGGAGAGCCATGCCAGCCGATCCTGAGCCGGCGCGTCGTCTGCGAGTGACACATCGACCGGCTGAAGTGGTGTGATCTCTCCGGAAACCCTGTCGATGGAAACCGGAAGGGTCACGATGCGGCCATCCGGCAGTCGCATGTTGACTGAAATCCGGAACGCGTCGGTGCCGGCCGGGATGTCGATACGCAACAGGTTGTCCGCAGCCATCGACATCCAGTCGGGGAGGCTCGCCGAAGAAAGCCCGGTCACGGTCCAGTCCACATCGAGTCCGGCTCCGGACCGCATTTCGAGGAAAATGCTGCCCTGCCAGACCATCGTCCGGAGCATCATCCGCTCGTTATCCAAACCGAAGGCGACATCCAGGTTCTGTCCCGCATAGGGATGATACCCGGCGTCTTCCCTGTTCCAGGTCTTCCCGATGTAGTCGACAACTTCCTCGATCACATGGTCGGTATCAAATCCGGCGTCCTCTCCCAGGGGACCGGCGTAGAGAGCCGCATCCCTGACGGTCAGGCCGCTGTGATCGCCGAACTCGACAACCGGAGGCGCTTCATGGGGACCTGGACCCGGATTGTTGGGTGTGCCGGTGGACGGGATCGGCTCGACCATCAGGTCGAAGGTCAGCGTTGCCGTACCTCCCTGTCCATCATCAACGGTGACGGTCACCACATAGTGGCCGGCTCCGTTCGGAGCATTGCCGAAGCTTCCCGGTTCCGGTGTCCCCGAAATGATTCCGGTCACCGGATCGATGGACACGCCAACCGGAAGGCCGGAGGCCGTAAAGGTCAAGGTGTCATTGTCCGGATCATCGAACAGGGAACCGGCGTCCAGAACATAGTCGCCACCTTCCAGGACAGACTGGTCGCCGGGTTGGCCAACAACAACGGGCGGCTGGTTGACGATGGTCCAGTCGAAGGTCAGCGTCGCCGTCGCTCCGTCAGGATCGGTGACGGTGATTGTCACCGGATAGATGCCGTCACCGCCGGGTCCGCCGATGGAGTCGTCGTTCAATGGCGTGCCGGTGATGATCCCGGTCAGGGGATCAATCGCAAGTCCCGGAGGCAGCCCGGTTGCATCGAACACCAACGGTTCGCCGTCCACATCAACAAAGTAGGGCGACAGGTCCAGCGGGATTACCGGAATGTCATCGGTGCCTTGCTGCGGCTGCAGAACCGTTGCCGGATCACCCGGGTTCGGGTTGGTGGGCGTGCCCGGATCGCTGGGATCGATGACCACGGGCGCATCGTTGACGCCCGTCACCGTCACTGTCACGGTCGCAGTATCGGTCCCGCCGTTGCCGTCATCGATGGTGTAGGTCACCGTCGTGTCGCGCGTTTCGCCGACGTCCAGATCCTGGAAGTCGAAGCCCGGATCGAAGCTGTAGCTGCCGTCCGGATTGAGAACGAAGGTGCCGCCATTGCTGCCTGCAACGGGCAGGCCCACATCGCCGGCGACACCGTTTACCGCGCTCACCACCAGCGGGTCGCCATCAGGGCTGGTGTCATGGTCGGCACCGGACCCGTTGTCCGCAAGCACCGAGCCGGCCAGCACCGTATCCTCATCCACCGTCAGCGCATCGTCCTCGGCCACCGGGGGCAGATTCGCGATGGTGAAGTCCACCGTCGTGGTGACGGTCGCGCCGTCCGGATCGGTTGCAGAAACGATCAGCGTGTAGACCCCATCGCCGCCCGGGCCACCGATGGATGCATAGGCGGGAGGCGTGCCGGTGATTTCGCCGGTGACCGGATCGATCACGATCCAGGACGGCGTGGTTGCCGGGTCGAGTCCGAAGGTCAGCGGCTCGCCATCCACATCGGTGAAGTACGGTGCCACATCCAGGGGCGTGATCGGCGTGCCGTCGGCGCCGGACTGATCCGGGATGATATTGTCCGGATCAGCAGGCGGGTTCGGATTGTTCGGATCCCCCGGATTCAACGGATCGATGACAACCGGCGCATCGTTGAGACCTGTCACCGTTACCGTCACGGTCGCGGTGTCGGTTCCACCTTCCCCATCCGAAATCTCATAGGTGATGGTGGTGGTCCGGCTTTCGCCCACATCGAGATCCTGGAAATCATAACCGGGATTGAAGGTCAGGGAACCATCGGGATTGATGATGAAGGAGCCACCGTCAGTGCCCGTAACAGGCTGGCTGACATTGGCCGGATTGCCGTCGACCATGCTGACATGAATGTCGTCAGTATCCGGCGGTGTATCCTGATCGATGCCGTTGCCATTGTCGCCAAAGACGTTGGCCGTAAACAGCGTGTCTTCATCGATGGTCAAGGCGTCATCCTGCGCATCCGGTGCCGGATTGGTGATCACGTAGGTGACATTCGTGGTAAAAGTCGCTCCGCTTGGATCGGTTGCGGTGACCGGGATCACATAGGTGCCGGGCGTCCCGCCTGGAACATTGGTGGCCTGTGACGCAGAGTTGTCCAAGGTTCCGCTGATCGTGCCGGTCGCCGGGTCGAAGGAGAGACCCGCGGGCAGATCTGCCGAATCGAGCGACAGCGTCACGACATCCGAGCCGTCCGAATCACCGAAGTATGGCGTCAGGTCGAGCGGCGTAACGGTCCCGCCGTCCAGCGCCGGCTGATGCGGGACATAGTCCTGCGGATCGAGCGGCGGTTCGACCGGGTTGTCCGGATCGGTTGGCGGCGCATTCGGGTCCATCGGGTCAAGAACCGGCGGCTGCGTCGGATCAACCGGGATCGGCGCGTCATTCACACCCGTCACCGTATAGGTGACAATCGCGGTGTCGGTCGAACCGTCACTGTCGGTGAGTGTGTATTCCACCGTGGTCGTGGCGGTCTCGCCAACGGCCAGATACTGGAAGTCGTTGCCCGGCTCGAAGGTGAATGTACCATCTGTATTGATGGTGAAGACACCGCCATTTGTACCGTCAACCGGCTGGCCGACATCGGCAGGCACGCCATTGATTTCAATGACCGTGAGCGGATCGCTGTCCGGTGCCGTGTCGTGGTCCGCGCCACTGCCATTGTCGACGATGACAGAACCGGTGAATACCGTGTCTTCGTCACCCGTCACCGCATCATCCTCAGCGACAACCGGCAGGTTGACGGCCGTGATCGTGACGGTCGTTATCGCCGTGTTGCCGAAGGGATCGGTTGCGGTGATCGTCACCAGATGCTCCCCGGGGGTGGCCGTGTTGCCTTCCTGGGATGCATTGGCGTCGATCGTGCCGGTGATCTCGCCGGTTACCGGGTCAATCGACAGGCCGGTCGGCAAGTCGGATGCCGAGAAGGTGATGGTGTCACCTTCGGCGTCACCGAAGTAGTCGCCTGCCGGGATCGGCGTGATCGCATCACCATCATTGTAGGTGACATCCGGGATCAGGTTGAGCGGATCAGGAATGACCGTCGGGTTCGCCGGATCATAGGACGGATTCTCCGGGTCCGTTGTCGGATCGAGCGGATCGACCACCTGAACCGGATCGTTGATGCCGGTGATGTTGATCGTCAGCGTGGCGGTATCCGTGCCGCCCTGTCCATCATCGATGGTATAGGTGACGACCTCGGTCGCGGTCTCGCCTGCATCAAGCTGGTTCGCCACACCGTTCGGTGTGAAGGTCCACGATCCATCCGCCGCGAGTTCCAACGACCCGTAGGTCAGTCCGAGAACGGCCGGCGTTGTTGAAGTCACGGGTTGACCGTCAACTCCGGTAACAGTGACTGGATCGCTGTCCGGCGGCGTGTCCGCGTCTCCGGTGACCGGATCGGTCAGGACATTGCCGGTCTGCACCACGTCTTCCGTCCCCGTCGAAGCATCGTTGACTGCCGTCGGGTCGAGGTTGGACACGTCGATGGTCAGGCCGACCGTGGCGGTCGCACCACTCGGGTCAGTGATCGAGACCGTCACCGGATAGATACCATCGCCGCCGGGGCCACCCTGCGAGGCGGACGGATCCACCGTTCCGGTGATCGTGCCGTCGGGATTGAGCGTGAGGCCGGCCGGAAGCACGTCCGTGGTCGTGTAGACGAGCAGCGGATCGTCGGTCTGGTCCGGATCCTGGACATAGTCATCAATGTCGATCAGCGGCGTAGTCGTGAAGTCCTCGCCATCCGTGACCGCCTGAACCGGGATGATCGATGCCGGGTCAGCCGGGTTCGGGTTCTCCGGCGTGCCAGGGTCAATCGGATCGATGATGACGGGCGCATCATTGACGCCTGTGACAACCACCGTCACAAGTGCCGTGTCGAAGCCACCCTGGCCATCGCTGATCTGGTACCCGATCGTGGTGGATGCCTGTTCGCCAACGGCCAGACCATTGAAATCCGTTCCGGGTTCGAAGCTGTAGGTGCCGTCGGGATTGATGGTGAAAGTACCGCCATTGGAACCCGCCACGGGCTGGCCGACATTGCCTGCGAGACCGCCAACCTGAGAAACCGTGATGACGTCACCGTCCGGCGCATCGGTATCGATGCCGCTGCCATTGTCAGCGAAGACGGAACCTGTTGTCGCCGTATCCTCGTCGGTCGTCAGGGCGTCGTCCTGGGCAACCGGCGGCTGGTTGGTGATCGTGTAAACGATGTTCGTCGTGAAGGTCGCGCCGTAGGGATCGGTCGCCGTGACCGGGATTACATAGGTGCCCGGATTCAACGGGTCTCCGTTCTGCGACGCGTCCGGTCCCGGTGTTCCCGAAATCGTGTTCGTCAGCGGATCGAAGGCCAGGCCAACCGGAAGATCAGCGGGATCAACCGAGATTGTCAGGACGTTAGACGTATCCGGATCGCCGAAATAGGGCGTCAGGTCGATCGGCGTGACCGGCGTTCCATCAACCCCTGTCTGGGCCGGAATGTAGTCCAGAGGATCGGCAGGGCCTGCCGGGTCCGACGGATCAAGCGGGATCGGGGCGTCGTTGGTACCCGCCACGGTGACGGTCACGGTCGCGGTATCGGTGCCGCCATTGCCGTCATCGATGGTGTAGCTGACGGTGGTGTCGCGGGTCTCGCCGACGGCGAGGTCCTCGAACTCGCCATTGTCGTCGAAGACCAGATCGCCATTGGTGTCGATTGTGAACAGACCTCCGGCGTCACCCGCAACCGGGCTTCCGACGCCGGCCGTATTGCCGTTGATCTCGGTCACCGTCAGGACATCGGTCGCATCCGGATCACTGTCGGCCGTTGCCGGGTTCGGATCCAGCACATTGCCGGTTATCGGCGTGCCGTTTTCCGTGTGGGCGAACGCATCGTCAACGGCCGTCGGGGCATCGTTCACGCCGATGATCGTGAAGGTGACCGTTGCCGTATCGAACAGGCCATCACCGTCTCCAATCTGGTAGGTGAAGCTGTCGGTGCCGGTTTCGCCGGCGGCCAGATCGTTGAATGCCGTCGTCGGGTCGTAGTCGAATGAGCCGTCGGCATTCAGCGTCACCGTCGCGCCGGAGGGAAGCACTGTCGCCACGCCCACCGCGAGCGGATCGCCATTGATCTGGGTGACTGTGATCGGGTCGCCGTCGCCATCAGTGTCATTTACGAGGATGCCAGCTGCCGGAACGCTCAGCACCTGATCCTCGGTCAGCGTGTAGGCGTCGTCAACAGCGTCCGGCGGCAGGTTTGCGATCGTATAGTCGAGCGTCGTGGAGAAGGTCAGGTCACCGTCTGTCACCGTGATGGTGATCGGATAGACGCCATCGCTGGCCGGGCCACCCTGCGACGCGTCGAGCGGCGGAGTGCCGGTGATGATGCCGGTGACCGGATCAATTGACATCCAGACCGGCAGGTCCGGCGACGAGTAGGTCAGTGTGTCCGACGTATCGGGATCACCAAAATAGGGCGAGGTGTCGAAGGGGGTCAGCGGCGCACCATCGGTGCCGGACTGATCCGGAACGTAGTTGGCGGGATCGGCCGGGCCAGCCGGATCGAGCGGATCCACCGGGACCGGGGCGTCATTGAGGCCTGTTACGGTCACCGTCAGCGTCGCCGTATCGAAGCCACCTTCGCCATCCGTGATCTGGTAAGTCACGGTCGTTGTGGCCGTCTCACCATCATCCAGATACTGGAAGTCCTGGCCGGGATCGAAGCTGGCCGTGCCATCCGGGCTGATCGTAAAGGTTCCGCCATTGTCGCCCGTCACGCCAGTACCCACGAGCAGCGGATCGCCGTTGACTTCAGAAACCGTCAGAGGTGTGTCGCCGTCCGGATCGCTGTCAACACCGTTGCCCAGATTGTCGGAAATGACATTGACCAGGAGCTGCGGGTCATCTTCGGTCAGCGTAACAGCATCATCTGTTGCGATGGGTGCCGGGTTGGAGACCGTGAAGACGAATGTGTCTGTCACCGAGGCGCCATGCGGATCTGTCGCGGTGACCACAACGGTGAACACACCATTGGTCGGGGTGCTGGTATTTCCGTTTTGCGAAGCCGAATGATCAATGGTGCCAGAAATGATGCCGGTTACCGGATCGATCACAAGGCCGGTTGGCAGACCCGTGGCGCTGAAGGTCAGCACGTCGCTTGTGTCCGGATCGTTGAAAGCCGTCGTCACGTCAATGGGCGCAATCGTCTGTGCGTCGAGCCCGATCTGGTCAGGGATTTCGCTGCCTGACACCACAACCGGCGCATCGTTGGTACCCAGCACGGTGATAGTGACGGTTGCCGTATCCGTGGCGCCGTCCGCATCGGTGATCGTGTAGGTGATGGTCGTGTCGCGGGTCTCACCATCGGCCAGATCATCGAAATTGCCGTTCTGGGTGAAAATCATCGAACCATTCGGCTGGATGGTAAACAAGCCGCCCGTCGAACCGGCGGTCGCCACACCAACACTGGCCGTATTGCCTGCGACTGCGGTGACCGAGAACGTGTCGCCATCCGGATCGGTGTCCTGGGTGAGCGGATTGGCCGCAAAGACATTCTGGAACAGCGGCGTGCCATTCTCGATCATGCCAAAGCTGTCGTCGATCGCGACCGGCGGCGGATTGGAAATCGTGTACTGGATGTCCGTCTGACCGGTCAGGCCTGCCGGATCGGAGGCAATGACCGTCACCGTATAGATACCGTCGCTGTTCAGCCCGCCCTGCGAGCCGTCGGCCGGCGGCGTTCCCGTGATCACTCCCGTTACCGGGTTGATCGACATCCAGGATGGAGCTGTGGCCGGATCGAGGCTGTAGGTGAGAACCGGGCTGTCCACGTCATTGAAATAGGGTTTGACGTCGAAGGGCGTCAACGCGGCCGCATCGTTGCCGGTCTGCGGCGGCATCGCATCGGCAGGCGTGGTGGGATCTCCGGCCGGATCGATCGGGATCGGCGCATCGTTGACCGGCACGACCGTGACCGCAGCAGTGGCAACGTTGGAATTGTCCTGGCCGTCATTGACGACGACATCGAATGTCCGGGTGCCGCCTGTCGGGTTTTCTCCTGTTGCTTCAAAGCGGATGGCTTCCAGAGCGGCCTGATAGTCGGCTATTGGCATATCGCCAGTAATCGAAACCACGTTACCGGTGATGGTGACTGTCAGGCCAGCCGGAGTGGTGTATCCACTAGCCAGCGTGATCAGATCCTCGGGCTGCGCATTGGTCAGAGTGACCGTGGCCGACTGCATATTGGTATCGTCGAGATCAACCATGAGGTTGTCGCCGATATCGATGATCGGAACGCCGGGATCGTTTTCAGTGTAGGTTCCGGCATAGTCATCGCCGGTTGCAGTGGAATTGTTGCGATCCAGATCGATAACCGGCGCGTCGTTGACCGGGACGACATTGACAAAAACCGACACCGGGGCACCGGTGGTGCCGCTGTCGTCGGTGAGCGTGATTGTCAGTTCGCGTGGCGTCGGATCTGGATCCTCGCTTGGAGTGGAGAAGGTGATCGACCGGATGGCCGTAGCCATATCCGCAGGATTGGCTGTCGATGAGAACAGCTCAAGCGTGATCGTTCCGGCAATCGGGTCATAGACAGCCGGCAGCGCGGCGACACCGGTGCCTGCGGGAATCGAGACCTGAAGCACGTCACCGGGGAAGGCATTGGTCAATACGATGATCGCGGTTTCGATGATCTGCGAGTCAACGTCGATTGCGACCGCATCGGTATCGACGATGGAAACCGGGGCGCCGTTTTCAGTGAACGTGTTGGTGAAGGAGCCATTGATCGAATTGTCGCCGTTCGGATCCGGAACGATGGCCGGCGGCGTCGGTGTCCCCTGGATGGTGATCGTCACCGTCGCGGTGTCCGTCCCGCCATTGCCGTCGCTGATCTCGTAGGTGAAGCTGTCGGTCGCTGTCTGGCCGAGATCGAGCGTGTCGAACACACCATTCGGATCGTAGGCGTAGGTGCCATTGGCGTTGAGTGTCAGCAGCGCGCCAGACGGCAAGGTGATCTGGTTGCCGATATCGCCAGGTACTCCGTTGACCGCAGTCACCGTCAATGCATCGTTATCGACATCGTTGTCGGCGCCGTTGCCGTTGTCGAGCAAGACGTTCTCGGTGGTCAGCGTATCGCCTTCATTGATCGTCTCGGCATCATCCTGCGCCACCGGCGCGTCGTTGACCGGCAGGACGGTGATGTCGAGCGTCGAGGATGCCGTGCCGCCCGCGCCGTCGGAGATGGAGTAGGCCACCTGCGGAACCGGGCCGTTGTAGTTCAGCGCCGGATCGAAGGTGAAGTTGCCGTCCGAATTCAGCGTCAGGTTGCCGATCGGGTTGCCGGAATTGTCGATGATCGGCGTCACGGTGCCGAGCGCCAAGATGTCCGGCGTGCCGTCGCCATTGGCGTCGACCGTCGCACCGGTCACGGTCAGGGTCTGGCCCGCATCCGGATCGGTGTCGTTGGCCAGCACATTGCCGGCCAGCTGCACGTCCTCATCGGTAGTCAGCACTTCAGGGTTCGCCGTTGGCGGCGTGTTGCCGGAAACAGAGATCACGGTGACAGCGGCCGTATCCGTGCCGCCATTGCCGTCCGAGATAGTGTAGTCGAAGATTTCGACCGGAAGCCCACCGGTATCGAAGGTCAATGGCGGGGCCACGGTCACCGTGCCGTCGCCGTTGACCGTGACGACAATACCGGAAGTCAGCGTGACGACCTGGCCGGGCGCCGTGATGGCGATCGGGAACAGCGGATTGCCCAGATCGATGATCTCGGTGATGGTCAGCGTATCGCCTTCCGGATCGGTGTCCGCCACCGTGCCGGTCGTGGTTCCACCCACAATGTCTATGGTACTCGGTGTGCCGCCGGTCAGCGCAACCGGGCCGTCATTTTCGGCCACCGGCGCGTCGTTGACCGGCAGGACGGTGATGTCGAGCGTCGAGGATGCCGTGCCGCCCGCGCCGTCGGAGATGGAGTAGGCCACCTGCGGAACCGGGCCGTTGTAGTTCAGCGCCGGATCGAAGGTGAAGCTGCCGTCCGAATTCAGCGTCAGGTTGCCGATCGGGTTGCCGGAATTGTCGATGATCGGCGTCACGGTGCCGAGCGCCAAGATGTCCGGCGTGCCGTCGCCATTGGCGTCGACCGTCGCACCGGTCACGGTCAGGGTCTGGCCCGCATCCGGATCGGTGTCGTTGGCCAGCACATTGCCGGCCAGCTGCACGTCCTCATCGGTAGTCAGCACTTCAGGGTTCGCCGTTGGCGGCGTGTTGCCCGCCGTTACCGTGATCGTGGCCACGGCGGCGTTTGCCGTCGTGTTGCCACCCTCGTCGGTCGCGGTGAAGCTCAGCGTACGCGTTCCGGCGGTTGCGGCGAGCACGGCCTGATAGGTAATGCCACGGATCAGCGTGTCGAGATCGACCTGCGGCAGGATACCGCCGCCAGCCTCCGTGATCGTGAATGTGCCTGCGGTGGCATCGAAGGCGATCTGCACCGATGTGCCGCCCACCGTCACGGTCTGCGTCGAGGACGTAGCCATGGGGAAGGCAGTGCCGCCGATGGTGACCGTTTCGTCATTGCCATTGAGGATGCCGCCGGCTGTGATCACCACTTCGGTGATGTTGTCGGTCACATCGATCGCGTCAGCATTGGGATCGCTGATCGTGACAGCCGTTGCGCCGGTCACATAGCTCGCCGTGAAACCGAGGTCTGCGGTCGTGTTGTTGTCGTTCAGGTCGATGATCGGCGGTGTATCGATTTCACGATAGGCCACTTCGAGAGTCGTGAGCACCTGGTTGGCAAGCGCCACCTGTGGGTTGTTCACGATGCCGTCCGGGTCGGCGTAAGACGCACCTGTGGCGTCGTCAGCCCCATCGCCGTTTGAATCGACTCCCAACAGCGTGATGCCGCTTTCGGCACTGTCGAGCATGCCGTCGCCATCGGAATCGGTGTCCAGATAGTCCGGTGTGGCATCAGCATTGTTGTTGATGGCTGTGTCGGTGTTGACCGGCGCTATGAAAGTGCCACCGAACACGCCGGTGCCGTCATTGCTGTCGAAGATGTCGATCACACCATCGCCATCGGCATCGTTGTTGGTCACATCACCGTCATTGGCCACATAACCCGCCGTGAGACGCGCCTCCACCGTATCGACGATGCCGTCGCCATCGGAGTCGAGGTCGAGATAATCCTGGATGCCGTCGTTATCTGTGTCGATTGCTGTTGTGCCAATCGAGGCGGCGCTCGTCGTGTCAGCGGTATTGGCATCAAAGATGTCCATCAGGCCATCGCCGTCGATATCGCCGTTGCCGGTTGCGCCGGCAGCGATGCTTTCAGCCAAACTAATGGTGCCGTCATTGTTGGTGTCGGCCAAGGCAACGCCGGTCCCACCGGTTGACTCGTAAAGATCGGAGATACCGTCATTGTCGCTGTCGAGATCGAGGTGATCCGCTATGCCATCGCCGTCAGTATCCCTGACAAAGGCCGAAAGGACCGCATCGCCGACAGACTGGTTGATGGCAACTGAATAGTCCGCCGCGCTCTGCACATCGACGTAGAAGCCGTTGCTATCATTGTAAGGCTGCGGGTAAACCAGTCCCTGATAGTACGTGTTCGCCGCGGCAGTATTGTAGCCGATCACGCTAAAGGAATCGATTCCGGCTGCCTGGGCGTTCGCGACCGCTGTTGTCGTCGCTGAAGGCACCTCCGGATCACCATCCGTCACGACGATAATCTGTTGTTCGTTTGATGGCGTCGCAACGCTGGCCAATGTCGATACTGCCAGATCAATTCCCAGTTGGGTCATGGTTCCGGTATCCATGTGAGCGATATTGCGGATTGCCGCTGCAACACTCGCCACATTGGAAGAGGTTATGATGACCGGTGCGATTTCCAGGTTAGATATCGTACCGAACTGGATGACCGACAGGCGCACGCTGCCGTCCTGCGGCACGACTGATGGATCTTCGATGGCATCCGCCGTGAAATTGAGGATGTCCTGGAACTGGAACAAGAAGCTGCTAGAGCCATCGATGAGGATCGCAAGATCGATTGCCGGATCGGTGCCGACGTAGTAACCTTCGTTGGCATCGAGAATGCCGTCATTGTCGTCATCGATATCGACGTCGTCGGCAATTCCATCGCCATCCGTATCGACCAACACCACTTCGCGATAGCCTACCTGGGACGTATCACCGGTCTCGTTGGCAAGCGCCGTCTGCGGATCGTTCAGAATGCCGTCGCCGTCGCCGTAGACCGCGCCGGTCACGTCATCGATGCCGTTGTTGTCGGCATCTGTACCGGAGGCTGTCAGGCCGCTTTCGAGCGTATCGGATTTCGCGTCATTGTCACTGTCAGTGTCGCGGAAGTCAAAAATGCCATCGCCATCGGTATCGGCCGGCACGAACAGCGCGATGTCATTGACGCCGAAATTGGAGGCATTGTTGACATTGGTCAGCGACTGGTAACCGAGCGTCGGCTGGGCCTCGATCTGATCGGGGATCAGATCATTGTCGGAGTCGAGGTCGATGACATCGGCAAGTCCGTCATTGTCGGTATCAACGGGCGTGACGCCGCCATTGGCGGCCACGGGCACACCGTTGGCATCGACCGGGCCGTCATGGACGCCATCATTGTTGGTGTCGACGACCGACCAGTCCTGGCCGCTCTCGATCAGATCGGAAATGCCGTCATTGTCGGAGTCGAGGTCGAGGTGATCGGGTACCCCGTCGCCATCGGTATCGGTTGCTGTGGATGTCGAAAAATTGAGGATCAGGTCGTCAAATGTGACCGTCCCATTGGGCAGCGGTGTACCGTTAGCCAGGCTTGCATTGTTCTGCTCGTCGTACAGGTAGAAGCGGAGCGTGTAGGTCACCCCGGCCTGCAAAGGCATATCCACTGCCTCGAAGGTCTGTTCATAGCCTGTTGTCGGTATCCCGATTGTCTCGCCCTGATAGAGCGTCGTGGACGATGCGAAGCCGTCGCTGGAAAGCGCGGCGCCAATCTGATAGGCGCCAGCGGCAGCTCCGCCCCAGGCGACCGGCACCATGCCTTGCTGAAGGGAACCGAGTGTAGCGGCCTGCGCAAGTGTGAAGCTGACCTCAACATAGTCATTGTTGGCAACCGCTTCGGCATATGTCGCCGAATTGGCCCCCGACAAGACATGTTCGTAGCTGCTGGTCGGCTGAACAAAGCCGGATCCAAATGATATGTTGGATGTGGACGCGACGACCGCAGAGAGACCTGCATCGACATTGGCGCCCATGTAAGTGCCGCCATTGTCATTGTGGAACCAAGACACCGAGCCGGAGGCTCCGGCAGCATATCCTTCGGCGGTGTCCAAGATGCCGTCATTGTCATCATCGAGGTCATCGACATCGGCCACACCGTCGCCATCGTAGTCGGTCGCCGTGCCGGCTAGGAACACCGTCGAGGACAGCGAGGAGGTTGCGGTCGGAGGCGCACCGCCGCTGTCATCAAGAATAATCGATGGCGGATTCGACGCCGTGCCAACAGTCATGTCCCAGACACGGAAACCGAAGTTCGCGGTGCCTGAGAAATCGGCATCAGGCGTGAAGCGCAGGATGGCATCTGGGTCCATCAACAACACGCCACCGACCGGCACAGGCTGCGGGTCAAGATTGCCGACATCGTTGAGCTGGAACGGTGTCCAGTCATGACCAGGAACATCCGGGCGCAAGTACTCCCAGACGCCGTGAGACTCATCGGCGAAGGTGATGCCGATGCCAAACTGAGTCTGTTCAATATCCGTGATGTTGAGCTGCGCCAGGAGCGCGGCGACGGAAATTTCGGTGGGGGCGCCGCCGGTGGACAGGGCGAATGGCGTCGGTGTCCCGACCCCCGCTTCGACGACAGTCCCATCGCCTGTCAGCGACACGACGGGTACCGGCGAGTCGTTCGCCGGCGTACCGGTGATGGTCATGGTTGATGGCGTCACCGACCAGTCAAAGCCGTCATGAACTGAGTAGGTAAAACTGTCAGACTGCGCGCCATTTGCGGCCGGTGAGTAGACGAGGCCGCCCAACTCGACCACATTGACGAATTCTCCCGGAACAACAGCAGCGCCCCAGATTGTCAGCGTGCCGTTGGCAGGCAGGGTTTCGATCCGGATGGCGTCGAGGCTCTGGCCAGCGTCCGGATCGGTGAAATCGATCACGGCATTGGTGAAATCGACCGGCTGATCCTCGAAATAGGCCAGGGTACCGCCCGATGAAACCGGCGGCGTGTTGCCAGACGCTACAGTGAAGGCGATCGTATTCGGAAGCGGGTCGGTATCGACGCCACCGCCGGTGCGCGTGACCTGGATGTTGTCCCAGTAGCAGGCGGCAGCGACAACCGCCGACTTGTAGACAACCAGATCAATGCTGCCGCTCGCAGGCGCAACAAAGGTGAAGGTCAGATTGCGCCAATTGGGGCTGTCGCCGTCCACAGAGGTCTGGATGATGCCCTGGGCAAGCACCGAGGCCCATGGGTCGCCTGTCAGGTCCCATGTGCCGTTGAAATCGGCATCATCATACGCAAACAGGCCGAATATAGCTTCGCTGCCGCCGAACGGATCCTGGCTATCGACGATCGCATCGCCGCTGATCGTATAGGTTTCGCCCGGAACCAGGCCGGTGATGGTCTGCCAGACGGAACCAAAGAAGCCGAACTGGTCGCCATAGGGCGTGTCTCCCAGCGTTGGATTGGCATCCGTCGCCAGATTCATTTCCTCCATGAAATAATCGCCGTCATACTGGACGAGACGGTTCCAGCCCGCGAGCTCGGGCGGGCTGACTTCACCGGCCGTCGGCGGCGTTGCACCGGTGTAGCCGGCCAGCGTCACGAAGTCGGAGGGGAGCGCGAAGTCCTCCAGGCTGCCATTGGTGACGAGGTTGGCATCCGTGCCGCCGTCGTCGCGGACCTGGAAGGTGAAGCTGTCGGATCCGATGCCGGACGGCGTGTAGACGAGGTTCGGGATATCGGCGACGGCGATTTCACCACCGGCGAGGACCGGATTGCCATTGAGCGTCAGCGTGCCGCCCGCCGGTAGTGTCGTTATGATCACCGACATGAAAGCGTCGGGCGGACTGTCGAGCGGATCGGAGAAGCCAAACTCCGCAGCCGTGAAGGTGTGGGTCTGGTTGTCGAGCAGCGAGAAGCTGTTGTCGGTCCCCTGCGGCGCGTCGTTGACCGGTGTGATCGGGCCGAAAACGACCGTTGCGGGAGAACCATCCGCGGTACCGTCATTGGGCGTATAGACAAGATCGGGAATCGGTCCGAGATATCCGGGCGCCGGGACGAAGCTCACGTCTCCGTTGGCCGACACGGTGACCGTACCGATCGGGCTGCCCAAATTGTCGGTGATTGGTGTCGGTGTGTCCAGCACCAGGATGTCGGGCGTGCCGTCGCCGTTGACATCCATCGATGCAGACGAAATCGTCAGCGGATCGCCATCGGGATCGGTGTCATTGGTCAGGACGTTTTTCGTAGCCGGCGTATCCTCGGCAACGCTGATCGTGTCATCCACACCCACGGGCGGCTGGTTGTCCGGGGTTGCATCGCGGAAATTGAGGTCCGCCGTCATCGGTACGATGGAACCGGCAACCGCGTCGCCATCATCGGGCAGGTAGCCATTGTTGTTGGCCGCGGCAAGCAGCGGATCGGTCACGCCCTCGCTGACAACAAAGCCGTCATTGGCGTTGCCGTCGATGGCCAGCTCGTATGCGTCTTTCAGACCATCGCCATCGGCATCTGTGGCGCCGGGAGCGACCATCGCCACGCCAAGGCCGTTTTCGGCATTGTCGGACAGGCCGTCATTGTCGCTGTCGGCGTCGAGGTAGTCAGCCGTACCGTCGCTGTCGGTATCCACCGGCGTCAAGCCGGCCCCGAAAGCATCGTCAAGACCGTCGCCATTGAGGTCGGTCATGCCTGCCCCGGCGCCGGAGGGTGCAATGTATGCGCCGGTTGCCTGCGCTTCGATGGTGTCGGTGATGCCATCATCGTCAGAATCGATGTCGAGGCGGTCGACAATCCCGTCACCGTCGGTATCGCGCGACGGCGACAACTGCGCCTGCGCAGCCGTTACCTGCAGGAAGATGGTGTTGCCGCCCGACAGGTCGTTCAGCGTGAAGCCAGTGTGCACGCCTTGCAAGCGGATCGCGACAAAGTCGGGAGAATTGCTGACCGCGTTCACCTGGATCGTCGTTCCGACCTGGGTGCCCTGCCCTTCGACAATCGTGAACGGAATGCCGATGTCGAACACCGAAGACGAGCCGTCGGCGAACAGGTAGAGGACCGGATCGACAAGTGCAGCACCGTTGAAATCGAAGACGATGCTGGTCACTACGCCGCCAAGATCGACCTGCAGCAATTCGCTTCCCGGAATGGAGGAAATCGAGGTCAATGTCGTTGTGAAGGCGTCATTTCGAATCGCATTCGGCGAAAGGTAGGAACCCGAAACCGTCAGATTGACGGTTTCTCCGCCGATGCTTAGCGCGCCGAACGCATCGGTCGGGCCCGATGGCGGGAACGGTGTCGGCGTGAAGCTCGTGAAATCGGCGATCTGCTCGGATGCCGAGGTCACCGTATCGGTTTCAACCGTATCCAGAACGCCGTCATTGTCATCGTCGATGTCGATCAGATCGATCACGCCATCGCCATCGGTGTCGATGTCGACGACCGTATCCCGGAAGTTGAGGTCGTGGACCAGCGGGACAGCCAATGACATATCGCCGTCCGTGTCGGGAAGGTAGGCCGAACCGGTGGCGGCCAGATCGGTCACGCTTTCACTGACAACGTAGCCGTCATTGGCGTTGCCGTCGATGGCCAACTCATAGGCATCCTTCAGGCCATCGCCGTCAGTATCCACCGCCCCCGGCGTGACCTGGGCAACGCCAAGGCCGCTTTCCGCTACATCAGCAGTGCCGTCATTGTCGGAGTCGGTATCGAGATAGTCGGCCGTGCCGTCACTATCGGTGTCCACCGGAAGCAGGCCCACCGACGCCGCGCTTCCCATGTCGGCGGTGTTGGCGTCGTAATTGTCGTCGAGACCGTCACCGTCGATGTCCACCATCGCAACGCCGACACCCGAGGGCGCGATGTATGCGCCCGTCGCCTGCGCCTCGATGTTGTCGGTGATACCGTCATCGTCGCTGTCGATGTCGAGACTGTCGATGATCCCGTCGCCATCGGTGTCGGACGGAATGACGACCGTTGCCTCGAACGAGGCGATCGTGACATTGGAAAGGACGAATTCGCGCGTGCCGCCGACCGCGATGTCCTCATACATCATCGCAATCGACGTGAACGGGTTATCGGCGATGAACTTGAAGTTGGCGTTGTTGGTCGTGCCATTGGTGCCGCGGAACAGGATGGGCGACAGGACGCCCTTTGCAACCATTTCAGCGCCCGAGGCGTTGAGCAGCGACAGATTGGTGAACGCGTTGCCGGCCGGATTGTTGACCAGAAGCGCGCCGGTGGCCGGATCGTAGGAAGCCAGATCGGCGCCATTTGTGACAACAAACGAGCCCGGCTGGTCAAAGCCGATCACGTCCTTGGCGCCGTTTCCGGTCGCGTTGTCAAAGCCGTCCAGGTTGAAGAACTGGATTTGGGAAATGGGAATGTTCGAGGTGAACAGCAGCACGGACTCGCCACTGGCATCATCACGCAAGCCGATTGCACCGTTGGCGGCAATCGAGACATCGTTGGTTTCCTGGGTTCCGCTCGGCCCAAGCAGGCCAGGATGGGTCGCTGGCGCCGTGATCGCAACCTGGTACGTTTGGCCACCAAAGGTCGCTTCGTAGATCGCGGATCCGGTTGTCGAAGTCGGCGACAGCGTGAAGGTCAACGTGGTCGGCGTGCCTTCGTTGATGTCGAGGATGCCGTCATTGTCATCGTCAATGTCGATGGAATCGACGACTCCGTCCCCGTCGGTGTCGACAACCACACTCAATTGCGAATCGCGGAAGTTCAGATCATTGAGGAGCGATATGCCCAATGACGCATCGTTGTCGCTGTCCGGCAGATAGATGGCACCTGTCGCCGTGGTGGCGAAGGCGGGCAGCGGCGTTTCGCCTTCGTTGACGACAAAGCCGTCATTCGCATTGCCGTCGATTGCAAGTTCATAGGCATCCTTCAAGCCGTCGCCGTCCGTATCGGCGGCGTTGGCCGCGACCTGGGCTACGCCGAGGCCGTTTTCGTCCGTATCGGAAAGACCGTCATTGTCGGAATCGATATCGATGAGGTCGGCAGTACCGTCACCATCGGTGTCAATCGGGGTCAGGCCGAGCGAAGCCGCGCCGGTGGTGTCCGCGGTATTGGCGTCGTAATTGTCATCGAGGCCATCACCGTCGACGTCAGTGATGCCGACACCAACGCCCGACGGCGCGATGTAGTTGACCGTACCCTGCGCCTCGATGTTGTCGGTGATACCGTCATTGTCGGAATCGATATCAAGATAGTCAGGGATTCCGTCGCCGTCGGTATCCTGCGGCGCCACGGCTTGCGACACGGTGTTGCCGATCGCAGAGCCGATCGCGGTCTGGAACGCCGCATAGTTCGCCAATGGCGTGAAGAATCCATCCGTATCGCCATCAGGAAGCGGGAAGATGAGCGCCTGCGCGTTGGCTGCGTTGACACTTCCGATGCCGAAGACATTCAGCGTGTCGATGCCAGCCGCTTGTGCGGCCAGCGCGGACGAAACCGCGGCGCTTTGGACATCCGCATCGCCATCGGTGATGAGTGTAATGACCTGCTGCTGCGTGGCGATGGCCTGGCTGGTAATTGAAGCGACGGCCGCGTCGATCGCCGCGGCGGTGTTCGTGCCCGTATCGAGTTTGTTTGTGCTGAAATCGTCCGCATAGGCGCGCAATTGCGCGGCGATGGACGCCGCATTGGCAGAGGTTATCACAACCGGAGCGATGGCTTCGTCGATTGTCGTCGAAAACTGTATGACGGAGAGCCTGACCGACCCGTCCTGGGGAATGACCGAGGGATTCTCGATGGACGCGGCAAGGGCATAAAGGCCGTCTTGCCAATCCGCGAAGAACACCGATGCCGAACCGTCATAGAGGATCGCCATGTCGACCAGCGGATCCCCCGTTGGCGGAATGTATCCTTCGTTCACGTCTATGATGCCGTCATTGTCATCGTCGATATCCATATCGTCGGTGACGCCATCACCATCGGTATCAACCGGCGGCAGTCCGGTCGTGTAATCGAGGCCCGTCATGATGACGCCAAAGGCACCGGTCGTTCCGGTCTGCCCGGTTGCCGTCGTTGTGCGCGTGAAGGTCACCGAGCCGATTTCAGTGCTGGATGTGATCGTCAGGATGCCATTGGTCGCGGCGTTACCGGCTTCGGAGCCGCCATAGATCGTATTGGACTGGCCGTTCGTGGGTGACGTTCCGAAGAAGAGCGGACCGCCGCCAACACCCGGTGTGACCGGGCCGGAATTGTCCGCAAAGGAGAAGCTGACGGACGACGTGATATCGGCGCCATTGGTGTCGAACACATGGAAGTTCCGCAGCTCTTCCTGACCGTCTATGTTGTTATTTATATACGCGAATTCGAGATCAATCACCGAAACGCCCTGGGCGACCGAGATCGTGTATGTCTCGGTGCCATTGAGAAGCGAATCGTTGAATTCGCGACCGAGACCGGCGCCGCCGGCTTCGCCGGTAATGTTGCCGCCATCGTCGCGGGTCATGGTGAACTGGTTGCTGTCCGGTCCGGACACCGTGAAGGACGGCGAGACGGCTGCCCCTGCGGCTGTCTGGAGTGTTGCACCGTCAATGACCTGGTCTCCCAGTGTATACCGGTAGCCGGCCGCGCTGATCGCCATGGCTTCGATCGCGCCGGTCCGGCTTTCGAGAATCCAGTCGCCACCCTGCTCAAAGGCGCCGGTCAAATCGACCGACGCCGCCACATCGGCGCCAGTGATATCAGCGAGCGCCTGAACGGCAGACGCACCTCGGGCGTTGGCCGCAAAGTCGCAGCCGTAGATCAGGATATCGGCGTCTTCCGACAGCACATTGGCGATAACAGCCATCTCATCGGCATGGCGCCCGGCCATGGATGCTTCGGTCAGCTTGGCGCTACCGAGATCAAGCGTGCCCGAACGGCCGTGGGAAATGATGTGGAGGGCGTCGACGTGATCAAAACCCTCCAGGATGCCGGCCATCTGCTCGACGCCATCACTATTCCCGTCGAGGATGAAAATATTTGCGCCCGCCGGCAGGGACGCCGTGATCGTTGCGATGTCCTCGACTGCGCCATCAATGAAGAAGACCTCCACCGGAACGTCGTGAGGGTCCTGGATCGGAGCAAGAACCAGCGATTCCGGTTCCGCTGGCCGGTCATGGCCAGTATCGGCATTTTGGGGGACTTGCGCTGGCTTGCTATCGCCCCACGCCATCACGCGCGATACGGCGTGCCCTTTGTCAGCAGAAAGAGAGGCCAGCAGCCTGCCGAATTCCCGCGCCGAACCGTCAGGATCGGGTGTGGAATGCGCCTGCGCGTGATCGCGCACATGCAATGCTGTTTCCAGTGCCGCCGCATCAAGCAGCACGCGCGGTTCGAGCGCTTCAGGCAACTCCATGCGAGCGGCGCCCTTGGCGTCCGTTGCACTCATTCCGGTCTTTACGTCCCGCCCGTTTCGTCCCCGCTGTCGCATGGCCACCACAGAACCCCTCGTTTAAGTAGCAAGTTACTATTATTACCATCTATACGGGAACTTAACAAAATGTAAACGGGGGAGTTTTATTCCCCTATCATGCTGTTTTCCTTATATTTTTTCGGACACCTGGCGCTTTTTGACTCGAGCTCACCGAGACAATCTCTGCGAATTTTGCGAATCAGTTCTCTCTTTTTGGTTGTATTTGCAACCCGATCGAGTGCGTATGCCTCATGGGACTGGCTGATGGTTGCAGTTCTGCATTTACGGGCTTTTCAAGCACCGCCATTCAGTCTACCGTTTACGGAAACGTCAATTTTTTGGAGGGGACACACGAATGGCATTGCCTGACATCCTGAAGACCAATCTGCGCATCCCGGTGGTCGGGTCGCCGCTCTTCATCATCTCGCATCCGCCGCTGGTGATCGAACAGTGCAAGGCGGGGATCGTCGGTTCCTTCCCGGCGCTCAATGCGCGGCCCGAAGCGCAACTGGATGACTGGCTGGCGGAAATCACGGAAACGCTTGCGGCCCATGATGCCGCCAATCCGGAGCGCAAAGCCGCACCCTTTGCGGTCAACCAGATCGTGCACAAGTCCAACACCCGGATCGAGCATGACCTCCAGATGTGCGTGAAATACAAGGTTCCCGTGGTCATCACGTCGCTGGGTGCGGTTCCTGAAGTCAATCAGGCGATCCACTCCTATGGCGGCATTGTACTACATGACATCATTCATGACCGGCACGCGCGCAAGGCAATCGAAAAGGGTGCGGACGGGCTGATCGCGGTGGCCGCAGGGGCTGGCGGCCATGCTGGAACGCTGTCTCCCTTCGCCCTGCTCCAGGAAATCCGCCAATGGTTTGACGGGCCGCTGCTTCTGTCCGGCTCCATCGCCAATGGCGGCGCCGTGTTGGCCGCACAGGCCGCCGGAGCTGACCTTGCCTATATCGGCTCGCCCTTCATCGCCACCACGGAAGCGCGCGCGATGGACGCCTACAAGCAGATGATCGTGGACTCCAATGCCGCCGACATCATCTATTCCAATCTCTTCACCGGTGTGCACGGGAACTATCTGAAAGGCTCGATCCGCAACGCCGGGATGGACCCGGATCATCTGCCGGAAAGCGATCCGTCCAAGATGAATTTTGGCGGCGACAAGACCAAGGCCTGGAAGGATATCTGGGGCTGTGGCCAAGGTATCGGTGCGGTGAAGGAAATCGTCCCGGCTGCAGCATTGGTGGATCGGCTCGCCCGCGAATATGCCGGCGCCAAGGCGCGCATCTGCGGGTAAACACTGCCGGTGGACGAAACAAAACGGGCGCCGGCGGCGCCCGTTTGCACATGGACCTGAAGATGGAGGTTACTTGCCGAGGCCGAACAGGCGGGCGAGCCAGCCACGCTTCTTCTCGGGAACGGCCGCGAGAACCCGGTCGGCCGTCTGGCGGACTTCCCCTGCCGCCTCGTTGACAGCATTGCGCACGGCAGCGCCCACGTCAGATGCTTCCTTGCCCAAGGTCGCGGCAGCCTCGGACACTTCGCGGCGTACCGTATCGACCGCAGCTGCCAGGCCACCGCCACCCGCAGCGGCCACAGCGCGCTTGGCCATCACCTTGATGAGGTTGGCGCGGTAGTCTGCGGAGGCATGCATGTCGGCCATCAGCCCGTCAGCGGAGACGGACACGCCGTCCACTGCGTCAGGAGAGAAGTTGGCGTTGAGCGCGGCCTCGATGGCCGAGGCGCGGAACACGCCGTTCTCGCCTGCGCCGGTGACGGCAACCTTCACGTCCGAACCGGTTTTGGCCACGAACACGCCGGTCATCGCATAGCGCGAGGCCGGGTTCGGGAACTTGGCGTAGCCGGCCTTGTCGGGCGCGGTGAACTTCACCGCCGTGACAATCTCGCCTGCCTCCAGCGCCGTCTCGAACAGGCCGGTGAAGAAGTCTTCGGCGGACAGCTCACGCTGGTTGGTGACGATGGTCGCGCCCAGCGCCAGCATGGCGGAGGGATAGTCGGCGGCCGGGTCGTTGTTGGAGATCGAGCCGCCGATGGTGCCCATGTGGCGCACATGCGGGTCGCCGATGTGGCTGGCCAGCGAGCAGAGCGCAGGGCAGACCGCCGCCAGCTCCTTCGACGCCGCCACGTCATAATGGATCGTCGCGGCACCGATGGTGACCGACTTGCCCGAGATCGTGATGCCCTTCATCGAGGCGATGTGGCGCAGGTCGATCAGGTCCGACGGCGCGGCAAGGCGCGACTTCATGGCGGGGATCAGCGTCTGGCCGCCGGAGACAAACTTCGCCTCGTCATTGGCCGAGGCAAGCTTCGCTGCTTCCTCAACCGACCCGGCACGGTGATAGGTGGTGTTGTACATGAATTGCTCCTCCCTTTCCCGCGCGCCACGTTTCCTCCGTACGCACGCGCAGGTTCCGCCACCAGCTTAGACGCGTGCGCGAGCCTGTCCACGGTGAAACCGGCATGTGACCGAAAGAACAAGAGTGACATGGGCAATGGCTTTGGATTTTTGGGCCGAAACTGGCGCTTGAAATCGGCTTTCTTTGCCTGTATCACCCGCTCGCACGGCAGAGATGCCCGGGCCGCTTTAGCTCAGTTGGTAGAGCAACGCATTCGTAATGCGTAGGTCGCGTGTTCGAGTCACGCAAGCGGCACCACTTTCCTGTTCCAGACAATCTAAGAACATCTTTAAACGCCGCGAATGCGGTGTTTTTTGTTGATTTTTCGTCTGATGACGCCCGCGTACAGGTTCTGGTATCAAGCGGTTTTGTTGGTACTTTCGTTGATATCCGCCGGGGGCATTTCCCTGCATTCAAGTTTGGACACTGACCCATGCCCCTCAGGGACATGCAAATTCGCTCGTTAAAAGCCGAGCGGAAACCGCACAAATATAGCGATGGCGGTGGACTGCATCTTCTGGTGACGTCCCAAGGCTCGAAGCTCTGGCGTTTGGCTCATCGGTTCGGCGGACGGCAAAAGCTCCTCGCCTTGGGAAGCTATCCTGCAGTCTCATTGGCTGATGCCCGCGGCCGCCGGTTTTCGGCCCGGCAACTGCTGGAAAAGGGGATCGACCGTGGAGAGCAGGCCAAAGCGGAGAAGGCCACCGCAAAAGCGGAATACGCACGGCGCCTTCGTTCCGTCATTGGACAGGTTTTCCGCTACGCGATTGCGCCAGGGCGAGCAGACTATGATCCAACCTCCGGCCTGTGGTCATCGGACACATTTGAAGCCGGTTTGTCACATATTCGCGCCGGCGAAGTCAGGCGCGCCTATCATCGGGGATGCCATTGGGAAGAGCGGCTGAAGCTGGCGAATTGGTGGTCCGGTGAGATCGAGCGTTGTCTGATGATCGGTCAATCGCCAGGCACGGACACCGAATGAACGCCTGATCATTCGCCAAATTCGGCACAAGAGGCCACATTCTGCTACACCCAGTCGATTGATTTGGACTGCCAGCACACCTGGGTGCTTTGGTTCGTATGCAATCAAACCCGTGTCCGCTTCGCGCCCTCATTTCTGATATTCGGCGGCCAAGGCAATCGCCCCAACAGTTGCCGTTCGCTCCGGTCGGATTGCCGGCTTCCAGCCATCGGTTTGCTTGCGCACAGAAACGGAACCTTCCCGCGCTCGCCAAGAAACGTCGAACCGTAGGGCATATGATGCCATGTTGCTTCTGAAGTGGGCTTTTCCTCATCCGCCAGAAATGGACTGATCCGCGTTTGTCAGGCACTAATGGCTCAGGGCAAGGGAGAAGGCCGTGATCAGCCTACAGCAAGTCGAGATGTTGCTCGCGATAGATAAACCGGCAGCTTGCGCGCGGCGTCCAAGCGTCTGGGCAAGACCCAGCCCGCATTGACCCAAGCCCTGCGCAAAGCAGAAAGCGAGCTGGGCGCAGCGATTTTCAAGCGTTCGCCGAATGGTGTTACCGCGACGGAGGAAGGCAGGATCATTCTTCAGCGGGCCGGCCGCATCCAGGCAGAACTGATCAAGATGCAGGAAGATGTCGATCAGCGCATAGGAAGCGGCACAGGCCGCCTCAATGTGACCGTGTCTCCGCTTGCCGCCAACCGGATCATCCCCGCGACGATCAAGCGATTTCGCAGGCGTTATCCCTGCGTCCAGGTGCAGATTTCCGGCGGTCACGAGCCGATGGCATTTGCGCCGGTGCGTGATGGTGCCGTTGATATCGTCATCGGACCCGAACCAAAACCGGCCGACGCGATCGGTCTGGCGGTCGAGCGACTGATTGAAACGCCGGTCGTCATCATTACCGGCTTGGGCTCACGATGGACCGGCGCCAAAACACTCGGCGATCTCGCAGCCGGCGACTGGTTGCTGATCGGGACACCATCCCGCGTGGCGTCGCTGCAGCAACATTTCATCCAGCGCGGCCTCCTGCCTCCTACACCCGTCGTCACATCGGATTCCATCCAGAGCATCCTGTCTCTGCTCCAAGACAGCGATTTCCTGTGCACCTTTCCCGGCTTGCTCCTGGAGCAGACCTTGGCCAACTGGCGTATCCGGAGCATCGAGATCGATGAACCGCTTTTGCCCGCCCAGATATCGACCATCACCTCATCGGAGCGGCCGCCAACGCCCGCGCAGCTGCATTTCTGCGATTGCGTACGCCATGTAGCGTACAGCGAACTGGCTGGGCGATAAATCCAACTTATATGCATAAAGTTGCCTGTTCTCCACAGGGCCGCGGTCAGGCGCTAGGTTTCCATTGGATGCCTGCGCACCGGATGGCACCCGTCGGGAGGATGAGGTGGGATGAATATCCTTTTCGTGATGTACGACCAGCTTCGGTTCGACTATCTGAGCTGTGCCGGACACCCGCACTTGCACACACCGAACTTCGATCGCGTGGCAGCGCGGGGAGTTCGTTTCACCAACGCATATGTGCAGTCGCCGATCTGCGGCGCATCGCGCATGAGTTTCTACACCGGCCGCTACGTGTCGTCGCACGGCGCCCAGTGGAACGGCTTTCCCTTGCGCGTCGGCGAGATCACGCTCGGAGATCATCTGCGCGACCTCGGAATGGCTTGCTGGCTGCTTGGAAAAACGCACATGAAGGCTGACGCCAAGGGCATGCAGCGTCTCGGCCTGTCGCCCGACAGCGTGATCGGGGCTCGCCAGGCCGATTGCGGCTTTGATGCATGGGCGCGCGATGATGGGCTTTGGGGGATGGGCCCCGACGGATTCTACGACGCCAAGCGCTCGCCCTACAATGAGTACCTCAAGGCCAAGGGCTATGAGAGCGAAAACCCCTGGGCAGACTACGCAAATGCCGGCGTAAATGATGACCAGATCGCTTCTGGCTGGATGTTCATGAACGCGGACAAGCCAGCCAATATTCGCGAGGAAGACAGCGAGACGCCTTGGCTGACCTCCGAGGCGATACGCTTTATCGACGCCACAAAGGGCCCCTGGTGCGCGCATGTCTCGTTCATCAAGCCGCATTGGCCCTACATCGTGCCGGCGCCGTATCATGACATGTTCGGGCGCAACCAGATTTTGGCGCCGTCCCGTCACCCGTCCGAGCTGGTTTCACCGCATCCGGTGCTCGACGCCTATCACAAGACGCGGGTAGCCCAGGCGTTCAAGCGCCAGGATGTGCGCGACAAGGTGATCCCCGCCTATATGGGGCTGATCAAGCAGTGCGACGACCAGCTTGGCCGCCTGCTCGATCACCTCGACGCGACGGGCAAGATGGACGATACAATGATCGTGCTGACGTCCGATCACGGTGATTATCTGGGTGATCATTGGCTGGGCGAGAAGGACTTCTTCCACGAGGCCAGCGTCAAGATCCCGTTGATCGTATTCGATCCACGAGCCGAGGCCGATGCGACGCGCGGCACGGCCTGCGA
Source organism: Brucellaceae bacterium (assembly GCA_020637755.1). Lineage (GTDB taxonomy): Bacteria > Pseudomonadota > Alphaproteobacteria > Rhizobiales > Rhizobiaceae > Zhengella. The sequence goes on along the minus strand of JACKJW010000017.1, from coordinate 24,284 downwards.
CGCGCTGGTCGAGGCGATCGATCTGGCGGCGACGTTCATTGATGCGGCGGGCGGCAAGGTGCCGGCACATGTCGTCGAGGGGCATTCGCTGATGCCCTGGATCAGGGGAGAAACGCCGGAAAACTGGCGTGAATTCGTCATCAGCGAATATGATTATTCCGTCACGCCGCGTGCCGAGGTTCTCGGTGTAGCACCCCGTGATGCGCGCATGTTCATGGTGCTCGACGGACGATGGAAGCTCGTTCACTTCGAGGGCGGTTTCCGCCCCATGCTCTTCGACCTGGAAACCGACCCGGATGAGTTCGTGGATTTGGGTGCTGGCGATGCTCACGCTGGCGAGATCGAACGGATGTACGGCTTCCTTGGCCAATGGGGCCGCCGGATGTCACAGCGTGTGACCATGTCCGATGACGACATCCGTGATGCAAGGGGGGCGTCGCTGCGCAAGGGGATTTTGCCATTTCTCGTGGATGGCAGCGAAGTGGCGTCCGAATTGACGGAAAAATATCGCGGCACCGTAAGGCGGGTCTATCTCGAAGACCTCACGGCGAGGGAGGAATGCCATGACGACTGATATCGGCCCGGCGCAGCGGCCCGGCACGAACCCGCTGGTCGACAAGCACATCGCTGACGTAGTCGCGGTGATTTTCGTCGCCGTCGTCGTGATCTATTCTGCTTCAGGCCCGATCAGCCAGTTCATCCACTGGCTGATTCAGGTCATGACCCCCGGCTTTGAGGAACTGAGCCGCCGTGACCAACGTGTGGTCCTGCGCGAAAACTGGCTCGGCGCCGGCTATCGGGCATTTGAACAAGGCTTTCTGCTGCCAACCGGGCTCATCCTCGGCCTGCCGATTGTTCTATCCTTCACAATCACGCTGCTGACCCTGCACCGCAGGCCCGGCCTGCGCATCGTCAACATTTCAATGACGCTGCTGGCCATAGCCGCATTCTGCAGCTGGATCATTGCGATTTTCGGATCCGATGCCGGCATCCTTCCGTCGGCGCGTCCGATCGATTACGTCATGTTCCCGCTCGCAACGGCGATCACCCTCTACCTGACCTATCGGCTCTTCGGCGGGTTCATCGTGACCTTCTGCCTGTTCTGGATGGTCTATTTCTTCGTCAAGGGATGGCTGCCCGACTGGACCGGCATCCTGGCTGGATCGGATGCAACATTCGGTCAGAATTTCCGCCAGATGATTCTTCAGTTCTGGGCACAAACCGGCGGAATGTTTGGGCAGCCGATCCAGGTTGTTACCGGCAACGTCCTGATCTTCATCGTCTTTGGCGCGGTTCTGATGGCGTCCGGGGCGGGAGACCTGTTGATGAAGATCGCAAACCGGCTGACCGGTGGCCTTACCGGCGGCGCCGCCCATGCGGCGATCGCCTCGTCGGCTCTGTTTGGAACACTTAGTGGTGCGGCGATCTCGAACGTCGTCTCAACCGGCGTGATGACCATTCCGGTGATCCGCCGCTCCGGTTTCAAGCCGGCATTTGCCGGAGCGGTGGAAGCCGCTGCTTCCTCCGGTGGACAGATCATGCCGCCGGTCATGGGTGTCGTCGCCTTTTTTGTGGCCGGCCAGATCGGCCTGGAATACCGCTACATCGTCGTTGCTGCCATCATGCCGGCCATTTTCTACTACCTCGGAACGTTTCTCGCGGTCTATTTCGAGGCAAGAAAGCTCGGGATTGGTGCCTTGCCTGCCTCGGCCCGGCCGAAGCTCACCGGTCAAGAATGGGTACAATGCCTGGTCTTCGTCATGCCGCTGGGGACGTTGAGCTATTTTCTGTTTGCGCAACCCTCGGTTCCGACTGCCGGCTTCTATGGTTTGGTGGTTGCCCTGACCGCATCTGCGGTCCTGTTCCCGGACTTCCGCTCCCGCAGCCGGCTTTGGCACGCCTTCGTCGAGGCCGGCCGCATGGCGGCTTCAATCGTGATCATCGTTACCGCCATCGGTCTGATTGTCGGCTTGATCCAGACTTCCGGCTTCGCCGGCCGGCTGTCGCTACTGCTTGCCCAGGTGGCAAGCGGACCGCTTCCGCTGGTGCTGCTGGTTGTCGCGTTCGGCGCCATCATCCTGGGGATGGGGCTGCCGCCCGGCGCCACCTATTTCATCATCGTGATCGCACTGTCATCGGGAATCGATACGGTGGGGCTGGCGCCCCTGACGCTGCATCTCTTCGTTGTCGTGTTTGCAATGATGTCGACGGTGACGCCGCCGGTCGCACTCGCTGCCTTTGCAGCCGCTCCCATTGCCGGTGCCGACCCGATCAAAACCGGGTTCGAAGCCGCGAAGATCGCTTTGGCCGGTTTCATCATTCCCTTCGTTTTCGTCTACCATCCGGCCGTCCTGTACAAGCTTCAGGTCCTGTTTGAATGGTTTGGCGAAGAGCGGGTGTCGAGCCGTGCCATGATCGATATTTCGACGGTCTCCTGGCTCGATTTCTTCTGGATCGTTGGCGCGTTTACCTTGGCGATGTGGCTCATCTGTTCGGCCCTTGCCGGTTTCGACCGGGCACGTCTGGGCGCTGGCCAACGTCTGGTGCGCGGGGCACTCGGGGTGGCAGTCCTGTTCCCGCAATACCTGATTGCCGGGCCCGCTGCTGTCATCGGGCTTGGCCTCATCGCTCTCACGTCACGACAGGCAAAAGACAAATCTGCAACCGCGCACTGAACTCAACAAGACGCATTCAAACAGGAGGAAACACGATGCGAAACTTCACCGTAGCGACAACCCTTGCCCTGACATTTGCAACAAGCACTGCCTATGCGGAAACACTGAAAATGGCGACCATCGAGCCAAGCCTTGGCCAGGCCATCACCATGGCGACCTTCGCAAATGTCGTGAATGCCCATGTCGACGGCATCGATATCGAAGTTGCCGGCGGGGGCGCAGCGACCGTCCATCAGATCGAGACTGCCAAGGGCAATCTCGACATGTACATGGCATCACCCACCATCTTCCAGTTCATTTCCAAGGGAGCGGCGATGTACAAGAACGAGTCTGATGCTCCACAGCTTGCCAAGAACCTCGCTCTCATCATGTGGTTCCCCTACGGCCAGTACCACTACGCCGTTCGCGGCGACAGCGATATCCAGCTGCTTGATGACCTGCAAGGCGCGACCGTTTTTCTCGGACCGGCCGGAGGGGGCGCATTCAATGCGGCTGCGGGCTGGATCGAAGCAACGACGGGCTTGAAAGTCGGCCGGGACTACGAAGCAATCACCGCCAACTGGGCTACCGGCTTCCAGGCATTCCAGGACGGCAAGGTCGACATGTATGTCAACGGCTGCATCGATCCGTGCCAGCAATTCATCCAGTTTACCGAGACCGAGAGCATCCGCTTCATCGGTCCCGAAAGTGATCAGGGAGAAGCCGTTGACAAATTTCTCGGCAAGTTCCGCTATCGCGCCGAAATTCCAGCAGGCCAGTACAAGAACCAGGTCAACAAGGAACCCGTAAAGTCGAACGATACGGCCGTTGGCATCGGCGTACGCGCCGATCTCGATGAGGAAACTGTCTACAAGATCACCAAGGCCTTCTGGGACAATGCGGCCACCATCACGTCAGATGCGCCGTGGGCGAAGGCCTTGTCGATCGAGTATGCTGTTCAATCGCTTGCGGACATGCCACTGCATCCCGGTGCCGCCCGCTATTACCGCGAAGTCGGGGCGTTGAAGTAGGCCAATCTGATGGAGCCGGGCCGCTGAGCGGTCCGGGTCCTTCACAATCGGAATGACAGGCATGTTTATTCGCAGGACGACTTATCGGCTGAAACCTGAAATCGATCAGGCCGAATTCGAGCGTGAAATGCGCGCAAAAATCCGGCCTGAGGAAATCGAGGGTTTGATCAGCACAGCCCACGTTCCAAATGAAGACGGCAGCTGGACGGTGGTTGCGGTCTGGAACTCAAAGGTTGAAGCCATGGCGGCGATCGACCGCATCCGGATCCAATGGGACCGGCAAGCCGGAAGCCTGGCGGAACCGTCGAAAACTGAAATCGCCGGGGTCGGCATTTGGGAAACCGGCGGCGCTTGACCCTCTCGATCGTCCACCCGGCCTGGTTTGACCGGATCAATGGGTCCTGACCCTGGGTCGTCCGGCAACCGGTCCGTTACGCGTCGGGATTGTGACAAAGTTGTCAATTCATGCGTCGGTAACCTGCTTGCTTCAACCGTTGCCTCCGGATCGTCGAGGATCCCTGGAGAGAGCGCTTCTGGCGAATATCCGGGACGCAGGCTGCGGCACAGAGATAGAAATCTCTCGACGAAAGACAGATTCAGGCCGGAAACTGTCCAACGATCAGGGAGTAGCTGAGCGCCCCACCGAGCGGCCGGCCGCTTCCCTTTCGCCGATTGGATCAATGCCGTCCCGCAGCTTCCGCCGCGCTTCGGCTGCATTCTCGCGCGCTTCGGCCAAAGCTACGTCAGGCCATGGCCCCAATCCCATTTCCCTGCGCTTGCCATTCACGACAAATCGCAGGATCCATTTGCCTGCAAACTTGGTGCGCTTGACCAGCCAGAGACCCTGGCCATCGGCATATTTGCCCGCGCTCGGGCCTTTGGCCGTCATGGGATTGAGTGCGTTGTAGATCATCGCACAGCGTATCCCACCTTCTGGCCCACCCTTTCCAGCTACCTTATAGCCCACCTTTTAAAATGCGGAGCCCTGCTCAACTGTGTTCATCGCGGTTCGGCATGAACTACAAATAACTGTTTTATAGCCGATATTTTGCTCAGGTATGTTCTGTCAGGGGGAGGCTAAGAAATGCCGGCAAGCGGCACCACTCTTTCCTTGAGCGGTTTGGGAAGAATGTGCCGGGCGGCTGCCGCTTTCTCGCGTATGGAACCCGTTTGAAGTCTCCCGCTCCAGCCGCTATTTTCATTCCATGCCACAACGGATGACAGCCTTTCCCCTTCGGCCTGCCCGCGTCCACGAAGCCTGCGGGCCGTCGGCAATCGGCCTGGCTGCTGTTGCAGCCGCACAGGCCGGCAGCACCCTATGGGTTCGCCCGGCCTGGCAATCCGGGACCGTCAATCCCGAGGGTCTTGCGCATTATTTCGACCCGTCGCAGCTTTTGCTGGTTCAGGCCAAGGATCAGGCCGAGGTTCTGGCCGCAGCCGAGGAGGCTCTGCGCGACGGGGTTATTGCGCTGGTGGTGATGGAACTGGTGGCCCCCCTCAACCTGACGGCCGGACGCAGGCTGCAACTGGCTGCGCAGGCCGGGCGAACGACGGGCCTTTGTCTGATCGCCGATGGCTCCGGCTGCCCCGCGGCTGAAACAAGATGGCACTGTACACCCCTGCCGGATCCCGGCAGGGCGCCGGGGGACTCGACTCTGCAACGATGGAAGCTTATCAAGAACAAAACAGGAACATTAGGTGCCTGGGATGTTCGATGGAATGCAGAGGCGCATCGTCTCATTATGGTTTCCCCGGCTGGCCAGTGACCGGGCCTTGCGCCAGCGTCCCGCTGACGGACCCTTTGCGCTGGCGATCCGGCAAGACAATACCAGCCGGGTGCATTGCCTGAATGCGGCAGCCGAGCGGCAGGGGCTCCATCGCGGCATGGTCTTTTCAGATGCACGTGTGCTGTGTCCCGATCTGCAAAGCCGCGCGGCCGATCCGGCCGGGGACCGGTATTTTCTCGGGTCCTTGCGCAGATGGGCCACGCGTTATTGTCCATGGGTGGGGCTTGAGGGAGACGACGGGCTGGTGATGGACATCACGGGCTCGTCCCATCTTGCGGGTGGCGAGACGGCGATGCTGCGCGATCTGCGTCAGCGGCTTTCGCGGACAGGGCTGACAGTGCGGGCCGGCCTGGGTGACACGCGCGGGGCGGCCTGGGCGCTGGCCCGTCATGGCGAGGGCGTGGCGGAGCCGGGCATGGCACTCGATGCGCTGGGACCCCTGCCGGCTGCCGGGCTGCGGCTGGATGCCCAGACCGTCACCGCACTCCAGAGGCTGGGGTTGCACACCATTGCGCAACTGGCCGCCACGCCAAGGGCACCCCTGGCACGCCGCTTCGGGCCGGGGGTGATGATGCGTCTGGACCAGGCGCTTGGCGCACAAGCCGAGCAGATTTCGCCACAGGCCGAGCCGCCGCATTATGGCGTCCGCATCAGCCTGCCCGAGCCGATCGGGCTGGAAGCCGATGTCATGGCCGCGACCGGGCGCCTGCTGGACAGGCTGTGTGACAAGCTTGCCCATCATGATGCCGGCGCGCGCATCCTGAATCTCACCCTGCGCCGGGTTGACCAGCAGGGGCTGTGCGTGGAACTGCGCCTTGCCCGGCCGATGCGCGACCCCGCGCGCATCCTGCCGCTTTTTGCCCGCAGCATCGGCGCGCTTGATGCCGGATACGGCATTGACCAGTTGCGGCTTGAAGCCTTGCAGGCCGAGCCCCTGGCCATGCAGCAGATCACCCACGGCAAACCGGTGACCCCGGACCGCATTGATGACCTGATCACGCGGATCGGCGCCCGTATCGGGCTGGAGAACGTGCAGCGCTTCCTGCCCGCGGACAGCCATATCCCCGAACGCAGTTTCATCATCGCATCGGCGGCGTGGTCCAGGCCGGAGCCCTTTGCGCCCTCCTGCCGCGCCCGCCCGCTGATCCTTTTCCCGCCAGAGCCGGTCGCGGCCACAGGTTCACACCCTCCCGAGCAATTCCGCTGGAGAAGCATGAGCCTGACCACGCTGCAGGCGACAGGCCCCGAGCGGATTGCGCCGGAATGGTGGCTTGATGATGCGGGCTGGCGCAGCGGCGTGCGCGATTACTGGCGTGTGCAGACCCGGCAGGGCCGCCGCCTGTGGCTGTTCCACACACCACAGAACCCCGGCTGGTTCGTGCAAGGGGAATTCCCGTGACCGGGAGCGAAAGCAGGCAGCGTCCGGCCACCATACATGATCGCAAGGAGGCGCGGCGGCACTCCTCCGGCTATGCTGAACTTTGCGTCACGACGAATTTCACCTTCCTGACCGGCGCCTCGCATCCCGAGGAACTGGTCACGCGGGCCGCCGAGCTTGGCCTTGCCGCCATCGCCATCACCGACCGCAATTCGCTGGCCGGTGTTGTGCGCGGCTTTTCGGCGCTGAAGGAATTGCGCCGCGAGGCCGATGATGCGGTGCGTATCCGTTCACAACACCGGATCGACAGTTGCTCGCGGCAGGAAACGGGAACGCCGGACGATATCGCCCGGCCCAAAACCCCGCTTTTGCCGAAGCTTGTCACGGGCTGCCGGCTGGTCTTGCGCGACAGCACGGCCGAGTGGCTGGCCCTGCCAACGGATCTGGCCGCCTACCGGCGTCTGACCCGGCTGCTGACCCTGGGCAAGCGGCGGGCGGAAAAGGGCGAATGCCATCTGGACATGGCCGACCTGCTGGAAGGCTGCGAGGGCATGATCCTGATTGGCCTGCCACAGGACGGGCTGGAGCGCGCTGCGGCCGGTCTGCGGCAGATGCGCCGGCGCTTTCCGGGCTTTGTCTTCCTGGGGGCGGCACCACGCTATGACGGATCGGACCAGGCCTGGCTTGATGCCTGCGCCCGCATGGCGCTGCGTTGCGCAACCCCGATGGTTGCGGTGGGCGATGTGCTGATGCACCGTGCCAGCCGGCGCTCGCTTGCCGACGTGCTGACCTGCATGCGCGAAGGCTGCACCATCGACACGATCGGCACCCGCGCCCTGGCGAATGCCGAAAGGCGGCTCAAGGGCCATGCGGACATGGAGCGGATCTTTCGCAACCACCCGGCCGCGCTGCGACGCACGCTGGAAATTGCCGCACGCTGTTCCTTTTGCCTCAGCGAACTCAGCTATCAATATCCGGACGAGGTCACCGATGGCACCGAAACCCCGATGGCGCGGCTGACCCGGCTGGCCGGGGAAGGTCTGGCCCGCCGCTATCCCGCAGGAGCCTCCGAGCGCGCCCGCGCGTTGATGGCCAAGGAACTGGCCGTGGTGAAGGACCTGGACATGCCGGCCTATTTCCTGACCGTGCATGACATCGTCCAGTTCGCCCGCAGCAGGGGGATCCTGTGCCAGGGGCGCGGCTCGGCGGCGAATTCCATCCTGTGCTACCTGCTCGGCATCACCGATGTCTCACCGGAGGTGATCGGCATGGTGTTTGAGCGTTTCGTCTCGCGTTATCGCGGCGAGCCACCCGATATCGACGTCGATTTCGAGCATGAACGCCGCGAAGAGGTGATCCAGTGGATCTATGAAAAATACGGACGTCATCGCGCCGGCCTGTGCGCGACGGTGATCCATTTCCGGTCGCGGGCCGCCATCCGTGAAGTGGGAAAGGTCATGGGCCTGTCGCAGGACATCACCGCCGGCCTGTCCGGTCAGATCTGGGGCCATTCAAGCGACGGGCCCGATCCGCACCGCATGCGCCAACTGGGCCTGAACCTCGATGACCGACGCCTTTCGCAGACCCTGCGCCTGATCGGCGAGTTGATCGGCTTTCCGCGCCACCTGTCGCAGCATGTCGGCGGTTTCGTGATCACCAAGGGCCGTCTGGACGAGCTGTGTCCCATCGAAAACGCGGCAATGGAGGACCGGACTGTCATTGAATGGGACAAGGACGATATCGACGCGCTGGGAATCCTGAAGGTCGATGTGCTGGGGCTGGGCATGCTGACCTGCATCCGCAAGGCTTTCAGCCTGCTGGAAAGCCATGAAAAGACGCATCTGACATTGGCCACAGTGCCGCCGGAGGACGCGGCCACCTACCGCATGCTTCAAGTGGCCGATGCAGTGGGCGTGTTCCAGGTCGAAAGCAGGGCGCAGATGAATTTCCTGCCACGGATGAAGCCGCGTGAATTCTATGACCTGGTGATCGAGGTTGCCATCGTCCGCCCCGGCCCCATCCAGGGCGGCATGGTCCAGCCCTATATCCGGCGGCGTCAGGGGCTGGAGAAGCCCGAGCCGTTCGGCCCTGAACTGGAAGCGGTGACACGACGGACACTGGGTGTGCCACTGTTCCAGGAGCAGGCCATGCAGATTGCCGTCGTGGGAGCTGGTTATACGGCAGAAGAAGCCGACCACCTGCGCCGCGCGCTGGCGTCGTTCCGGCGCATGGGTACGATCGCAGAACACCGTGACAAATTCATCAACGGCATGCTCGCGCGCGGCTATACGCCAGAGGTCGCTGACCGCTGTTTCTCCCAGATCGAGGGGTTTGCCGATTATGGTTTTCCCGAAAGCCACGCCGCCGCCTTCGCGCTCCTTGTGTATGTCTCGGCCTGGCTGAAGTGCCATTATCCGGCGATCTTTGCCTGTGCGCTTCTGAACTCGCAGCCGATGGGGTTTTATGCCCCCGCCCAGATCGTCCGGGATGTCCGCGAACATCAGGTCGAAGTCCGCCCGATCTGCGTCAATGCCAGCGCATGGGACAACACGCTGGAGCGCCGCGCTGACGGTGCGCTGGCCCTGCGGCTGGGTTTCCGCCAGATCAAGGGCTTCCATGAGCATGATGCCGACTGGATTGCTGCTGCCCGCGGCAACGGTTACCGGGATCCCGAGAGCCTCTGGCTGCGGGCCGGCATTGCCCCGGCTGCTTTGGAGCGGCTGGCTGAGGCGGATGCCTTTTCCGGCATGGGCCTGACCCGCCGCGACGCGCTCTGGCAGGTGCGCGCGATCCGTTCCCCGTCGCAATTGCCGCTGTTCAATGACCCCATCGACGGCGAGGCGATCCATGAGCCGCCGGTTTCACTGCCGCTGATGCATCTGGGCGAAGAGGTGGTCGAGGATTACGTTGCCACCCGCATGACGCTACGGGCCCACCCGATGGAATTGCTGCGCCCCTCCATGACCGGCCTGACCCCGCATGAAGGGCTGCTCACGGCACCGCTGCGCCAAACCACTGTCTGCGGCCTTGTCATCACCCGCCAGCGCCCAGGCACTGCTTCCGGCGTGGTATTCCTGACCCTTGAGGATGAAACCGGCGTCAGCAATGTCATTGTCTGGCGCAAGGTCTTTGACCGCTTTCGCCGCGCGGTGATGAGTGGGCGGCTGCTCCGCGTGACCGGCAAGCTGCAACGGGAGGGGATCGTTGTGCACCTGATTGCCGGGCAGATCGAGGATGTCTCTCACCGCCTTGCCGATCTGGGGCATCCGATGGACGACGTGATCGGTGAGATCGCTCCCAAGACCGGCAATCCACCACGGCCGCTCGCAGCGCCGCGCGCCATGCACCCGCGCGACCAGGCCAAGCGGCTTTTCCCGAGCCGCGACTTTCACTGATCCGCAAGCGCGGCTACATCCCTGTTGCCTTCCTCCTGCGGTTCCCTAATTCTCCAAATAACGAAGGAGGACTTCCCCATGGATGGAAACTGGCAGGAAGAGGTCCTGGATTTCTGGTTTCAGGAGCTGACGCCGCAGCAATGGTTTGCCGGTGGGGACGCGCTCGACGCGCAAATTGCCCAACGCTTTTCCGGGCTGCTCGCCGAATTGACCGGCCAAATCCCCGCAAGTGCCCTTCTTGAGAGCGAGGCAGCGCTCGCCGCCATCCTCGCGCTCGACCAGTTCAGCCGCAACATGTTTCGCGGCACCGCCAACGCCTTCGCGCAGGATTCCCTCGCAGCCGCCCTCACCCACAATGCGTTGCGACAGGGTTTTGACCGCGCGATGACGGAGCAGCAGCGGATGTTCCTCTACATGCCGCTCATGCATTCGGAACAGCTTGCCGACCAGGAACTCTGCGTCCGTCTCTTTCGCGAACTCGGCAACCAGAGCAGCCTGACATATGCCATGGAACACCGTGACGTGATTGCCCGCTTTGGCCGTTTTCCCCACCGCAACGCGGCCCTTAGAAGGCAGACCACGCCCGACGAAGTGCAGTTCCTGGAAGGCGCGAACCGCTACGGGCAATGACCGGCCGGACCGATAATTTTGACCTTTACGTCAATGTAAGTTTTGGATATGACTTTCGCTGAAGAGGAGAGCTTCGCACCTTGCCCGTCATGATGCATGATGGCCAAGGCGACGAGCCATTTCGGGAGGCACACAATGACATCCGGCACACCAGCCACAATGACCAAGCCTTGGGCGGCAAGCTATCCGCCCGGCATTTCCACCGAACTCGGCGCGCCGGAGCACGCCAGCCTTGGCGACCTGCTCGCCGCATCGTGCCGCAGCTATGCCTCGCGGCCGGCCTTCGCGTCGATGGGCAAAACGCTCAGCTTCGCGGACACGCTGAAATGCAGCGAAGACATAGCAGGCTATCTTCAATCCAAGGGTTTGCAAAAGGGCGCCCGTGTGGCGCTCATGATGCCGAATATCCTGCAATATCCGGTTTCCATGATGGGCGTGCTTCGCGCCGGTTATACCGTGGTCAACGTGAACCCGCTTTATACGCCGCGCGAGCTCGAGCACCAGCTCAAGGATTCCGGCGCCGAGGCGATCATCATCCTGGAAAACTTTGCCTCCACCCTCCAGCAGGTGATCACGCGCACGCCGGTCAAGCACGTGATTGTCGCCACAATGGGCGACATGCTGGGCTTCAAGGGCCTGATCGTCAATTTCGTGGTCCGCAAGATCAAGAAACTGGTTCCCGCCTGGTCGCTTCCCGGCCACATCGCCTTCAAGGATGCGCGGGCTGCCGGAGCCAAGGCTGGCTTCAAGCCGGTTCAGGTCAGCAGTGATGACGTCGCCTTCCTGCAATATACGGGCGGCACGACCGGTGTTTCCAAGGGTGCCACGCTGCTGCACAGCAATGTCATGGCCAATGTGATGCAGAATTCCGCCTGGCTGGAATCGGCCTACATCAACCGGCCGAAACCGGACAATCTGGTCTATGTCTGCGCGCTTCCGCTCTATCACATCTTCGCGCTGACCGTGAATGCGCTGATGGGCATGCGCGAAGGGGCACTCAATGTGCTGATCCCCAATCCGCGCGACATTCCCGCCTTTGTCAAGGAATTGCAGAGCTGGAAGTTCAACGTCTTTCCCGGCCTCAACACGCTGTTCAATGCATTGCTGAACAATGAGGATTTCCGCAAGCTCGACTTTTCCGGGCTGCTTCTGACGCTAGGCGGCGGCATGGCAGTGCAGCGCGCAGTCGCCGACCGCTGGAAAGAGCTGACCGGCAACGTGATCTCGGAGGGCTACGGGCTTTCGGAGACCTCGCCTGTGGCCACCGCCAACCGGTTCGATGCGACGGAGTTTTCCGGCACGATCGGCCTGCCGATCCCTGGTACCGAGATCGCCATTCGCGATGAGGTCGGAAAGGATCTTCCGATCGGCGACGTCGGCGAAATCTGCATCCGCGGACCGCAGGTCATGGCCGGTTACTGGAACCGTCCCGACGAGACGGCCAAGGTGATGACGGATGACGGGTTCTTCAAGTCTGGCGACATGGGCTTCATGGACGAGCGCGGCTATGTAAAGATCGTGGACCGCAAGAAGGACATGATCCTCGTCTCCGGCTTCAACGTCTATCCGAACGAGATCGAGGACGTGATGGCCAAGCATCCCGGTGTGCTGGAATGTGCCGCTGTCGGCGTTCCCGACGAGCATTCGGGTGAGGTGCCGAAGCTGTTTGTCGTGCGCAAGGATCCCGCGCTCACCGACAAGGAACTGATGGCCTTCGCCAAGGAAAACCTGACAGGCTACAAGCGGCCCAAGCATATCGAGTTCCGCGACGAGCTGCCCAAGACCAATGTGGGCAAAATTCTCCGGCGCGAATTGCGCGGCTGAAACCAGGACCTCATGGAAGGCGGCGCAAGCCGCCTTTCTCATGGCGGCGTCGGCGATGAAATTTCTAGAGCATTTCCACCCGATATTGAATCGTTCGAGCGCCGGGAGCTTGTGCGCTGGCGAGGCGCGTGCGGCGACGCGGCGCGAGCACCGCGAGACCGTGCGCAACACTGCCAGCGTGCAAGACACCAAGCTCGAATGATGTCAGTTTGATATTTTGTTTCAAGGTTTTATCCACTTGGCTCGGGTGTCTTTTCCGCACTGGCATCGTCAAAATCCTCGGACAATGCGCCGCATTGCCCTTGCGGAATTTTCCTCGCCACTACGAAAAATCCATCCCGTCAAACTGATCCAATACCGGGTGGAAACGCTCTAGGCCCGCTGCAGCCGGTGAATGGCCGCAACCAGACCCGCGGTCGAGGCATCACGATTACCGGCATCCGCCCTTCCCGCCACCACCGGCTGCAGGGCGGTGGCCAGTTCCTTACCGAGTTCCACGCCCCATTGGTCATAGGCATTGATGCCGAACAGCGCCGCCTCCACGAAGACGCGGTGCTCGTAAAGCGCAATCAGCCGGCCGAGCGCGAAGGGTGTGAGCTTGCGATGCAGGATGGTGAGCGACGGGCGGTTGCCGGGGAATTGGCGGTGACGGGCGATCAGTTCGGCCTCATCGCCCTCAAGCCCCTTGGCACTGGCCTGTTCCAAAGCCTCCTCATGGGTCCGGCCCCGCATCAGTGCTTCCGACTGGGCCAGGCAATTGGCCAGAAGCAGGTCCTGATGGACCTGGGCATCCGGTTCATGGGAAAGCGCCCCCGCGATGAACTCGACTGGCACGACATCGGTGCCCTGATGGAGAAGCTGGAAGAAGGCATGCTGGCCGTTTGTGCCGGGTTCCCCCCACACTACCGGTCCTGTCACACCATCGGCCGGCGACCCGTCGCGGCGCACACCCTTGCCGTTGGATTCCATGTCGAGCTGCTGGAGGTAGGCGGGAAGCCGCGCCAGCCGCTGGTCATAAGGGATGACCGCGCGCGACGGATACCCGCAAGCCACCCGATGCCACCAGCCGAGCAAGCCGAGCAGGACCGGCAGGTTATCCGGAAGTGCTGCACTCCTGAAGTGCCGGTCCATTGACCGCGCACCGGCCAGAAAGTCCGAAAAGTGCTCCGGTCCGATGGCCAGCATCACCGGCAGGCCAATGGCCGACCAGACCGAATAACGGCCGCCTACCCAATCCCAAAATCCGAAGGTCCGTTCCGCCGCGATGCCGAAGGCTGCCACCTTGTCTAGCGCCGTCGAGACGGCTGCGAAATGGGCACCCACCGCCTGCTCGCCCAATTGGCCAGCGATCCATGCACGCGCGGTTGCGGCGTTGGTCATGGTCTCGATGGTGGTGAAGGTCTTGGAGGCGATGATGAACAGCGTTGTGGCGGCTTCGAGCCCTTTCAACGTGTCCGCAATATGGGCGCTGTCGACATTGGAAACGTAGTGCAGGCGCGGCCCATCGGCATAGGGCGCCAGCGCGCCGGTCACCATGGCGGGACCGAGATCGGAACCGCCGATGCCGATGTTGACGACATCTGTGAAGGCCCTTCCGGTTGCCCCGGTCAACCGGCCGTCGCGGACGGCAAAAGAAAAAGCACCCATCGCGTCCAGCACCTCGTGGACGCCGGCAACGACATCTTCGCCGTCAACGGAAAAGCTGTCACCACGCGCTGCGCGGAGCGCGACATGAAGGACCGCGCGATCCTCGGTGGTGTTGATGTGCTCGCCCGCGAACATCGCGTCGCGCAGCCTTTCGACCCCGCAGGCGCGGGCCAGATCAAGCAAGGACCTCATGGCGGCATCGTCCACCGCGCATTTCGACCAGTCGAGCAGAAGATCGTCCAGTGTCCGGGAATGGCGGAAGAAGCGCTCTCGATCACGGTTGAAGACCTCACGCATGTCAGCACGGGTCAGGTTGGCGCCCATCTTGCGCAGACGGGTGATCATGTCTTCCCGCGCTTCAGACTTCATCTGTATCCACTCCATCGGCCGCAATTAAATCGATTTAATTGTCGATACACGGAATCCCTGCTTCCGGAAAGCCCCTTGCACAGCCTATCCGCCGGTGTCGTACAAAAGACGGGGGGCGGACTTTGGTGCCATGGACAAGGTTCCGGCCCTTGGATACTCAAAACGCGGTTTTATTCCAAGGGAGGCAAAAGCCATGGCTGTCGAAATGGAAGGTCAGGAGCGCATTGCAGCGCCGGTTGATACGGTCTGGCAAGCGCTGAACAATCCTGAAATCCTCAAGAGCTGCATTCCCGGCTGTGAATCGCTCGACATGAAGGATGACACCAACATGGAAGCGGTCGTGGCGCTGAAAATCGGCCCGATCAAGGCGCGCTTCAATGGTGCGGTGGAACTGGTCAATCTCAACCCGCCCAATTCCTACACGATCCAGGGCGAAGGCAAGGGCGGCATCGCCGGTTTTGCCAAGGGTGGTGCCGACGTGAAGCTGGAAGATGATGGTGCCGGTGGAACGGTGCTGACCTACACGGCCAAGGCGGATGTCGGCGGCAAGATGGCACAGCTCGGAAGCCGCCTCATCCTGTCCACGTCGAAGAAACTGGCTGGCCAGTTCTTCTCCAGCCTCAACGAGAAGATTTCCAACGGCTGATCGCCCGCCGATCAATCCTGACGTTTGCGGCCGGTGAAATTCGCCGGCCGTTTTTCCAGAAAGGCCGCGACCCCCTCCTTGTAATCGTCGGAGAGTCCGGCCTGTTTCTGGAAGTCCCGCTCGACATCGAGCTGCTCATCGAGACTGTTGGTGGACGCCAGCTGGATCGCCTTTTTTGTAAGCCCCAGCGTGAAGGTCGGTCCTGACGCCAGCTTTTCTGCCAGGGCCAGCGCCTCATCCATCAGCATTCCGTCATCGACCACTTTCCAGATCAGGCCCCATTGCTCGGCCTTTTCCGCGCTGACCGGCTCTGCGGTCATGGCCAGCGCCTTGGCGCGCGCCTCACCCAGCAGGTTTGTCAGCCACCATGTTCCACCGGAGTCGGGCACCAGCGCGATCTTCGAGAAGGCCTGGATGAAGCGCGCAGAGCGGGCGGCGAGCACGATGTCGCACGACAGCGCGATATTGGCGCCGGCGCCGGCGGCCACTCCGTTGACGGCGCAGATCACCGGCTTGTCCATCCCCCGGATCAGGCGGACCAAAGGATTGTAATAGGTCGAGATCGTCTTGCTGAGATCGGGCGATTCCCCGAGCATCTTCGGATCACGGTCCGACAAGTCCTGTCCGGCGCAGAAGCCACGTCCTGCACCTGTCAACAGGATGGCACGGCAGTTCTCGTCCGCCGCGCAAGCTTCCAGTGCTGCGCGCAACTGGTTGTGCTGCTCGACATTGAAGGCGTTCAACTTGTCCGGCCGGTTCAGCGTGATGACCGTGCAGGTACCACGTTGCTCGACGACCACGGGCGTCTCACTCATGACAGTTCCTCCGGCCCGGCGATGTGGCCGGGTTCTGTTACAAAAATCCTGTTGTTGAAGATAATCTCGTCGCGCTTATGGGGCGGGTCAAGTCAGAACTTGCCGATGGCGTTCAGGAAGATGCCCTGATCGTCATAGGTCAGGTCACGCAAATCGTCGGAGAAGTGGCCGAAATTGTAGCCGATGCCGATCTTCATGTTGTCGCCGAAATGGCGGTAGGCAGCGGCAAGGAAGCCGAATTTCGTACTGTCGCTTTCGGCAAGATGCAGGACACGGGCTTCGGCCAGCAGGTCCCACTTGCGGATGACATGGAAGTCGGCGCGCAGGATGCCGAGATGCGCCGTCGAGGGGGACCAGATGGTCGCCGTGCGGTTCCGCTGCTCGCCATAGCGCATGCCGTATTTGGCGCCCACGGTCAGCCAGCGGTTCACGTCATAATTTCCATCGACAGAAAAGATATGGCTGCGCTGGGCCGGACCGTTCTTGTCGCCGTTGGCGTTGACCTGTGCAGCGCCAGGCAGGTCATACAGGAATGTGTACTTGAGGAGCATGTTGAAACGGTCATGATCCACAGGACGGTAGGCAGCGCCAATCGAGGCTTCGGCATATTCGCCATCGCGGAAACTGTTGCCCGGCGAGCGCGAGAAGAGCAGGTCGGCGCTGGCCTGCATGCGCCAGTCCTCATCGGGCTTCCAGGCAACCGCAACGCCGCCAAGCCAGGTATCCATGTCGCGGGTTGCATCGGCCGAGCGTTCGCGCCGGTACTCACCGCGGATTCGGGCATTGAGCCCGCGTTCCTCGTTTGCATAGGCCACGGACGCTGAAACCGCCTTGCGGTCAAAATCCGAGCCGAATGTCGTGCCGGAGGCCGAGTCATCGAAAATGCGTCCGGCCTCGAAGCCAGCCGTCAGGGTCCAGGATTTCGCCGGCTGGTAGTTGACACCATAGGTCTGGCCAAGCGTGCGCTTCTTGCCAAAAAGATCGAGGTCGCTCTCGGTGAAGACCGACAGCTCATCGCTCAGACGGCGCTTGGCGCCCGCCACGATGGTGCCCATGTCAGCGCCGCGAAGCAGCGTTCCGGTATCACTCCATGCCCGGTCGGGATCAAGCTTGTAGCCGATATAATAGTGGTCGTCAGGTGTCGGATCATAGCCGATATTGGCAAGTCCGCCCCAGCCAGACGTGCCGTAGGACACTTCCGCGCCCAGCGTCAGCTTGTCCGACATGCGGTACTCGACGCCGGCGCCCACACGATCATTGCGCCGGATATCGCCGCGCTGGTGAAGGGTGCCTTGACCGAAGGCATAGGCCATCCGGTCCTCATCGAAATGGTACTCGGCCCGGACGCCGGCATCCAGCCGTTCGCCATTGTAGCCGCGGCGCGTCGAGTTCGGCGTGTCGAGCATCGTGTAGTCGAGGCCTGCCGAAACCTTCCAGTGCTCGTCCAGCCGGTAGGCAGCGTTCACCTGACCGTTGCGCTTGGCCTTGCCATCGCGGTCGGAGTAGTCGTCGTAGCGGGCACCGATGCTGAGCTTGCTGCTGGCCTCGACGCGGGCGGCGGCACCCCAGATGCGCTGGTCAACGCTGACGTTCTCCGACAGCGTCTGGAAACCGGCCTGGCGTTCCTCGATATAGGCCGAAGCATCACCTTTCAGGCGTCCGCCGGTGACTTCCGCGAGGTCCGCCTGGGCACGCAGACGCCAGGCCAGAGCCGTCTTTCCCCTCAAGCCGTTGGCCGTGGCGGTCACATTGGTGATGCCGCCGTCATTGGAAAAGGCCGACCCAAATCCCGGACCGCGCGCGCCTGCGAGCTCACCCTCGACATAGGTGCGGTCGGAATAGCGCAGGCGGATATCTGCGGCCAAGGCCTGCTGGTCGGCGCGGCCGGTCTTCTCGCTCATCCCGGTCACGGCCACGCGGATGCGGTCGTTGATCCACTGTTCGGCACGGCCACCGACGGAATAGCCGCTGACGTCGCCGCTGGCCGGTGTGTATTCATACTGGACGACGAGATAGATCTCGTTGCCTGCGACAGCCGTGCTGCGAACGGGGTCGCTGGAGCCGGCGATCGACGGCAGGGAGCGCCTGAGGATCAGCACGCCTTGCAGATAGTCGATGTCGTAGTCGGTTCCCTCGATCAGGACCCGGCGTTCGGTGACCGCACCGGTCACCGGATCGCGCACTTCCGCCGTGATGGTCTCGGAACCTGTGGTGATGTCCTGATGTTTCAGGAAATAGGCAGAGCCGCCGGTGCCGCGAAACACTTCGCGCTGCGGCAGGGTTCCGGGTTGGGCCGCATAGACCATGACATCGGTCTTGCGTTCGCCAAATGATGTTGTTTCTGGCGACTTGTAATGGGCCTTGGCGCCATAGAGCGCCCTGCCGGACGCGAGAAAAGTCGTGCCGCTGACACGCGTCTTGTAGTTTCCCCACATGACATGGCTGTCGCCCTTGTCGAGACGGACATAGAAACGGCCCTGCGTCGGGGCATCCTCAATGATGGTCGAGTCGTCGCCATAGACCAGATAATAGTCGTCGGGATCGAGCCGGCGGAGGATCGATTTGGCGTCCTTCTCATCGAGATTGCGAAACAGCGATCCGAGCGGCTTGTCGCCGGTATCGGCGGCGGCCGTCAGCAGGTACTCACCCTTGATCTTGCCCTTCAGGTAGAAGGCGAGGCGCCCGCGCGTGTAAACGCCTTCATATTCGCCGGGCTTGGCAGCAGCGATGGCACCGCTTGCAAAGCGCTTGCCGATGGTGAAATCGGCAAGCCCGACATAGAACCAGTCATTGGCCGGAATGTTGATGTCGCGCTCGACCTCGACAATCCGCTTGTCCTGGCCGGGTGCTGCAACGAGGATGCGGTGATCGCCGGGCGGGATGATACGCTGGGCGACGAAGCGTCCGTTGCGGTCGGCCGGGATCGCCTCTCCCATGAAATCCACAGTCGAGCCCGGCAGGGCGTTCATGCCGTTCACCGTGACCGCCCCACCATGGACATGGATGTTGCGGATGGCGGTGTGGTCCTCGCCCTCGCCCGGTGCCGTTGCTTCACGCGCCTGGGCCGAAAAGCCCCTCGCTGAACGGGTCAGCGTCACCGGCCCGGTTTCGTCGTAGCGTCCCTTGGCATCATAGACGCGCAGGCGATAGGTGAAGTCCTTGCCGCCGTCCT
Organism: Brucellaceae bacterium; assembly: GCA_020637755.1. Lineage (GTDB taxonomy): Bacteria > Pseudomonadota > Alphaproteobacteria > Rhizobiales > Rhizobiaceae > Zhengella. The sequence goes on along the minus strand of JACKJW010000017.1, from coordinate 4,936 downwards.
CCGGCATGATCCAGGCGGCGCGGGCATTGGGTACGGCGGGAATGACGACCGGTTCTTCCCCAAGACCCTGCGCGTCCTTGCGCGTAACGATGATCTCGGCGCGGTCGATGAAGGCCGGGTAATTCGACGTGGGCAGAAAGGTGACTTCGTCGCCGGCCCGGTAGGTCGCGCGAACCGGATCGGTCGAGACATTCAGCCGGGGGCGGACATCCAGGCCGTCATAGGTAAGCTTGACGTCCACGTCGGCCAACAGGCGGTCCGCCTTGCGGTTGCGGTCTTCCTTTGTGGCGGATTTTTGCGTGGTTGCATCGTCCGGCTCGACCGAAATGACGAAGGGCTCCTCCGCCAGCGCGACGAGCGGCGCAAGGCTGCCGAGCACGGACAATAGCAGGGCAAGGGCTGCTGAGCCCTTCAGCCTTCCTGTCCTTGCTTGCTTCAACATCCTGATGCCCCGGTCGTGTTGCGCCAAGCTGGCCAAGACCAAATCGCATCAAGTTATTAATTTTTATGGTTAAATATCCGTAAACTTTTATCGATGGGAATTCATTTCCGGGTTGTTCTCGTTTCTATATGCAATTCATAGGGATCCCCGCGCTTGCTCCAGATGTCGCGGATTTCGCGCTCCACCTGCGCCATACGCTGGCGCGCCAGGTCACGATCTTCGGCGGTAATGTAAACGACGAGCAGGTGGGACCAGCGCTCGGCCAAGATGCCCGTCAGCTTGTCGAGGCCCGCCTTCCAGTTTTCCTTGAGTTCGACAGACCGGGGCTCAAAGGCCGCATCCTTGAGATCAAGGCGGACTTCCCGGCCAATCGAAGCCCCGAAATTCATCTCGACCATCTTGCCGGCGGTCAGGCGAACCACACGCGGGTTTTCCGTCGTCAGGCGGTAGCCAGACGGCAGTGTCCGCGTGTCGAGCTTCAGGATGAAATTTGATCCGGTTTCCTGATCGGGCAGTTCGGCACAGGGCACATGGAAGCGGCCGAATGCATCGGTGGTGATCAGCAGCCCGCGCACCGTGGCAACACGGACGCCGGCCAGCCCGGGCTCGCCCTTGTCCTGATAGCCATTGCCGTTCTTGTCATCAAACACCTTGCCGATCACATCGGAACAATCGAACACCGCTTCCGGCAGGATGGTGACGATCGCCTTGGCCCTTGGCGCAAGAGGCTGGTTGGCCTCGTCCCGCACAAAGGCAAGGTTCACGTGTTCACCTGGCCCCGCAGAAGCGAGCGCCCGCAGTGTCAAGGTCACCACGATCTCGCCGTTGGCGGTCAGGAGATGGCTGCCGAAATCCAGCGTATTGCCGTTGATGACGGGTGTCACGGCCGCGCCGTTGACCCGCGCCGATCCGTCCACATAGGCAAAACCGGACGGGATGCGGTCGCTGACATACACGTACCCGGCGGCCGATGCCGCCGGATTGCTCACCCGGATCGTCCAACTGACCGTCTCGCCGCGGCGGATCGTCCTGGTGTCGGCGACCTTGGTGATCGAGATCGCGTTCGTCACGCCAATCGGATCGAGCGGAATATGATTGTGAACCAGGCCCGGATCGCCCGCCGCGATGAGGAACGACAGGATATAGGGCAGCGACGCGGGACCGGCTGGCGGTGCCGGCTCGGCGGCCGGCTGGCAGGCACCACCCGGCACGGCGTCGATCGGGCAGGTCGTGATATCGACCGGCCCGGCCAGCGGGGCCAGATTGACGGAGGGCGGCGCAACATAGCCGACCGGCGGAACGACCACGAGACGGTATTCCGTCTCACTCTCCGGGCAGGCGGCGTCGGCACCCGGGATGATGTCGAAGCGATAGGCGCCGTCGGCTTGGGTCATCTGGTTCTGCTGGGCCGGGTCCACGAAACAGACGGCCGGCAGCGGCGTGCCAGAGGTGCCGGTCATCGTCACCGTCGCCCCGGCTAACGGTGATCCGGTCACCGAGTCGTAGACGATACCTGACGGGTCAATGGCAAGATCCTGGTCAATCAGGTTCTCACCTGGCGTCAGGTCAATATTCGCGATGCCACCGATGATGCCTCCGCCGGAATCGCGGAAGACGACCTGATAGTCGGTTCCCGGCGGAATGTCGCTGACCTGATAGCTGCCATCCGGGCCGGTGACGGTCGTGGCGATCACGGTTCCACCGGACACGATCTCGACAGTCACATTGCCGACCGGCGTGTCACCAGCAGGGTCATACTGCCCGTTGCCGTTGATGTCCTCGTAGACATGGCCGGCAACAATTGCCGGAATATGGACAGGAACCGTAACCGTCGCGCTCGCACAATTGGCCGGGTTCACAGCATCGCAAATCTCGTAGATCAGCGTATAGCTGCCGGCCGGTGTGTTGGGGGCGACGTCCACCGTTCCGTCGGGATTGAGCGTGAGATGGCTGGTTCCCGTTCCGCCCGTGACCGTCAGAGTGACAAGCGCCGGCGCGGGAGTGGTGCCGCCGAGCGTATCATTGGCCAGCACATTGACGACGCCGGTCACGCCGGTCGTGCCATTTTGCGGTGCCGTGACCGTGTCATCGGCTGCGGTGATGGTCATGGCAACGAGTTGCAGCGTGACCGTGGCCGTGGCGCAATTCCACGGATTGGCCACATCGCAGATCTGGTAGGTCTGCGTATAGGTTCCGGCAGGCGTATCGGACGAGACTGTTATGCTGCCGTCCGGCGCAATCATGATCGGGCTGCCGGGCGCCGGTGACGGGACACTGACGGTCACGATTGACGCGGTCGCAGGCAGGCCGTTCAGCGTGTCGTTGGCCAGCACCGATCCGAGCGGAATCATGGCTGGCAGCGTGGCTCCGGCGGCGACAGGATCGGCGTAAACCTGGGTGGACACATCACCGAGCGGATCATCGACGGCAGAAAGGGCGGGTGTGGCCACGACAACATCCACGGTCAACGTGTCCGGCGTGGCGCCGGAATCCGCTGTCACGGGGCTTGTGGCCGGGGTTGTGGTGTTGCTGATCGTCTGGTTTGCGGTCCCGCCATTCACCGTGCCTTCCAGCGTCAGCGTGGCGGATGTGCCTGCCGCAATGCTGCCGATGGTCCAAAGGCCTGTCGCAGCCGTGTAGGTGCCCTGCGAGGCGTTGCCATTGGAAGCGGTCGGAGTCAGCCCGGCTGGCAGAAGGTCGGTCAGCGACAGGTCAAGCGCTTCATTGGGACCGTCATTGGTGACGGTGATGCGATAGGTGACCGTGTCACCCTGAGCCGGGGCCGGGTTGGCGGAGACGAGTGTCTTGACCGTGGAAATGTCGGCGCTCGTCGAGGCGATGGTGGCGGTTGCCTGCTGCGCCGGCAGCGTGATTCCGCCCTGCGCGTTCGCTGTGACAGACACCGTGTCGGTGATCGTGCCGCCTGCCACCTCCGTGGCATCGGCAATGTGGGTTGCCGTGCAGGTTTCGGCCGCGCCAGGCAGGATGGCCGGGATCGGCAGACCCGCCACGCAGGTCAGGCTGTCGGCGCCTGCATCCACCGGTGTCACATTGGTGAGCGTCACGTTGCCGGTGTTCGTCACCGTGACCAGGAACTCCACGCTGTCGCCAACTGCGGCGAAGGAGGGCGTCACGCTCGCCTTGGCGACCGTGAAGGACGGCGCGCGTGTGATCGCGGTCACCGTCGGGTCGTTGGTCGGGTCTCCATCGGTGGCACCGGAAAGATCCGGCGTTTCGGCTGTTTCATCGCCGGCATCCGACACGTCGGTCACATCACCGGATGCGCCCGGCGAGGACGCTGTTGCGGTGGCGGAATTTTCGACACCGCCGGCGTCGATGTCTGCCTGCGTCAGAAGACGGGCCGCCGTAAAGGTGGATGTGTCGGTTGCGCCGGGCACCAGGCTCGCGATCGGACCACCTGAAACCGTGGCCGAGGGATCGGCGATCTGCACGCCCGCGAGGGTCACGTTCCCGGTGTTGCTGACGCTGAATGTCCACGTGATCGTGTCACCGGCATCGGTAACGCCGGAACCATTGGTGTCGACGATGGTTCCGGCACTCTTGTGAACCACCAGAGCGGCATTGGGCGCGGCGACGGTCACCGACTGCGACGACGGCACAGAGATCACCGAAACCGCAGGGCCGGTTCCGGCATAGGTGCCGGTCGCGACCGCGTCGTTGTCAATGGCTGCATAGACGGGCCCCAGTTGACCGGTCAGCAGCACGCAAGCGGCGGCAAGCCGGGTGACGCCCCGAAGGGCGCCCCTCCACTTTCTGCCGCATGTGCTGACCGGTCCCACGTTCCTGACCCTGCCTTGTTCCGGGCTGTGCCTTACTGAGCGTCGAATTCGGCCTGTGTGACGGTGTGGACGTAGGTGAAGGTCACGACCGCGCCGGGCTGGAGAAGGCTCCAGGTGCCGTCACTGGCCGTGGCGTCACTCGAGGTGATGGCGTTGGTCTGGCTGGCGAGCGGACCGTCAGAGGTGAGGCTTTCCGAAGCGATGAGGCCCGCAGTGATGGCTACGCCTTCATGCGTATCGGTGATCGACACATCCGTGATGGCGACGTTGCCCGTGTTGGTGACGGTATAGGTATAGGTGATCGTGTCGCCGACATTGACCGGACCGGCCGTCGAGGATGCCTTCACGATGTTGAGCGCCGGGAATGCATCGATGGTGGTGGTAGCCGTGTTGGAAGGGTCGGGATCGGTGAAGGGCATTCCGGCCGGCGTTTCGCCGGAAACCGTTGCGACGTTCGACACGGCATCGGTGACACCGGCGGCATTGAAGACGTCCGCAGCCGACATCGTGTACACTGCGGTGTACGTCAAGGTGGCCCCCGGAGCCAGCGGAAGAGCGCCGGTGGTCAGCGTAAAGCCACCCAATGTGCCAGTGCCAGGCTCCCCGTCAAAAGTCGGGCCGGTATCGATGGGGGTGACGTTCGACATCGACACGTTGCCGTTGTTGGTCACCGTATAGGTATAGGTGATCGTAT
>JACKJW010000016.1 GCA_020637755.1 Brucellaceae bacterium | reverse complement strand
GGAGTTCACGGCCTCGGCGCTGATGGACATGGCGTTCCATGAAGGCCGCCATGCCCCGGAAGACCCGATTCGATTCGAAACCGAAACAATGGAACGGCTGCAAAAGCCGGATGCCATCGCCATGCGGCACAGGACGCCGCATTTCCAGCACGTGTTTGCGGGCGACGGATATTCAGCCGGCTACTATTCCTATCTCTGGTCTGAAGTGCTGGATGCAGACGCCTTCGAGGCCTTCAAGGAAGCGGGTGATCCGTTCGATCCGGAACTGGCGGCAAAACTGAAGAAGCACATCTATTCGGCGGGGGGATCGCAGGACCCGGAAGAGCTTTACACGGCCTTCCGCGGCAAGATGCCGAGCGCGGAAGCCATGATGCGCGGACGCGGGCTCGGTGTTCTCAGCGAAGGGGAAATGTGAGGACTTTGGCCGGAGTTCAACCCTGAAGGGTTCCCCCGTTCTTCCGCTTCGTTATTAATAAGTCCGTGGCGAGGGGGAAGTGCCGATGCGATTGATCCGGAACGTGATGGTCGTCCTGATGGCGGGAATAAGTCCGGCGATTGCCGGAAAGCTGGAACCGCTCGTGCCACTTGAAGAAAAGTTCGTCGAGCTCACTTCTGTCGATACTGCCTATCCCTGCACCCATCGCTTCTCCGGTCTGATCGAAAAGGGCGACAGCCAACTGTTTGCCCGTTTGGAGATTCCCCAGGGCAACTTTGCCCAGATCTGCCTTGATAGTCCCGGCGGTTCCTTTGTTGAAGCGATTGCCATCGCGAGAATTCTGTCCGAGCGGCTAATGGGAACGCGCATAGATGCAGGACAACGCTGTGAAAGCGCGTGCGCCCTGGTTTTCATGGCCGGTTCATTCAACTCCTTCGAATCGGGAAACTACCGCTGGCGAGTCCTGGACCCGCATGGCCGCCTGGGATTTCACGCACCGGCCCTCCAGGTTGAGGGTGGAGACTATGACGCCGCTTCTGTCACGCGCGCCTACGACCTCGCGATGGCGACGGTTGCGCGTTCGATTTTCGACCTGATCCTGCGCAAGGAATTTCAGGATGGGGCCATGATGAAGGTTTCCCTGCTCGGCCACATGCTCAACACGCCCGCGGCCTCAATGTTTTACGTGCAAACAGTGGATCAGGCCGCCCGTTGGGACATTGATGTCGGACCGGTCGCCCTTTCGGGACGCGCTGATGCGCGCACCCTGACGCAGGGGTGCGAAAACGCCTGGCGCTGGCTCCACGACGAAGCAGGCGTACGCATCGATAGTGCCTACCCCGTTTCGATGCAGCAGGACAACGGCTTCAACCGGCCCTCCGTCATCATCGATGAGATGTCAGGCGACAGCTGCACGTTCGGAGTCGAGCGCGAGAACGCGGCGTTGACAGAATTGACCCGGATTGACACGACCGGTCGCGGTACCATGGACCTCGCGCCGTGGGGGTTTCTCGATCCCTCCACTCGCCTCGCCGACCTGCCGCGAGGCCCTGCGAAAACCGGGAACATCAGGCCGGTTCTCACGGTACCCGATGTTTCTGCAACCACACTGGCCGGTGCAAACGGACAATGCACTGTTGGTGAGCCGCCGTCCTTTTTTGATGACGAACCCTGCATCCGGGAAGAGCGCACCGAGGGTTCGGGAAAGCGATTGAAGGCGATTACGACCTACACCTGGCCTTCCGGCGCAAAGACGGTGGTGGTGGCTGATCGCCGGGGGACGACCATCAATGGCGGTTCGACACGCCTGGAACCCAACCCGCGCGGCCAGGGTGAGTGCGCGATGAACCCCAAGACCGGCAACCGGTTTTGTTACCTGTCCAGGTGACCTGGAGAGGTTTCACTCATCTCCTGTTCATGTAGGCCCTGAAAAACTGGATGCAACGAGAGCGAGGAAGACCATGCGCGCGGCCCTGTTGATCCTGATGATGCTTGTTCCGGCGATTGCTTCGGCGGGGACACTGGATACCCTCGGGCCGCTGCGCGCCGACAGCGGTGACTTTCCGGGTGCGCAAGATACTGGCGCCTGCACGCACCGCTTCACCGGCACGCTGGAAAACGGCGACATCGCCGCCTTCGAGGCCATTGCCACAGACAATGCCAATTATGCGGTTCTGTGTCTCGACAGTCCGGGTGGCTCGTTCGGCGAGGCGGTGCGGATTGCACGGCTGCTTTCCGAAAAGAATATCGGGACGCGCATCGAGGGGGGCGCAGCCTGCGAATCTGCCTGCGCCCTGATCTTCATGGCTGGACGTCACGTTTCCGAGCAGGCGGAACGGGCCGTGCGCTGGCGGGTGCTGCATCCGCGCGGCAAGCTTGGCTTCCACGCGCCGGCGCTGGTCGTGCCCGAAGGCAATTATGACAAGGATACGGTCAATCGCGCCTATGACGTGGCGCTGGGCACCGTCGGCAGTGCCATCACCGAACTCATCCTCACCGGTGAGCCCGATGGCGGATACAACATCCGCATGTCACTACTCGGCGTGATGCTGGGAACACCCGCAGATTCCATGCACCACATCACGACCACCGGAGAGGCCGGGCGTTGGGACATCGCGGTCGGGCCGCTCGACATGCCGTTCCCGAAGGATGCGAAGGCCCTGTCGCGGGGTTGCATGAATGCTTGGGCCTGGCGTTTTGACAGGGCGGCGGATGAACAGAACTGGGGCTTTCCCGCCGATCCCGTCAGCGGCGAGCCGGATACATTCACTGTCATGATCAACGAGATCAGCGGTGACAGCTGCAAGATCGCCTTTGTCGGCCCGCAATATCCGGCGATCGTCTCGCTGACTGGGCGCAGCGGCAATGGCGACACCTATCTGGAGGCCTGGCAGTTCACCGAGCCGGGTACGCCGCTGGCAAGCCTGCCCGCCAAGACGATGGAGGGCACGAAGAAGGCCTCCGTGGCGGCTCCTGCATCTCCTGAGGCGCCTGCCGATGCTACAGGCGAATGCACGGTGGGCGACAGCGAACCCTACAAGGACAGGGAGCCCTGCACGCGCAGCCAGTCCGCCCGGGACGGCAACGGCGGCAAGGAACTCGTCATCACCTATCGCTGGCCATCCGGGTCGGAAACGAAGATCGTGCGCGGCAGCCATGGCGACACGATCAACGGCGCGCCGACCGCGCTGGAGCCCCACCCGGTTGCGCCGGGCGGAGAATGCGCCCGGAACCCGTCGACCGGTAACAGGTTCTGTTACCGGCCGAACTAGGCTTGGTCTGCCGGCAGCCGCCATGGACTACGTCCGGGAGTGCTGCTGTCAGCAGGAGGGAGCTCAGTAGAGGTAGGGATTGTATTTCCAGTTGTCGGCGTCCGGTGTGACCACGTCGAGATCGAAGTCATGTTCCACCAGTCTGGCTGCCGTCTCGTCGCCCTTGGCTGCTGCATCACGGATCAGCTGCTTGCCACCATCGATGTCGAGCGGAACGCCGCGCCCGCGAAGCTTGTCGAGTCCGAAATTGAAGGTGCCGACATGGCTTCCCGCCTCCATGGCCTTGCGGTCCCATTCAGCCGAGGCCTTGGAGTTTTCCGGAGCACCGAAGCCGTTGTCATCCAGCCAGCTCATCCAGGTCATCGCCTGGGCGTTGCCGCGCTGGGCAAGAATGCCGAAGATTGCGCGGGCCGTGGCATAGTCGGCTGATTTCGCGGCTGCGTAACCGTGGACCGAACCCATGGCTTCACCTTCGCCGCGCTGGAGCTTCTTCAGGAAATAGCTGATCGACAGCTCGTCGGGATTGGTGTCGCCATATTCGTCATTGGCGAAGGCAGGTGCCACGGCAAGCGCAACACAAAACAGCGCCGTGGCCTGGGTACCGATACGCACGGCGCGAAGGTAATTTGTCTTGCGGGTGCTGGTCATGGGCATCTCCTCCTGTGTCCGGCCGGGGATGCCACAGGAGCGCTGTGCAAGTGTCAGGCGTTGCCAAGTCGGATGCAAGAAATTTGCAAGAATGCGGATTTCAGCCCCGGGACTGGGGGTCGAAGCGGTATCCGTGGCCGTGCACGGTCTCGATAACGGGCGGCAGGTCCGGCGAAACTTCAAGCTTGCGCCGGAGGGAAAGGATGTACTGTTCCAGGGCCCTCGAATTCGGCATGTAGTTCCGGCCCCAGGCTGCATCGTAGAGTTCGTCCTTGGAGACCGGCCGTCCCGCCCGCTCATGAAGCAGCGCCAGGATGCGAAGGTCGCGGGCCGTCAGTTCGATCACCTGACCTGCGCGCCCGGCGCGGAGTGCTTCCGGAAACACCGTGAGGTCATGCATCCGGAAACCGGGCGAGATTGCAGTGGCTTCTGGCGCACTTGCCGATGCTTGGGGCGCTGCCAAGGATGCGCCGGGCTGCCGTTGCATCAGTCCGAGAACAGCAATCGAAAAACCGGCGAGGAGACCAATCAGGCGCATGAGCGACGATATGCCCGAGGAACCCGCCCCCGGCACGGCGAGGAAGGGAAATCCGGCGAGGCGCTGCTCCGGCGCGGTATCGATGGAGGCCGGGAGAACCGGTATGGCTTGCCCCGAAATCTCGTTGACGCGGGTAACGAAGCGGGGCACCGGTGTCAGCACGCAGGCATATTGGCGGCCGGACGGCCTTTGGCAGAACAGCAGCAAACGCCCTTCGCCATCCCAGACGCGCCCGGCCACCGGCGACGAGCCCGGCCGCGCGGCTTCGGCCAGTTGGGCCGCGCTGTCGAGGGCCAGCATGCTGTCCCGGTCGCGTACGTGAATGACCTCGGACATGGGTGGGTAGAGCCGTTCGCCGGCAGCCGAAAAGGCGATGGCCCCGGCAATCAGAGGCTCCTGCAGATAGGCCATGCGGATGGAGGCGACATCACCGGATTCCGTGCTGGCCGCAACCCGGTCGAGAAGTTCCAGCGCGGCGCTTCGCACCGCCCTTTCCGCGGTCGAGCCGTGTTGTGAGCGCGCGCCGCCCGGAATCGGAACCAGCAGCGAAATGGCGGACAGGAACGCGCCGCCTGCTACCAGAAGCAGGCCAATGCGCCGTGTTGCCGCCAGTTTCGGCTTGGTCATCCCGTCCTCCCCGGTGGGCGGAAGATGGAAGGATGGCGCGCGCGCGGCAACTGCCTTTTGGTCCAAGGAGCTGCCTGAAAGCAGAAAGCCCGGCATCACGCCGGGCTTTCCTTCAGTTCAAGGCGGCAGGCAATCCGGTCAGGCAGCTGCCTTCGGCTTGATCAGGCCGCGCGCGATCAGAAGTTCGGCAATCTGCACGGCATTCAGCGCCGCGCCCTTGCGCAGGTTGTCCGACACCACCCACATGGCGAGCCCGTTTTCCACGGTCGCGTCCTCGCGGATGCGCGAGATGAAGGTGGCATCCTCACCGGCAGCCTCGTGCGGCGTGATGTAGCCGCCGTCCTCGCGCTTGTCGATGACCTGGCAGCCGGGGGCCTCGCGCAGGATCTCGCGGGCTTCCTCGGGCGTGATCGGCTTCTCGAATTCCAGGTTCACGCTTTCGGAGTGGCTGATGAAGACGGGAACGCGCACGGCCGTGCAGGTCACCTTGATCTTCGGATCGAGGATCTTCTTCGTTTCGGCCAGAACCTTCCACTCTTCCTTCGTGTAGCCGTCTTCCATGAAGACGTCGATGTGCGGGATCACGTTGAAGGCGATACGCTTGGTGAACTTCTTGCGCTCGATGGGATCCGACACGAAGACGGCACGCGACTGGTTGAACAGCTCGTCCATGCCTTCCTTGCCCGCGCCGGACACCGACTGGTAGGTGGAAACGACGGCGCGCTTGATCGTTGCGCGGTCATGCAGCGGCTTCAGCGCGACGACCAGCTGGGCCGTCGAGCAGTTCGGGTTGGCGATGATGTTCTTGCGGGTGAAACCGTCGATGGCATCCGGGTTCACTTCCGGAACGATCAGCGGCACGTCGGCGTCGTAGCGCCAGGACGAGGAATTGTCGATGACGACGCAGCCCTGCTTGCCGATCTTCGGCGACCATTCCTTGGAAACGGCGCCACCGGCCGACATCAGGCAGATGTCAGTGTCGGAGAAATCATAATTCTCCAGCGCCTGGACCTTCAGCGTCTTGTCGCCGTAGGAAACCTCCTGGCCGACCGAACGGCGCGAAGCCAGCGGTACGATTTCGGAAACCGGGAAGCCGCGTTCTTCCAGGATGTTGAGCATCTCGCGGCCCACGTTTCCCGTGGCACCTGCAACTGCAACCTTGAAACCCATTGTCGTCATGTCCTTGAGTTCTTGAGCTCCCCTGGCTTCAACCCCTGCCGCCACCGGCGGTTCGGGGCTTTCGCCTCCCCGGACTGTCCCGGGGAGCGTCAGGGAACAGGCCAAGAAGGATCAGACCGTGGTGGTGGTCGTTTTTTTGGCCGTGGTTTTGGTGGAGGCACGCGCGCGATCGCCCGGCAGGGAAGCCGGTCCAATCAACATCAAAGCCATCAGAAGGCCGCGCATGGTTGTCTCCAAGGGTGTGCGCCGGTGCTTTATGAAGGATTCGCGCAAGAGTCAATTGCGCCAGAAGGAGCAGACATGCGGGACGCCAGCGGCGGACCCCGGCGCAAGGGTCAGGCCGATCGAACGGCCCGCCGGGCGTTGGCGCAGGGGCTTATTTGAACAGCACCAGGCTCACCGCCATCATGCCCATGCCAATCACCATGCCGTAAACGGTTTCGTGTCCGTGGGCATAGCGGCGTGCGGCGGGCAGCAGTTCATCGAGAGCGAGGAACACCATCGCACCGGCGAGAATGCCGAAAACCGCGCCAAACACGTCATCGGAAAGAAACGGAGCCAGGATCAGGTAGCCGACAATGGCACCGAAGGGCTCCGCAACCCCGGATATGACCGTGGCCCAGATCGCTTTCGCCTTTGAGCGCGTGGCATAGTAGACCGGCACGGCAATCGACACGCCTTCGGGGATATTGTGGATTGCGATGGCCAGCGCCAGCGCGAGGCCGACGCGGGGGTCTTCCAGCGTGGCAAAAAAGGTGGCGAGCCCTTCGGGCAGATTGTGGCCCGTGATGGCCAGCGCCGCCATCAGGCCGACCCGTTTCAAGGCCTGCTCGTGGTGATGATGGACCATCGTGATGTCGGCGACGGGCTTGTCGGGATCATCGACCACCTTGTCCACATGCTCGCTGTCGATGGAGGCATGGGGATTGGGGACCAGACGGTCGATCAGGACCAGCAGCCCGACCCCGGCAAAAAACCAGAGCGTTGCATAGGTGTATGCGGTCTTGCTGTCGTGAACCGCTCCGAAGGCGATTTGCGACTTCACGAATATCTCGACCAGCGAGACATAGACCATGGCCCCGGCCGCGAAGGCGAGGCCGAAGGCCAGAAGCCTCGTGTTGGTATGCCGCGCGAAGACGACGAGAAACGAGCCGATCACCGTGGCCAGACCCGCGCCCACCGTGATGGCGAGCGCGATCAGGACATTCGGGGTGAAAAGCTCAGCCATTCAGGTCCTTCAGGCCGACAGTGCCTTGAAACGCGCGAGGATCGTGTCACCCATCTCGGCCGTTGTCACCTGGCGGCAACCTTCCGACATGATGTCGCCGGTGCGAATGCCTTCGTCCAGAACTTCCGCGATCGCCTTTTCCAACCGGTCGGCATGATCGACCATGTTGAAGGAATAGCGCAGGCACATGGCAAACGAGGCGATCATGGCGATCGGGTTGGCGATGCCCTTGCCGGCAATGTCGGGAGCCGAGCCATGCACCGGCTCATAGAGCGCCTTGCGGCTGCCGGTTACCGGGTCCGGCGCGCCGAGCGAGGCAGAGGGCAGCATGCCGAGGGAGCCGGTCAGCATGGCCGCGACGTCAGAAAGCATGTCGCCGAAAAGGTTGTCGGTCACGATCACGTCGAACTGCTTGGGCCAGCGTACCAGCTGCATGCCGCCGGCGTCGGCCAGCATGTGGCTCAGTTCCACATCGGCATATTTCGCCTTGTGGACCTGCGAGACCACTTCCTTCCAGAGCACACCCGACTTCATGACATTGTGCTTTTCCATCGAGCACACCTTGTTGGAACGGGTGCGGGCCAGCTCGCAGGCGACGCCGGTGATGCGCTCGATCTCGAAGGTGTCATAGACCTGCGTGTCGATGCCGCGCTTCTGGCCATTGCCGAGATCGATGATCTCCTTGGGTTCGCCGAAATAGACGCCACCGGTCAGTTCGCGGACGATCAGGATGTCGAGGCCTTCCACCACTTCCGGCTTGAGCGAAGAGGAGGCAGCCAGCGCGGGATAGCAGATGGCTGGGCGCAGGTTGGCAAACAGTTCCATGTCCTTGCGCAGGCGCAGAAGGCCCGCCTCCGGACGCATCTCATAGGGAACGTTGTCCCACTTCGGGCCGCCGACCGCGCCGAACAGGACGGCATCGGCCGCCATGGCCTTGTCCATGTCCCCGTCGGAAATCGCCTGTCCATGAGCGTCATAGGCGCAGCCGCCGACAAGGCCTTCCTCGGTCTCGAAACCGGCATCGAGTTCGGCATTCATGTAGGCGATCAGTTTGCGGACCTCGGCCATGGCCTCGGGGCCGATGCCGTCACCGGGAAGCAGGAGAAGTTTGCGCGAAGCCATGCCTTGGTTCCTTTGAGGACAGAATGTTGCCGTCTAGCTAGCTTCCGGCTGGCGCAGATGCAAGGTGCTTGGCAGCACGCGCAGCATCGAGGAGCCTCTTTTGACGCGCATGGAGGGGTTGGCACGGTCTCGTGCGGGTTGCCGTGCCGGGCAATCATGAGCCGGGCCAAGCCGGATTTGAGGTGATCCATGGGCGAGCGGGACGCCACATCCCGGACCATGATGCCCTGGCCAGTCCGGGACAGGTGTCATCGGATGCTCACGGACCTTATCTCACTGGCGCTTCCTGGCGGTCAGCTCGATCTCGACCTTCATTTCCGGCTTGATCAGGCCCGCGACGACCATGGTGGCGGCCGGGCGGATGTCGCCGAAATGCTCGCCGGTCACCTTGAAGACATCGGCGGCATAGGTGGCGTCCGTGACGTAATAGACCGCACGCACCACATCGGCGAGCGAGAAACCGGCGTCTTCGAGAGCCTTGGAGACCGTGGCGAAGATGTTGCGCGCCTGATCCTCGGCGCTCTCCGGCATGGTCATGGTCGCATAATCGTAGCCGGTCGTGCCGGAAACGAAGCACATGTCGCCTTCAACGACAGCGCGTGAATAGCCGGCCTGCTTTTCAAATGGGGAGCCTGTGGAGATGAGCTTGCGCATTAGGGTATGATCCGGCCGCGAGGAGAAAAAAGCAGAGCGTCAGACGGCCTTGACGATGTGCCTGAGGATGCGCCGCACGATGGGAGCGACCACAAGGACGGCGGGAAAGGAAACCATCCAGGACGGTACCCATGCGCGCAGCCACAGAAGCAGAAAGTTGCCGACCGGGCCGGTGGCCAGAAAGGTGGCAAGGCCGGACACGATGGCCGACATCAGTCCCGAAAGGAGCAGGCCGAAGGCGACCGGCTCCAGACGTTTCGGGACAAACGGTGTCATCGGAGATCAGGCCCAGGGACGCTCGGCAGCCGTCTTTTTCTCGAAGGCGGCAATGGAATCGGCCTTTTCCATGGTCAGGCCGATGTCGTCGAGACCGTTCAGCAGGCAGTGGCGCTTGAAATCATCCAGATCGAAAGTGATCACGCCGCCATCGGGTCCACGAATTTCGAGGGCTTCAAGATCGACGGTCAGCGTGGCATTGGCGCCGCGCTGGGCGTCATCCATCAGCTTGTCGAGGTCTTCCTGGCTGACCTTGATCGGCAGGATGCCATTCTTGAAGCAGTTGTTGTAGAAGATGTCGGCGAATGACGTGGAGATCACGCAGCGGATGCCGTAGTCGAGAAGCGCCCAAGGGGCGTGCTCGCGCGAGGAGCCGCAGCCGAAATTGTCACCGGCAACCAGAATCTGCGCCTTGCGGTAGGCCGGCTTGTTGAGCACGAAGTCCGGGTTTTCCGAGCCGTCTTCGTTGAAGCGCATTTCCGCAAACAGGCCCTTGGAGAGGCCCGTGCGCTTGATCGTCTTCAGGTAATCCTTCGGGATGATCATGTCCGTGTCGATGTTGACGATCGGCAGCGGCGCAGCGACCCCGGTGAGCTTGGTGAACTTGTCCATGGCGGGCTTCCCTGAATTCCAGTTGCGCTGCCTTTAGCAAAGGCGGCACGCGATGCAAAGGGGAAAGCCGTGCGGCCCGCGCCGCAAGCGGTGACGGCGCGTGCCCTGACAGAAATCAGGCGGGATCACATCTCGATGATGGTTCCGCGCGCATCCTTGCGCACCGTGTAGGCATGGGCAGCGGAAGGCTTGTGACGGCGTGCCGTCACGGCCATGGCGATGGACCCCGCCACGCCGGCCAGAACGACACCGCCCAGAACCGCCAGCCCGATGGTGGCGAGCAGGAAGGTACCGGCGAGCGCGGCGGCTAGCGCGAGGGCCGCGAGAAGGGCATTGCGCAGACGGGTCATGGGTCTTGTCCTTGCTGGAACGTGTCTGAGAAACAGTTGGGAACCGCATCCGGGCAATTCAAGGGCCGAGTGCGCAACCGGGGCGTTCCGGCGGCAGGTTTGGCGGGACACTCGTGGTCAGATCACGCAAAGTTCGCGGTGCGGGGCGTTGGCGGCAATCCGTTCCCAGGCGAAGGGTGTGCAGTCTATGGTGCGGTATTGACCGTGCAGGATCAGCTCGGCCACGGCGTTGCCCGCCGCCGGAGCCTGCTGCAGCCCATGACCGGAGAAGCCGTTGCAGAAGATGAAATTGGTCAGTTCGGGGTGGGCGCCGATCACGGCGTTCTGGTCGAGCGTGTTGTAATCATAGTGTCCGGCCCATGCCCGGCCGGGGCGGATCGCCTCGAAGGCCGGGACGCGACAGGCCAGCACAGGCCAGATGCGCTCCTCGAAAAGCGGCCAGTCCGGCTCGAAGTCATCCGGGTCTGCCCGCCGGTCGGCATCATGATCCTCCGCGCCGCCGCAAATGTAGACCGAACCTTCCGGGCGCACATAGATGCCGGAGGGATCGACCATCAGCGGCATGTCGCTGAAGCGGTCGCGGGCCTCGAACACGAAGACGGAGCGCTTGCGCGGCTCGACGGGCAGGGACAGCCCCGCCATTGCTGCGAGGTCACCGGCCTGCGGTCCCGCCGCGTTGACAAGAAGGCCGCAGGTGAGCGCCTCGCCAGTGGTGAGCGTTGCGCCGGTGACGCGGCCGGATGATACGGAAATCCCTGTCACGCCCGCATTGATCATCGTGACGTCGCGGGTTTTCAGCCCGTCGCGGAAAAGGGCCAGCAATCCGTGGGCGTCAAACCAGCCTTCCCCCGTCCGGCCATAGGCCCCCGCTGCAATGCCTTTGGTGTTCAGCCAGGAAAAACGCCGCGCCAGCGCCTCCGCATTCTCCAGCAGGATATCCGCCCCGGCGCGGGTCTGGACGTCATGGTTGGCCTGAAGCACCGGCAGCCCCGCCTCGCTTGCCAGCATGAGATAGCCATTTTCGCGAAAGCCGATATCGGCTTCCGGTCCGAATACAGCTGTCAGGTTGCGGAAAAGGCGCAGCGTGAATTGCGACAGGGCGATGTTTTCGGGAATGGAGAATTGCTGACGGATCGAGGCGCAGGAGAGGGTCGTGGCGGCATGGCTGAAGCCGCTGTCGCGCTCGATCAGTGCAATCGAACCGCCGAAACCGTTTTCGCGCAGGAACCAGGCCACGGAGGATCCGACAATGGCCCCGCCCGCGATCACCACGTCAAAACGGCGCATGTGTGAAGCCCTTCCTGCCGCGCGAACGCCGGGACCGGTCAGGTGTGCCGGTCCGGCGTCCATGCGGGAAGAGTGATCACGAATCGTGCACCTTGGGAAGGGGAGGAAGAGGCGGCAAGCGCGATGGCGCCGTCATGGGCGTGCAGCATGGCACGCACGATGCCGAGGCCGAGCCCGGTTCCACCTTCGGCACGCCGTGTCGTGAAAAAGGGTTCAAAGATGCGCTTGCGATTGTTGTCCGAGATGCCGCTGCCGTCATCCTGAACGGTCATGGTCACGGCATCGCCGTCGCGCACCGCTTCCAGTTCCAGCCGGGTCGCGCCGTGCTGGCCGGCATTGGCGGCCAGATTGGCCATGATGGCGGCCAGCGCGTCGACTCCGATGGCAAGGGGAATGTCGCTGCCCGTCGTGCAGGTGATATCCGGCGGCATGGTGGCGGCGGAACCGGTGAGCACCTGAGCGAGGGTCGAGGGTCCGCGGTCTTCCGGTGCAGCTTCGGCGCGCGCGAGATCGAAGAGGCGGCGGACAAGCTCGGTCATCCTCCGGGAATCGCCAATCATGTTTTCGAGAAAGCGTGCCCGTTCCTCCGGCGTCATCGCGTCCCCGGCGTCGCGCATCAATTCGGCGGCACCCTGGATGGAGGTCAATGGCGATTTCAGTTCATGGCTGACATGATTTGCGAAATTCGCCACGTGGTCGGAGCGTTCCCTCAATTTGGCGGCCATGGTGAGAAAGCTGGCCGACAATTCTGCGATTTCCGACGTTCCGTGGTGGGCGAGCGGTTCCATGGCCGTCGCGTCGCCTGCGGCGATGCGACGTGTGCGCCCGGTCAGTTCGAGGATGGGCCGGGTGATGGTGCGGGCTGCGACGAAGCCGATCAGCAAGGTGGCACTGAGCGTTGCCAGGGCAGCCAGCGCCAGCTTGCCGCGCTCCTCATGCAGGTGCTTCACGATGTTGGATGGTGTGCGCGACACATAGATGGCACCAGCGACGCGGTTCCTCAGCACCACCGGATAGGCGAGGAAAACGCGCACCTTCGTGCCGCGCGAAACCGAGTAAACCGGCGGTGGCGGCTGGTCGGACACGCGGATGCGCAGGACAGGCGTGACACGGCCGGCGAGCGCGGCGGCGACTTCCGGAACATGGGCGAGCGAAAGCCCGGTCTCTCCGCCTCCGGCAATCACCGTGCCGTGCGGATCCAGGATGCGGAATCCGGCCAGCGTCGCTTTCTGGGTTTGGGCAAGAACAGGGCCGATTGCTGCGCCGGCCTCGAGCCAGGCGCGCGCGGCGGGTCGCATGGCCGGACGGGCGTCGGAACGCTGTCCAAGGATGCTGTCAACAGCCAGGTCCAGGCGTGGCAGGACCGGCTGCCAGGGTTCGGCAGGGTCTGGGCTGACGTCGCGTGGCAAGAGCGGGCCGAGCTCTGCATCAGTGGCGCCCGAATTGTCCAAGTTTGCCGAGAGCGTGGCGGCCAGGACGGCGGCCTGGGCAATCAGCTCGCTTTCGGTCTGGCGGATGAGCTGGTTTTCATAAACGCGGAAGAAGAACAGGCCGGTCAACGGAAGGGCAAGCGCCACCAGCAGGATCGCAACGATCACCGTGCGCAGATGGGGCCGCCATTTGCGGCTTGTCGCCGGTGTTCTCATACCGGTTCGCAGGCCCCGAGCCGGAAGCCGACGCCATGCACCGTATCGATCACGCTGCCGCAGCCGGCCTTGGAGAGCTTTGCGCGGATGTTGCGGATATGACTGTCGATGGTGCGGTCGGAGACGTGGATGTTGCCGTCATAGGCGGCCTGCATGATCTGGTCGCGGGTGAAGACCCGGCGGCGCTGGCGCATCAGCACGGCCATGATGTTGAATTCCAGCGCGGTGAGGTCCACCGCCTCATCTGCGAAGCGTGCAATCCGCGCCTCGCGGTCAAGGGCGAAGGCGCCGTGGGTTTCCTCATCGGCCTGCCCGTGCACGGTCATTCCCGGTTGCGCGCGCTTCAGGATCGCCTTGACACGGGCCACCAATTCGCGCGGCGAGAAGGGCTTTGTCACGTAGTCGTCGCCGCCCATCTCCAGCCCGAGAATGCGGTCAATCTCCTCGTCTCGTGCCGAGAGAAAGAGCACCGGTACAGACGATGACTTGCGCAACTCGCGGCAGACTTCCAGTCCGTCGAGTTCCGGCATGCCGACGTCCAGCACGACCAGCGCGGGCGCGATGTCACGCGCCTTGACCAGCGCCTGCGCGCCATCGGCGGCCTCCACAACGCTCATGCCGGCCTGTCCGAGCGCATAGCGGATGACATCGCGAATGTGCGGATCATCGTCCGCGACAAGAATGGTGGCGCTCATGGCTCGCGGTCTCCGCTGGTCTGCCCGTCGAAGTATTGTGGCATGGTTTGTGTCAATTGCGGGTTATCAGCGATCCTGGCGGCAAGCCGCAGGCTCCGTAAACCCTTCCCGCGCCAGTCGCCGCCCATGGCTTCCTCGTGCTGCCGGGTCAGAGCGGCCCTGTAGCGCTCAAGTGTACCGCATTGGCGGGCATTGAGACGCGACCCGTCCTCCCTGCGGCATTCTTCCAGCAGACGCGTGATGGCAGGCAGGGCTTGTGGCCCAAGGCTCCCCATGTATGCGGCATCGAGCATGACGGGCCGTGCCTTGCCGGAAAGCATCTGGTTGGCATTGTGGGTGGCGATCAGGCTCGCGAAATTCACGAAGCAGGATGCCATGAGCACACATGCGAGGATGGCGAGGTTCGCTCCAACCAGCCAGTCGATGCTGCGCCTTGTGGCAATGCGGATCAGGATCAGTGCCAGACCGGCTGCAACGAGGCCCATCCAGATGAAGGCTGCCACCCGCCAATAGGTCAGCGCATAGACCGACACATAGAGATCGAGCCTGAGGATGGAGGAGAGGACGAGGCCGATGTTCTGCATCACCCAGACACCGACCAGCAGGAGGATGGCAGGGTTGGTGGCAGGTGCCGTGCCCGGACGTGTCGCGGCCAGCACGAAACCGGCGGCCAGCAGGGCGGTCACGATCAACGGATAGGCGCCGCGATGGGCATAGCCCGCATAGCTCATGCCGTCGGGCAGTGCGACACCGCCCCACAGATAGGCGATGTCCATTGATGTCTGGAGAGCAAAGAGCAGGTTGAACAGGACCAGCGCCCGCAGGATCGCGGCCTCCCCGAAAAAGGTTTCGAGCACGCCGTTCCCCGCAGCCACTGAAGTCGTCCCGGCGCGCTTTGCGGCAACGGTCCCTGAAATGCGGAGTCGCAATGGCAGGCGGGCGCGCAGCACCGGCCAGATCATGCCCGCCAGCACGGCCCAGAGAACAAGCCGGCCGATATCGATCCACTCAAGGAGCCATGCGATGTCGAATGCCGCGATCCAGTGGTCGAGGACGGGATTGGCCGAGATGAACAGCAGCAGGAAGACGAGGGCGGCGCTGACGGGCATCAACCAGACACCGAGCTGCATCCTGCGCAGGACCGGCTTGCCCATGTGCCGGCGCGCCCGGTTCAGCCGCAGCAGGTCAAATGCGAGCGTGAGCGGCGCCAGCAGGCTTGTCAGGATGAAGCGCCCGAGAAGACTCATTGCTCCGGACGGTTTGAAGCCGGACAGTGCAATGATGGCCAAGGAGGCAAGCGACAGGGCCATGGCGAATGACAGCGGAGACAGGTTTTCCGCCAGCACTGCCGAAGCCAGCACGCTGCACAGCATGGCCATAGCCAAGGGGTGCCATCCGATCGCGCGGTGGAAGGCGAGGGCCGAAAGGAACGTGGCGGCGACGGGCAGGGCAAAGGCAAAGCCGCCCAATGGACCGGCAAGGCTGTGGTCGGCCAGGGCGACCAGAACCGTGGTTGCCAGCATCATCGGCAGCAGAGCGCCAGCGTGGAAACGTCTCTTCACGGAATCAGCTCCAGGCTTTCGGCGGACCGGTCGAAGGTTCGCGCAGCGGGATCGAAGGGAAGCCACCAGCCTTCCTTCAGGAGGCGGAACGGCAAGCGGCGGCGAAGGCGGTTCAGATCAGGTGCGTGTCGCATGGGGCAATCCTGCCGTGGGCCTTTGCACGGTGTGGGGCCGGTTTGGCGAAGTCCCGCGCACTGTTTCAGCAGATTTCGTGCAGGCTGGTTTCGCAGCGCAATTCCCGCAGACGCCCTTGCAAGCAGGTGCGGCGCGCGGATAGGTTCGCGCGATTGCGGAGAGGACAATGTTTGAACGACCCTACCGGCCGCGCCGCGCGGTGCTCTATGTTCCGGCATCCAACGCCAAGGCCATGGCCAAGGCGGCCGGGCTTGATTGCGATTGTGTGATCTTCGATCTGGAAGATGCCGTGGCGCCCGGCGAGAAGGCGGATGCGCGGGAGGCCATGCGCGCCCATTTCCGCGAGCATCCGCAGGCGCAGGGGGAACGGATCATCCGTATCAATGCGCTCTCCTCGGAATGGGGTGCGGAAGACCTGCTGGCCGCACGTAGCTGTCGCCCCGATGCCATCCTGTTGCCGAAGGTCAACAATCCGCAGGACGTGCTGAACGTGGCTGATGCGCTGGCCGAGACCGATGCGCCCGAAGCCTTGCGGTTGTGGGCGATGGTGGAGACCCCGGCCGGACTGATCAACCTGCCGGAGACGGCGGAGCTGGCGCGCCACCGCGCCGCCCGGCTCGAATGCCTTGTGGCCGGAACGAACGACCTGGCCAAGGAAACAGGAACCCGGCTTGAGCCGGGCCGGGCCCTGATGATCCCCTGGCTGATGCAGATGGTGCTGGCGGCGCGGGCTGGCGGCCTCGACATTCTCGACGGTGTCTGCAACCAGTTCCGCGACCTGGATGCCTTCGGGCAGGAATGCGCGCAGGGCGCCGCCATGGGGTTTGACGGCAAGACGCTGATCCATCCGGCGCAGATCGGGCCGGCGCGTGCCGCCTTTTCTCCGTCGGCCGGAGAGATCGAGCGGGCGCTGGCGATCCGGGCGGCCTTTGCCCTTCCGGAAAACGCTGGCAAGGGGGTGATCCGGCTCGACGGGACGATGGTGGAGCGGCTCCACCTCGATCAGGCCCTGAAACTGCTCGCAAAGGCGGGTCAGCCCGCGACATCGGAGCCATCATGAAACTCTACCGCTACCTCACCGGGCCGGACGACGCTTCCTTCTGCCACAAGGTCACCAACGCGTTGAACAAGGGCTGGCTGCTGCACGGCTCACCTTCCTATGCCTTCGACGCAAAGAGCGGGATCATGCAATGCGGGCAGGCCGTGGTGAAGGAAGTCGAGGGCGTCGATTACGATCCGGCCATGAAACTCGGCGAATGGTGAGGCTTCCGCGCTTGGTTTGACGCAGGTCAACGCAGGGCGCAGGTGGCAGTCCGAAGATCGGTCCATACCGGAGGCAGGGACGGAACGTTCCGCTTCCCGGGCATCCGGAAACAACCAGAGGACTGATTCATGACCCGAACCAAACGCCGCCTCACGACCGTTGCGACTTACCTTGCCCTCCTCGTGGCCGGGGCCATGTCCGCCAACGTCGTGCCCGCACGGGCGGGCGACTGCACCGGCTATGTCGTCGGCGTGCGTCCGCTCAACGCATACAATCACGCACGGGGCACCGGCTTTCTTGCGGTGCGCAGCGGCCCGGGTTCCGGCTATCGCCAGACCGGCGAGGTCTATGCGGGGGACGAGATATCCGTGTGGGACCGTTCCGGCGGCTGGTATCAGATTGCCTGTATGTCGGGTCAATGCCTGTCGCCACTGTGGGGTCCGGCCGATCCGCGGGGCTGGGTGTCGGGCCGCTACCTTTCGGTGGGTGGCGTGTGTCCGTGAAATCCCTGCATGAATTCCGCGCCGGTGACATCTGAGGGGGTGACCGGCGCGGCAAAGGCGGGGCGTCGGCGTCTCCGCCTTTTCATTTAACGCGGCACGCGGCAATGTGACCCGGAGTGTCCAGCCGGAGCCGCTTCATGATCATTACAAGACCGGTCGCCCTGCCTGACCTGCCCGCCGTCACTGCCATTTATGCCGAGGCAGTGCGGAACGGTACCGCCACCTACGAGCTCGAGGCGCCGGATCTCGCCGAGATGACCGCGCGCCATGATGCGCTGATGGCGCAGGGATACCCGTATCTGGTGGCCGAGGACGATGGCGCGATTCTCGGATATGCCTATGCGGGACCGTTCCGGGCGCGCCGCGCCTATCGGTTCATGGCGGAGGATTCCATCTATCTGGCGCCGGAGGCACGGGGCAGGGGAATCGGCCGGGTGCTGCTGGACCGCCTGGTGGCGCAGTGTGACGCGCAAGGCTTCCGGCAGGTGGTGGCGGTGATCGGCGACGGGTCCAGCAATCATGCCTCGGTCAGGCTCCACGCCGCCGCCGGGTTCCGGCACAGCGGCGTGCTGGAGGGTTCAGGATACAAGCACGGACGCTGGCTGGACACGACCTTCATGCAGATCACGCTGAACGGTGGCACGTCGACGGCACCCGACCGCGAGCCGCTCAGGATCTGACGATCTTCAGCGGCTTGTCGAAGACCTTCAGGACGCGCTCCAGCTCGTGGCCCCGCTTGAGCACCACGCCATCGGCGCCGGTGACCGACCAGGCGCCCTGTCTGCGCGCAAGCTTCGGCTCCTTGACGATCCGGTAGAGCGGCACCTCGGATGTCCGGCGGAAGATCGAAAACACGGCCTTCTCGGGCAGGTGGTCGATGGCGTAGTCGCGCCATTCATTGGCCGCGACCATGAAGGAATAGATGTGCAGGATGCGGTCGAGCTCGGTTCGGTGGAAAGTGACAGGGAGGTTGTCACGCCTGCGGCGCGCCTCCGCGAGGGTCACCAGATTGCTGCTGTCATCCGTCAGGCCCTGATGCCCGCTGTCATCCATTGCGCGTTCCCGGCTGGAGCATGTGGCAGGAGCGTGACGTGATTGGCCCTCAATTGCAAGCACCGATGAGAGCGTGCCGGGTTGCTCGCTTTTGCAACGCAACATGACGTGATGACACAAGATGAAAGGCAAAGTGACCGGTGCCTGGCGGTTTGCCTTTTCGTTGCCCTTTTTCAGACAAACCCGCGCCTCAATGGGCCCAGAACATCCCGCCGTTGCCTGAGACGGAACGGCCGGGTCCCGCCTCATCACCCCTAGCCCCCCGCCCATGGGGTGGCATCCGGCCTGTCCAGTCCACTCCCGTTGCGTACGGTCGGTGGGGCCGCAAGTCCGGGCAATCGCCGGCCTGTGCACCGGGAAAGCCGGTTACAGGCCGGCTTTTTTAAAGCTCCATTTGGCTGCGCCGAGAACGGCACCGGGCTCACCGTAGGACACTTTCTGAAGCAGGACCGCGCAGCCGCCGGCATCATGCATGGCAAATTCGCTCAGCGGGATCTCGATGCGCATGGCCTCGCCGTGCCACATGCCGAGCGTCGTGAAATCACGCACCGGATTGTGGTAGGTGAGCGTGCGCCCGCGGTTCTCGCCGCGCCCGACGGCGACGGTTTCGGGTTTTCCGAGATAGGCCAGCACGAGGTTGGCCTCGCGTTCGGGGCCAGCGGCATCGCCCGCGGTGATAATGATATTCTGGCCCTCGACCTTCATGGAGACGGCGACGCGGTCACCGGCGGGGGGCGTGTTGCTGATGAGCGCTTCGACCGCGCGGCGGTCCGACCCGATGGTGTGCTGCGTTCCGTTGACGATGAGCTGCGGCGTGTATTTGGAACTGGCGCGGAGCGCCTTTCGGTAGCTTTCCTGCCGGATCACGTTTTCAGGCCGTGCCAGCGTGTCCTTCCAACCGAGGTAGTCCCAATAGTCGACGTGATAGGCGAGTGCGACAATGTCGTCGCGGTCTGCCAGTTCGCCGAACAGCATGTCGGCCTTCGGGCAGGAATTGCAGCCCTGGCTCGTGAAGAGCTCGATCACGGTTGCCGGTTTTTCGGCAGCCATGGCGGCCTGACTGGTGAGGATGCAGGCAGCGGCCAGCGCCAGTGCCCTTGCGACGTGTCTTTTCATCGTGGTCTCCGGCCCCTCGGAGTGCGTTTCATGGCCCGCATCATAGGAATGTGCAGGGTTCAAGGGGAAGTCACGATGGGGTGAAAGGTGTGAACGTGGCGTCAATTGGCGATCGGGCTGACCCCGACATCTGAAAGGACCGGCGGATAGCATGTTTGTTCAAGACGATCCCGGTCGGGCGCCAGGTACGTCTCGCGCACCGTTTGCCGGTGCGGGGTCCTCCCGACATGGAGGCTGTACACTCCATTTCCAGATTCTTGCCCGATTGAATTTTGCGTTGCATCCAAATGGCTCTATAGGCTTCACAGGCAGGCCGGGAGACGGAGGATCAAATGCGGCTGGAAGCGCGCAACGTGGCCGGGGAACGCGGCGGCGAAATCATATTCTCCGGCGTCAACGTCTCGCTTGGCGAAGGTGAAGGCCTGATCATCACCGGTGCCAACGGGTCTGGCAAATCGACCTTTCTGCGCATCCTTGCAGGGCTTCTCGAACCGGCAGAGGGCGAGATCGTGCTGGAGGGCGCGACGGAAGAGTTTCCGGACGTGGCCGCGGCCACCCACTATCTCGGTCACCAGAACGCGATGAAACCGGCGCTGAGCGTCGCCGAAAACCTCGCCTTCTGGCAGGACTTCAATGGCGAAGCTCACCTGACCATCCCGGAAGCACTGGAGATGGTGGGGTTGGAGACGATCGGTCATCTTCCTTTCGGCTATCTCTCAACCGGGCAGCGGCGGCGCATCGCCATCGCCAAGCTGCTGGTTTCCTGGCGTCCGGTCTGGCTGCTGGATGAGCCGACCGCCGGTCTCGACAAGGCGTCAGAACAGCAGTTCGCCGAGCTCATGAAGGCGCATATGGAGGATGGCGGCATCATCGTCGCGGCCACGCATATCCCGCTCGGGCTCGACACTGTGCGCAGTTTCGACATGGGGGAGCATGTCTGATGCTGGCCCTGTTTGTCCGCGACCTGAAACTTGGCGTGCGGGCCGGTGGCGGTGCACTGGTCGGCCTGCTGTTCTACCTGACCGTGGTGTCGGTGATCCCGTTCGGTGTGGGGCCGGACCTCAACCTGCTCGCCAGGATCGGACCGGCGATCCTGTGGATCGGCGCGCTGCTCGCAGCGCTTCTCGGCCTCGACCGGCTGTTCCAGGCCGACCGGGAGGACGGGTCGCTGGATATCCTGCTGATGAATGGCGAGCGGCACATGGTGGCGCTGACGGTGCTGGTCAAGTGCCTGGCCCACTGGACGGCGAGCGTGCTGCCGCTGGTGGTGGCCGCGCCGCTGCTCGGGCTGTTCATGAACATGACGCCGGTTGGGATCGGGGCGGCAACGCTGACGCTGGCCGCCGGCACGCCCGCCATCACCTTCATCGGCGCGGTCGGCGCGGCAGTCGCGGTGGCCCTGCCTCGTGGCGGGTTGCTGGTCTCGGTGCTGATCCTGCCTTTCGTCATTCCCGTGCTCATTTTCGGTGTTTCTGCCTCCTATGGAGCGGTGAATGACCCGGACCCGTTCTGGGCGCCGTTCCTGATCATGAGTGCGCTGACCATCTTCTTCGCCGTGCTCGGGCCCGTTTCGGCCGCTGCGGCCTTGAAGGGCGGGACGGACTGACGCGGCACCCGTTGACGCAGCCGTGGCCTGCTGCTTGATGCCGGTCAATTGCGGAAGGGGTGCCGACAGGCTATGGAAAAGCCCATGAGCGAGACACAGAGCATCAGCGCCAAGCAGCCCGGCTGGTTTTCCCGGCTGGCCAATCCGACGCGCTTCATCCAGATCGCCGACCGGCTGATCCCGTGGCTGACCGGCATTGCCATGCTGCTGCTGGCGGCGGGCCTCTATATGGGGTTCACCGCGCCGGAAGATTACCAGCAGGGCATCACGGTGCGGATCATGTACATCCATGTGCCCTTCGCCTGGCTGTCGATGATGTGCTACTCGGTGATGGCCGTTTCCTCCATCGGCACGCTGGTCTGGAAGCATCCGCTGGCTGATGTCTCGGCCAAGGCGGCGGCGCCCATCGGCGCGGCCTTCACCTTTCTCGCGCTGGTCACCGGCTCCATCTGGGGCAAGCCCATGTGGGGCACGTGGTGGGTGTGGGATGCGCGGCTGACCTCGGTCTTCGTGTTGTTCCTGATGTATCTCGGCGTGATCGCGCTGACACGGGCGATGGATGACCCGGTCAAGGCGGCGCGTGCGGCGGCCATTGTCACGCTGGTCGGCTTCATCAATGTGCCCATCATCAAGTTCTCGGTCGATTGGTGGAACACGCTGCACCAGCCGGCGGCTGTGTTCCGCATGGGCGGGCCGACCATCCACGCTTCACTGCTCTGGCCGCTGATGACCATGGCGCTCGGCTTCACCGTGTTGTTCTTCGCGTTGCACCTGATGGCCATGCGCACCGAAATCTGGCGCCGCCGGGTGATCGTCATGCGCCGCATCGCCGCGCGCCGGGCCGACCGCTGAGGAACCGCGCCATGAATCACGACGCCTATGTGTTTGCTGCCTATGCCATCTCCGTACTGGTGATTGGCGGCCTCGCCGTCTGGATCCGGGCCGACATGGCGGGCCGCCGCCGCGAGCTGGCGGAGCTGGAATCGCGCGGCGTGAAGCGCCGCGCGCAAGAGGCGTGAGGCTCCCATGAGCGACGACAATCAAGAAACCGAAACCCGCCCCCGCCTGTGGCTGGTGATCCTGCCGCTGGTGATTTTCACGGCGCTGGCCGGTGTGTTCCTGAAACAGCTGCTGGCCGGTGGCGACACCTCCATCGTCCCTTCCGCGCTGATCGGAACGCAGGCACCGGAAACGAACCTGCCGGCGATCGAAGGCATCGACCTGCCGCCGTTCAACAGCGCGGACCTGAAGGGGAAGGTCACGTTGGTCAATGTCTGGGCATCCTGGTGCGTGCCGTGCCGTTCCGAACATCCGCTGCTCATGGAACTTGCCAAGGACGGGCGGTTTGTGCTCGCCGGGCTCAATTACAAGGACAAGCCGGAGAATGCGCGGAAATTCCTCGGTGATCTCGGCAATCCGTTCGCGGTGCTTGGCGCAGACGAAAACGGCCGCGCGTCGATCAACTGGGGTGTCTATGGTGTGCCGGAGAGCTACCTGGTCGGCCGCGACGGCACGATCCTGTGGAAGCAGACCGGGCCATTCACGCCGGATATCGTGACCAACGGCCTGATGCCGGAAGTGGAAAAGGCGCTGGCGGCGGGAAGCTGATGCGCTAGATTGGCGGCATGAAGATGCCGCTGCCTGTCTCCTTTGACCGTGCGATCCCCGATGGCGACACGCTTGCCCGCGATGTCTGCGGCCATTGCGGTTTCATCGACTACAAGAACCCGAAGATCGTGGTCGGTTCCGTGGTGCGCCATGAGGGCAGGATCCTGATGTGCCGACGCGCCATCGAGCCGCGCAAGGGGTTCTGGACGGTTCCCGCTGGCTACATGGAACTGGGCGAGACGCCGGAGCAGGGGGCTGCGCGCGAGGCGCAGGAAGAGGCTTGCGCTTCCATTCGCATCGAGGGGCTTCTGGCGGTCTATTCGGTGCCACGCATCAGTCAGGTGCAACTCATCTACCGTGCGGTTCTGGCGAACCCCCAGGTCGCGGCAGGGCCCGAAAGCCTCGAGGTGGCAATGTTCGGCTGGGACGAGATTCCGCTGGGTGAGATCGCCTTTCCGACGGTGCACTGGATGCTGGCTGCCGAAAGGGCCGTACAGGAGGGCCGCGCCAGCCCGCCCTTCTTCAACCCGCCTGGCGAGACGGCGGCAGGGACGGAATAGCGTCGCGTCCGGCCCGGTGTTTCGTCCGGGCACAGGCTCCCTGTCCAGAAAGGGGATTATCCACCGTTTGCCGGCCGCTTTTGCCCGGCACATGTCTTGCATCGCTACCCGCACAGCGACAGGTTAATGGCGTATTAACCATGATCGGGCGGAGGCAGGATGACGGGCATGTGGCGGACAGGTGCGGTGATGGTCCAGACGGCCATGCTGGTGCTGTCGGCCACCGCCACGGCCGGAGCGGCTTCAGGCCGGGTGGAGTTTTCCGGCACCGTGCCAGCGCGCGGACAGACCGCGCTGTTTCCGGTGCAAGCCAACCTTGTCAGTTTTGCCAATGCTTCCGGGATCGACCTGACCAGCGCCAATGCCGGCGCCGCCAAGGTGGTGCGGGTTTTTTCGGTCGATGGCGGTGACGGCAGCAAGATCGAGGCCTCGGTGTTTCCGGCACGCGCCGTCATCGCGCCCGGCGGTGCCGCGCAAATCCGTGTGATTGTTCCGTTCGGCACGCGCTCAACCCATGCCTACCGGGTCTGCGCAGAAAGCCGCAGCCCCTCCGGCGCATTTCTCGGGCGCCAATGCGGGCACTATCAGGCGCGGCGCGTCAGCCTCGACTG
The DNA here is from genome assembly GCA_020637755.1 of Brucellaceae bacterium. Lineage (GTDB taxonomy): Bacteria > Pseudomonadota > Alphaproteobacteria > Rhizobiales > Rhizobiaceae > Zhengella. The sequence continues at coordinate 38,084 of JACKJW010000016.1, read as the reverse complement.
ATCACTTCTCCGCCGTTTCCGGCTCTTCGAGCGAATGGCGCTGGATCAGCCCCATCTGGGCGATGGTGAAGGCGATGGTGACGGGCATGGTGCCCCAGACCTTGAAGGCCACCCAGAAATCGGTGGAGAAGAAGCGCCAGACCACCTCGTTCAGCACGGCAAGGAACAGGAAGAAGAGCCCCCAGCGGAGCGTCAGCTTGCGCCAGCCTTCCGCATCCAGCTTGAAGGCTGCATCAAAGACATAGCCCAGAAGCGACTTGCCGAAGGCCAAGCCGCCGAGCAGGATCACGCCGAACAGTGTGTTGATGATGGTCGGCTTCATCTTGATGAAGGTCTCGTCCTGCAGCCAGAGCGTCAGCCCGCCAAAGACGAAGACAATGATGCCGGAAACCAGCGGCATGATCGGCAGGGTGCGGGTCAGAAGCCAGGAGGCCGTGAGCGCGCCGGCCGTGGCCGCCATGAAGAGTGCTGTGGCCACGAAGAGCGGACCGCCGAGCGCCGTGAGCGCCGGGAAACGCCCGGCCAGCCATTCGCCGCGTGAATTGGCAAAGAAGAAGACCATGAGCGGGCCCAGCTCCAGCGCCAGCTTGAGGAGCGGGTTGATCTCCTTGCGCTTCGGGTCGTCGGGGTCGCGCTCGAAAAGCGGATCGGTCATGGATGGGGCTCTGTGTTCCGGGTTGTGACCCACACCTAGGTGATCGCCGACGCAATTGCCAGCGGATCAGGCAAGTCCGGCAATGGCGCGTGCGAAATCCCTTGCCTCGAAGGGCTCCAGATCGTCGATCCCTTCGCCGACGCCGATGAACCAGACTGGCAGCTTGAACTTTGCCGCGATGGCGACAAGGATGCCGCCACGCGCCGTGCCGTCGAGCTTGGTCATGACGAGACCGCTGACGCCGGCCACATTCCGGAAGATTTCCACCTGGCTCATGGCATTCTGGCCGGTGGTGGCGTCGAGCGTCTGGAGCACCGTGTGGGGCGCCTCGGGATCGAGCTTGGCGAGCACGCGCACGACCTTGGCCAGTTCTTCCATCAGTTCCGCCTTGTTCTGCAGGCGGCCCGCCGTGTCGATGATGAGCACGTCGGACCCGGCTTCCCTTGCCTTTTCAAAGGCGTCATAGGCCAGCCCCGCGGCATCGGCGCCGAGCTTGGAGGAAATGACCGGCGAGCCGGTGCGCTTGCCCCAGATATGAAGCTGCTCGATGGCCGCAGCGCGGAACGTGTCACCCGCCGCCAGCGTTACTTTCAGCCCGCCAGCGGTGAGTTTTGCGGCCAGTTTGCCGATGGTGGTGGTCTTGCCGGTCCCGTTGACACCGACGACGAGAATGACGTGCGGCTTGTGCGACAGGTCCAGCTCCAGCGGGCAGGCCACCGGGCCAAGCACCTTTTCCACTTCGGCGGCCATGATGGCGCGCACCTCCTCACCACTGACATCCTTGCCGTAGCGGCTGGCCGACAGGGCATCGGTGATCCGCATGGCGGTTTCCATGCCGAGATCGGCCTGGATGAGCACGTCTTCGAGGTCCTGAAGCGTGTCCTCGTCCAGCTTGCGCTTGGTGAAGATGCCGCCAATGCCGGATGTGAGGCTTTGCGAGGAGCGCGACAGGCCGGAGGTCAGGCGCTGGAACCAGCCTTTCGGCTTTTCCGGCGCTGACGGAGCCTGCGGCTCGGCAGGTGCCTCGACCGTTTTCGAGACGGTGACTTTTCCCGATGAACGTCCGGCTTGTAGTGCTGCTTGAGGCGGCGCGATATCCGGCAGGAACTCTTCCGGGTTCGGTGCGCAACCGGCCTCTTCGGCTGGCGCGGTTTCAAACGCCATCTCGTTGTCAGAGTGCAGCACCGGTTCCGGCTCGTCAGAAAGCGGCTCTGGGGTATGGACCGGGCCGCCGTCCGCATCATGCAGGTCGGGACGGGTTTCCGGCGTCGGCTGGAACACGCCGTCGGCGGCCAGTTCAGCTTCCAGTTCCGGGTCCGTCACGATTGAATGGGCGGCGGATGCGGGCGCGACCGATGGCGTGACAGTTTGCAAGGGGACCGGATCGGCCGGAGGCGGTACGGCTTCAGCAGCGGGAATCGGCGCGGCCGGTGCAGCCGCAGCCTCTGCCGCATCGGATGCTCCGTCCTTCTTGCCGAAGGAAAAGACCTTCTTGATGAATCCGAATGCCATTGGCCGAATAGTCCCTGAATTCAGTCCGCCGCGGCGGGTGTAGTCACCAGCATGGAGCCATCATGGCCGGTGACGGTGACCGGCACAATGGTGCCCGGCTCTCCTGCCACGACGCGGGCCAGTGTGAAATCCTCCGTTCGCCCGATGCCCTCGCGCTCGATGAGGATGCTTTGTTTTGTGCCGTGCAGCCGGCCCAGATGGGCAGCGTGGGCGCTGTCACCCGCCGAGCGCAAACGTGCGGCGCGCTCCTTGCGCACCGCCTTGTCCACCTGCGGCATGCGGGCGGCCGGCGTACCCTTCCGGGCGGAGAACGGAAAGACGTGAAGGTGGGTCAGGCCGCAATCCCCGACGAGCGCGAGCGTGTTGGCGAACATGTCTTCCGTCTCGGTCGGAAATCCGGCGATCAGGTCCGCGCCAAACACTGCTTCGGGGCGGCTGCTGCGGACGTCCTCGCAAAAACGGATGGAGTCCTCACGCAGGTGACGCCGCTTCATGCGCTTCAGGATCATGTCGTCGCCCGATTGCAGCGAGAGATGGAAATGCGGCATCAGACGGGATTCTGTGGCAATCGCCTCCATCAGCAACGCGTCGGCCTCGATGGAATCGATGGAAGACAAGCGCAAGCGCTGCAAGTCAGTTACTTGGCTGAGTATGGTTTTCACCAGCCGGCCGAGCCTGGGGCCGCCCGGAAGGTCTGCACCCCACGAGGTGAGATCGACGCCGGTCAGGACCACTTCGCGATAGCCATTTCCGACCAGCCGCTTCACTTGCTCGATGACAGCACCGGCAGGAACCGAACGGGAGTTGCCGCGTCCGTAGGGGATGATGCAGAAGGTGCAGCGGTGGTCGCATCCGTTCTGCACCTGCACGAAGGCGCGTGCGCGCCCCTCGATGGAATCGACGAGATGGGGCGCATTCTCGCTGACGTCAAAGATGTCGTTGACGCGCACCTTCTCGAAATCGTTGATGCCGAACTCGGGCAGCGCGCGATAGCTTTGCGCCTTCAGCTTGTCGTCATTGCCGATGACAAGGTCCACCTCGTCCATGGTGCCGAATGTGGCCGCCTCTGTCTGTGCCGCGCAGCCGGTAACGATGATCCGCGCGGCGGGATTGTCGCGCCGCGCCTTGCGGATGGCCTGGCGGGCCTGACGCACTGCTTCGGCCGTCACCGCACAGGTGTTGACGACAATGGCTCCACCATCAAGCGCGCCGAGGCCCGCGGCCTCCGCCTCGCGCTTCATGACTTCCGACTCGTAGGTGTTGAGGCGGCAGCCGAATGTCAGGATTTCAATCGCCATCGGGTCCGGATCCGGAAGCAGGTCTGTTCCAGCAGCCCATATGGCCCATTCACAACAGAAATTCCAGAGATGCGGCGTACCGCTCACGCAGCGTCGCGCTGCCAGGAACCGGTTGCCGGATCGAAGGTTCCGGAAAATTCCCATTCCGCCGGACCTGTCATGACGACGTGGTTGTCGTCGCGCCATTCGATGCCAAGGGGACCGCCGGGAACGTTGACCGTGACGGACCGGTCCATGCGACGCAGGCGCATGGCCGATACAGCGGCGGCGCAGGCCGCCGTGCCGCAAGCGCGCGTCAGCCCGGCTCCGCGCTCCCAGGTGCGCAGGTTCATTTCGCCACGTGACAGGATCTGCGCGATGGAGATGTTGGCGCGTTCGGGGAAAAGCGGATGGTTTTCCAGGAGTGGGCCGAAACGCTCCAGATCGTAGGACCAGACATCCTTGTCAGCCCAGAAGATTGCGTGGGGATTGCCCATGGAGGCGACGGAGGGCGAATGGAGAACCGGCGCTCCGAGCGGACCGATCTCCAGTTCGATGGCGCGGGTGTCCTGGAATTCCTCCGAGAGCGGAATGTCCTGCCAGCCGAAGCGGGGCTCGCCCATATCGACGGAAATCAGTCCGTCAGCATGCTCCTCGGCGGTAACGATGCCGGCCAGCGTCTCGAAGGTGAATGCCGTGCGGCCGGTCTCGGCAGCCAGCGCCTGTACAACGCAGCGCGTGCCGTTGCCGCAGGCCTGGGCCAGCGTTCCGTCGGAATTGATGATCTCGACGTAGTGGTCGGTGCCGCCGAGGCGCGAGTCGTGGATCGCCATGATCTGGTCAAAGCGGGTGGCGGGATCGGCGTTGAGGGCGATGGCAGCGGCCGGCAAGACACGGCCGGCGCGGCCGCGCATGTCGGCCACGATGATCTGGTTGCCCAGTCCGTTCATCTTCGCAAAGGGTGCGGGTGCCGCCATGGAGAACCTGCCCGTTGAATGAGCGCCCTATATGGCGGAAGTGGCGGGCAATTTCCAGCCGCCTCGCGGCGCTCATGCTGGCGGCACGTCAAAGGCCTCGCCGGGAACGAGTGCGCGGAAGCGTTCGCGCGCGATGGCGTGCCGGTCCAGCGCGCCGTGAAGCCGGTCGCGGGGATCGGTGATGGCCTCGTTGGTGAGCTGGAACGTGCCCCAATGGTGGCCGACAGCATGGGCGGAACCGGACAGGCGGAAACCCTCGACGGCCTCGTCGGGATCCTGATGCTGATGCTTCATGAACCAGCGCGGTTCATAGGCGCCGATCGGCAGGATCGACAGCCGTGGCGCTCCGTGGCGCGCGGCGAATTCCGCATAGGGGCGCCCGTCATGAAATCCGGTGTCGCCGACATGGTGGATCAGCCCGGCCGGAGATCGGATGGCGAAGGCCGCCCAGAGGGCCATGCGCCGGTCGCCCATGCCACGCGCCGACCAGTGGTGACAGGGCTCAAATGTGACCGAAGTGCCGCCCGGCAGCAGCACCGTGTCATGCCAGTCGCCGGTGACAATGCGGTCGCGCGCGACGCTTGCCGCAATCACCGCGTCGTTGCCAAGCGGGGTGATGACGAGCGGGTTGTCCCGCGCTGCCAGCCGCTTCAGCGTGGCGAGGTCGCAATGGTCATAATGGTTGTGGGTCAGAAGCACTGCATCGACCGGCGGCAGGTCATCGAAGGCGATGCCGGGCGGATTGACCCGTTTCGGTCCTGCGAATGTCAGCGGTGAGGCCCGGTCCGACCAGACCGGATCGGTCAGCAGGTTCAATCCGTCCGTCTGGATCAGCAGGGTGGCATGGCCGACCATGGTGACGCGGATCGCCTGCCCCTGAATGCGCCGCTCCGGACGGGCGCCATGATGGTGCGACGGGAAGGACTTGGGCCAGACCTCGGGCCTTTCCAGAAGCTTCCAGCGGATGAGGTCGCCGAATCCGGCGGGGGCCTTTCCACCGGGATTGAAAAAGCGCCTTCCATCGAAATGGCCGCTCCGGGGGCCAGAATGGTAGTGCCCATGCAACCTGTCTGTCAGCTTCCCGGTCATTCGCGCCTGTCCCCCATCCCGTCAGGCTGGCACAGGCCTTGTGCGATCGCAATCGGGGACGGTGCGGCCACGCGATACGGCCAGAAATTTCGCGCGGAAATTGCGACTTTCGCAGCCAGTTAACTGTTACAACACGCAAAATTAACCATGGTTGGTTGAAATGACGCAGAACCGCCGCTTTTATCATGAACTGCAATCGGCGGAAGCGGACGCAGAACCGGAGGACGGACAATGAATTTTCTCAGGCCCGGCATGGCTGTAGCGATGGTGTCCGTCTTGGCCCTGGCCGGTTGCCAGAGCGAACGCTTCTCCGGCGTCAACACGCGTCCCGCCCCGCTTGCTCCGGCTCCGCTGACCCCGGCGCCGACCACTTCGGTCGAACAGGAGCAGTTGCCGCCGCCCACCCAGCCGGGTGCCAATGATCCCTCGCAGTTCCCTGCCGCGCCCGGCCAGGAAAATGCCGATGAGAAGCCCGGCGAGGAGCAGGGCACGCAGGTTGCCACGGCCAAGCCGCCGGCCTCCAGCCCGGCGATTTCCAAGAACAGCCTAGTCGGCAACTGGAAGACGACCGCCGCCGGTTCGACCTGCCAGATGTTCCTGACGCTGACCAAGTATGGCAGCGGCTCGCGTGGTGGCACACGCGGCTGCGCCGGCGACATGGCCAATGTGCGGGGCTGGGATGTCAACGGTTCGCAGCTCGTGCTGTTCGACGAGAGCGGCAACACGATTGCGCGGCTCTATTCCAGCGGTTCGGAGAAGCTGAACGGCCAGACGAGTTCCGGCCAGCCGGTTTCAGTGTTCCGTTGATGCGCGGCTGACGGCAGGGTCCGGCGCATGCCAACCTCCACCTTGACGGGCCATCTGACAGTTCGCCAGCGCTACGATCATCTCGTGGACACCGGAGCGCTGACCGTTTCGCCGGAGCAACAGCACCTTGCCGACCTGCTCGACGGGTTGATGGAGCGCCTGCTGGAAAAGCGCCTCCAGCGAAAATCCTCGGCGCTTGGCTGGATGTTCGCCAAGCGCAAGGCCAAGCCCGAGCCGGTGCGCGGGCTTTATCTTCATGGCGGGGTGGGCCGTGGCAAGACCATGCTCATGGACATGTTCTTCGAGCTGGTGTCGCTGCGCCGCAAGCGGCGGGCACATTTCAACGATTTCATGGCCGACATCCATGACCGCATCGGGCGGCATCGCGCCGCGCTGAAGGCGGGAACGGTCAAGGGTGACGACCCGATCCCGCCAGTTGCCGATGCGGTGGCCGCTGAAAGCTGGCTGATCTGCTTCGACGAGTTCACCGTCACCGACATTGCCGACGCGATGATCCTGAGCCGTCTGTTCTCCGCGCTGTTCGAGCGGGGCGTCGTGCTAGTCGCCACATCGAATGTCGCACCCGAAAATCTTTACAAGGACGGGCTGAACCGCTCGCTCTTCACGCCCTTCATCGGCATCCTTGAACGGCACACGGATGTTGTCGATGTCAGTATCGACACCGACTACCGCCTGCGCGATCTCAAGCGCCTGCCGGTCTATGTCACCGGAACAGGTTCCGAAGCCAAGGCCGCGATTGACGAGGCCTGGTTGCGCCTGAACGAAGGCGCGAAGGACGTTCCCGTGACCATCGGTGTGAAGGGCAGAACCATCCTTGTGGAGAGGACGGCCGGCCGCTCGGCGCGCTTCTCCTTTGCGGAACTGTGCATGCGCCCGCTGGGCGCGCGGGATTACCTGGCGATTGCCGAGCGCTTTGACCGCATCGTGATCGACGGGGTTCCCGTGATGGGCATGGACCGGCGCAACGAGGCCAAGCGGTTCATCCTGCTGATTGACACGCTCTATGACCGGCGCGTGCATCTGATCCTCAGCGCCGAGGCAGGGCCGACGGCTCTTTACGTCGCCAGCAGCGGAACCGAGCGGTTCGAGTTCGACCGCACAGCCTCGCGCCTCATCGAGATGCAAAGTGCCGAGTGGCTGGAAACCGCCAGGGACACCGGCAGCTGAAACAGCGTCCCGGCGGGTTCCAAAATGCTGCACCTGCACATCAGTCTTCCGGCGTAAGCCTCATGTTTGTATGGCTTTCCTGCAACCCGGACGCTAGATTTCCGTCCAGTCCGGTTCCGCCAATCCGCAGCCACGCGGTTGAGCGTGCGGATTGGCATGCTTGTTGACGCTGCAGCGCAGCAAACTTTGACTTTTACGTAAGATTTTGAAGAATTAAACGATTGAATTTACACGCTACAAAAGAATCGGTTGAAAAGTTTTCCCCGCGAGTCTATCCGACCCTCGGCTAACCGGGGCTTTTTGCATTCCGGGCAAGCATCGGATCACCCAGCCGTGCCGGGTCCTGTCGGTACCACGTGACACGGCGGAACAGAGGATGGAACTTACATGGCACGCAACAAGATCGCTCTGATCGGCTCCGGCATGATCGGCGGAACCCTCGCCCACCTGGTCGGCCTGAAGGAACTGGGCGACGTCGTCCTGTTCGACATTGCCGAAGGCGTTCCGCAGGGCAAGGGCCTGGATATCGCGGAATCGTCCCCGGTTGACGGTTTTGACGCCAAGTTCACCGGTGCCAACGACTATTCCGCCATTGAGGGTGCCGATGTCTGCATCGTGACTGCCGGTGTGCCGCGCAAGCCCGGCATGAGCCGCGACGACCTGCTGGGCATCAACCTGAAAGTCATGGAGCAGGTGGGTGCCGGCATCGCCAAGTATGCCCCCAACGCATTCGTCATCTGCATCACCAACCCGCTCGACGCCATGGTCTGGGCGCTGCAGAAGTTCTCCGGCCTGCCGAAGAACAAGGTCGTCGGCATGGCCGGCGTGCTCGACTCCGCCCGCTTCCGCTACTTCCTGTCGGAAGAGTTCGGCGTCTCGGTCGAGGATGTGTCCGCGATGACGCTCGGCGGCCACGGCGATGACATGGTGCCGCTGATCCGCTACTCCACCGTCGGCGGCATCCCGCTGCCTGACCTCATCAAGATGGGCTGGACGTCCAAGGAAAAGCTGGACTCCATCGTCGAGCGCACCCGCAAGGGTGGCGGCGAGATCGTCGCGCTGCTGAAGACCGGCTCGGCCTACTACGCCCCGGCTTCGTCGGCCATCGCCATGGCTGAATCCTACCTGCGCGACAAGAAGCGCGTGCTTCCCTGCGCGGCCTATCTCAATGGCGAGTACGGCGTGAAGGACATGTATGTCGGCGTGCCGACCGTCATCGGTGCCGGAGGCATCGAGCGCGTCATCGAGATCGAGTTCACCAAGGCCGAGGAAAAGATGTTCGAGACCTCGGTTGCCGCTGTTGCCGGTCTTTGCGAAGCCTGCACGGCCATCGCTCCGCAGCTCAAGTCCTAAGATACCCGAGAAAGATCCGTTCCCATGAATATTCACGAGTATCAGGCCAAACAGGTCCTGAAATCCTACGGCGCCCCTGTCGCCGAAGGTGTCGCCATCCTTGATGCATCGGAAGCGGAAGCGGCTGCAAAGTCGCTTCCGGGCCCGCTCTATGTGGTCAAGTCGCAGATCCATGCCGGCGGCCGCGGCAAGGGCAAGTTCAAGGAACTTCCCGCCGATGCCAAGGGCGGCGTGCGTCTTGCCAAGTCGGTGGACGAGGTTGTCGCCAACGTCAACGAGATGCTGGGCAACACGCTGGTGACCAAGCAGACCGGTGCGGCCGGCAAGCAGGTCAACCGCCTTTACATCGAGGACGGCGCGGACATCGCGCGTGAACTCTACCTCTCGATCCTTGTGGACCGCACTGTCGGCCGCAACGCCTTCGTGGTTTCCACGGAAGGCGGCATGGACATCGAGGCGGTTGCCGAGCACACGCCGGAAAAGATCATCACGGTCGCCATCGACCCGGAAACGGGCGTGACGGAAGCCGATGCCGCCAAGCTCTGCGATGCGCTGAAGCTGGAAGGTGCTGCCCGCGAGGACGGGATGGCGCTGTTCCCGATCCTCTACAAGGCCTATGTCGAAAAGGACATGAGCCTCCTGGAAATCAACCCGCTGATCGTCATGACGAACGGCCGGGTGCGCGTGCTCGACGCCAAGGTCTCCTTCGACAACAACGCCCTGTTCCGTCACGACGACATCATGGAACTGCGTGACAAGACCGAAGAGGACGAGAAGGAAATCGAGGCGTCCAAGTACGACCTCGCCTATGTCGCGCTCGACGGCAACATCGGCTGCATGGTGAACGGCGCAGGCCTCGCCATGGCGACCATGGACATCATCAAGCTCTACGGTGCCGAACCGGCCAACTTCCTGGACGTCGGTGGCGGCGCTTCCAAGGAGAAGGTCACGGCGGCCTTCAAGATCATCACGGCCGACCCGAATGTGGCGGGCATCCTCGTCAACATCTTCGGCGGCATCATGAAGTGCGATGTCATTGCCGAAGGTGTGGTCGCGGCCGTCAAGGAAGTGGGCCTGCAGGTTCCGCTGGTGGTGCGCCTGGAAGGCACCAATGTCGACCTCGGCAAGAAGATCATCAATGAAAGCGGCCTCAACGTGATCGCCGCCGACGACCTCGACGACGCGGCCAAGAAGATCGTCGCGGCCGTGAAGGGAGCCTGAGAACCATGTCCATCCTGATCAACAAAGACACCAAGGTTCTCGTGCAGGGCCTGACCGGCAAGACCGGTTCCTTCCACACCGAGCAGGCGCTGGCCTATCACGGCACGCAGATGGTCGGCGGCATCCATCCGAAGAAGGGCGGCGAGACCTGGGAAGGCTCCAAGGGCGAAAAGCTGCCGATCTTTGCTTCGGTTGCCGAAGGCAAGAAGGCCACGGGCGCCAACGCCTCGGTCGTCTACGTCCCGCCGGCAGGTGCCGGTGCGGCCATCATCGAGGCCGTTGAAGCCGAAATCCCGCTCATCATCTGCATCACGGAAGGCATCCCGGTGCAGGACATGGTGAAGGTGAAGGCGGTGCTCGACAAGTCGAACTCGCGCCTGATCGGCCCGAACTGCCCGGGCGTGCTGACGCCGAACGAGTGCAAGATCGGCATCATGCCGGGTAACATCTTCAAGAAGGGCTCGGTCGGCATCCTGTCGCGCTCCGGTACGCTTACCTATGAAGCGGTGTTCCAGACCACCAATGAAGGCCTCGGCCAGACGACGGCGGTCGGCATCGGCGGCGACCCGGTCAAGGGCACCGAGTTCATCGACATGCTCGACCTGTTCCTGGACGATCCGGAAACCGAAAGCATCATCATGATCGGCGAGATCGGCGGTTCGGCCGAGGAAGAAGCCGCCGAGTGGCTGATCGAGCAGGCCAAGCTTGGCCGCAAGAAGCCGATGGCCGGCTTCATCGCGGGCCGCACGGCCCCTCCCGGCCGCACCATGGGCCATGCCGGTGCCGTGATCTCCGGCGGCAAGGGCGGCGCGGAAGACAAGATCAAGGCTATGGAAGCCGCGGGCATCCGCGTCTCACCGTCTCCGGCCCGTCTCGGCAAGACGCTGGTGGAAGTGCTGAAGGGCTGACCGCCCGACCAAACAAGCCGGGCGGAGTGATCCGCCCGGCCAATCATATTGAGGAAATGTCTGCGGACCCGGGTGCCTTTCCCAGCCGGATGTCCGCACCACAAGGAGCCGGGAACACCCGGATATGCCCATGGCACGCAACGACCAAGCCAACGACATTTTCGAGCAGACCTCGTTCCTTTATGGCGGCAATGCCGACTACATCGACGAGCTCTATGCCAGCTACAAGGCCAATCCCGCCTCGGTGAATGCCGAATGGCAGGCCTTTTTCAGCGCGCTCAACGACAATGCCGACGATGTGAAGAAGAACGCGCAGGGCGCCTCGTGGCAGCGCAGCAACTGGCCGCTCGCCGAATCCGGCGACCTCGTGTCGGCGCTCGACGGCGACTGGGCAACGGTCGAAAAGGCCGTGGAAAAGAAGGTCAAGGCGAAGGCCGCCGAGAAGGGCGTGGCGGTTTCCGGCGAGGATGTGCTGCGCCAGACCCGCGACTCCGTGCGCGCCATCATGATGATCCGCGCCTACCGCATGCGCGGCCACCTTCATGCCGATCTCGACCCGCTCGGCATTGCCGGTATCAAGGAAGATTACAACGAACTGTCGCCGGAGGCCTATGGCTTCACCGCTGCCGACTATGACCGTCCGATCTTCATCGACCATGTGCTGGGCCTGGAATTCGCCACCATCAACCAGATGCTGGACATCCTGAAGCGCACCTACTGCTCCACCATGGGCGTGGAGTTCATGCACATCTCCCACCCGGAAGAGAAGGCGTGGATTCAGGAGCGCATCGAGGGTCCCGACAAGGGTGTTGCCTTCACCGACATGGGCAAGAAGGCCATTCTCCAGAAGCTGATCGAGTCGGAAGGCTTCGAGCAGTTCATCGATGTCAAGTACAAGGGCACCAAGCGCTTCGGCCTCGACGGTGGTGAAGCGCTGATCCCGGCGCTCGAGCAGATCATCAAGCGCGGCGGCAACATGGGCATGAAGGAAATCGTGCTCGGCATGGCCCATCGCGGCCGCCTCAATGTGCTGACGCAGGTGATGGGCAAACCGCACCGCGCCGTGTTCCACGAGTTCAAGGGCGGTTCCTACGCGCCGGACGACGTGGAAGGTTCGGGCGATGTGAAGTACCACCTCGGAGCCTCGTCGGACCGCGAGTTCGACCATAACAAGGTCCACCTGTCGCTGACCGCCAACCCGTCGCACCTGGAAATCGTCAATCCGGTCGTCATGGGCAAGGCGCGCGCCAAGCAGGACCAGATTTTCGGCCGCACCCATGAGGAAATCGTTCCGCAGGAGGCCCGTTCCACCGTTCTGCCGCTGCTGATCCACGGTGATGCGGCCTTTGCAGGACAGGGCGTGGTGCCGGAATGTCTCGGCCTGTCAGCGCTGCGCGGCCATCGGGTCGGCGGCACGCTGCATTTCATCATCAACAACCAGATCGGCTTCACCACCAATCCGCGCTTCTCGCGTTCCTCGCCCTATCCGTCGGATGTGGCGAAGATGATCGAGGCGCCGATCTTCCACGTCAACGGAGACGATCCGGAAGCGGTGGTCTACGCGGCCAAGGTTGCCACCGAATTCCGCATGACATTCCGCAAGCCGGTCGTCATCGACATGTTCTGCTACCGCCGCTTCGGCCACAACGAGGGCGACGAGCCGGCATTCACGCAGCCGCTGATGTACAAGAAGATCCGCGCGCACAAGACCACGGTCCAGCTCTACAGCGAGAAGCTCGTCGCCGAAGGCCTGCTGACCGAGGGCGAAGTGGAAAAGATGAAGGCGGACTGGCGCGCGCATCTCGAAGCCGAGTTCGATGCCGGCAATTCCTTCAAGCCCAACAAGGCCGACTGGCTGGATGGTGCCTGGACGGGCATGCGCACGGCCGATACCGCCGACGAGCAGCGCCGCGGCAAGACCGCGATCCCGGTCAAGACCGCCAAGGAAATCGGCAAGAAGCTGGCCGAGGTTCCGGAGGGCTTCGAGGCGCACCGCACCATCAAGCGCTTCATGGACAACCGCGCGCAGATGATCGAGTCGGGTGAAGGCATCGACTGGGCGACCGGCGAGGCGCTCGCCTTCGGTTCGCTGATGCTGGAAGGCCACCCGATCCGCCTGTCGGGCCAGGATTGCGAGCGCGGCACGTTCTCGCAGCGCCATTCGGTGCTCTATGACCAGCGCGACGAGAGCCGTTACATCCCGCTCAACAATCTGGGCGCCAGCCGCGCCAATTACGAAGTCATCAACTCGATGCTTTCGGAAGAGGCCGTGCTGGGCTTTGAATATGGCTACTCGCTGGCCGAACCAAATGCGCTGACCATGTGGGAAGCCCAGTTCGGCGACTTCGCCAACGGTGCGCAGGTCGTCTTCGACCAGTTCATCTCGTCGGGCGAGCGCAAGTGGCTGCGCATGTCGGGCCTCGTCTGCCTGCTGCCTCACGGCTTCGAGGGCCAGGGTCCGGAGCATTCCTCTGCCCGTCTGGAGCGCTATCTCCAGCTTTGCGCCGAGGACAACATGCAGGTGGCAAACTGCACGACGCCGGCCAACTACTTCCACATCCTGCGCCGTCAGTTGAAGCGCAATTTCCGCAAGCCGCTCATCCTGATGACGCCGAAGTCGCTGCTGCGCCACAAGCGCGCGGTCTCGACGCTGGCCGAATTCAGCGGTGAAAGCTCGTTCCACCGCCTGCTGTGGGATGATGCGCAATACCTCAAGGACGGTCCGGTCAAGCTGGTCAAGGACAGCAAGATCCGCCGCGTCGTGATGTGCACGGGCAAGGTCTATTACGACCTCTACGAGGAGCGCGAGAAGCGCGGCATCGACGACGTGTACCTGCTGCGCGTCGAGCAGCTCTACCCGTTCCCCGCCAAGGCGCTCATCAACGAGCTGTCGCGCTTCCGCAATGCGGAAATGGTCTGGTGCCAGGAAGAACCCAAGAACATGGGCGCCTGGTCCTTCATCGACCCGTATCTGGAGTGGGTGCTGGCCCATATCGACGCCAAGCACCAGCGGGTCCGCTACACCGGCCGTCCGGCGGCAGCTTCGCCTGCCACCGGCCTGATGTCGAAGCATCTGGACCAGCTTGCTTCGTTCCTCGAAGACGCGCTCGGCGAATAGAAATCCCAAGGAAACAGGACAACAAAAATGGCAACTGAAATCCGTGTCCCGACGCTGGGCGAGTCGGTTACCGAGGCAACGATCGGACAGTGGTTCAAGAAGGTGGGCGATGCCGTCTCCGCCGACGAGCCGCTGGTGGAACTGGAAACCGACAAGGTGACGGTGGAAGTGCCCTCGCCGATCTCCGGTACGCTTTCCGAAATCGTCGCCAAGGAAGGCGAAACAGTCGAGCTGAACGCGCTGCTGGCAATGATCGCCGAAGGTGCCGGCGCTGCGGCCGCGCCTGCCGCTGCCGCACCGAAGAAGGAAGCTGCGCCTGCCGCCGCTCCGGCTCCGGCTGCTTCCGGCCCGGCCATGGCACCGGCACCCGCAGCCGCCAAGGTTGCCGCCGACGCCGGTGTCGACACTTCCGCCATCGCCGGTTCCGGCAAGCGCGGCCAGGTGCTCAAGGGTGATGTGCTTGATGCCATCGCCAAGGGCCCGGCCCCGGCACCCGCTGCCGCTCCTGCCGCCGCCGCGCGCCCGGCCTCATCGGCCGACGATGCCTCGCGTGAAGAGCGCGTGCGCATGACCAAGCTGCGCCAGACCATTGCGCGCCGCCTGAAGGATGCCCAGAACACCGCCGCCATGCTCACCACCTTCAACGAGGTGGACATGACGGCGATGATGGAGCTGCGCAAGAAGTACAAGGACATCTTCGAGAAGAAGCACGGCGTGAAGCTCGGCTTCATGGGCTTCTTCACCAAGGCGGTGACCCACGCGCTGAAGGAAATCCCGGCGGTCAATGCCGAGATCGACGGTACCGACATCATCTACAAGAACTTCGCCCATATCGGTGTGGCCGTCGGCACGCCGAAGGGTCTCGTCGTTCCTGTCGTGCGCGATGCCGACCAGATGTCGATCGCCGAGATCGAGAAGGAAATCGGCCGCCTTGGCGCTGCCGGCCGTGACGGCCAGCTCTCCATGGCCGACATGCAGGGTGGTACCTTCACCATCTCCAATGGTGGCGTCTACGGCTCGCTGATGTCGACGCCGATCCTGAATGCGCCGCAGTCGGGCATTCTCGGCATGCACAAGATCCAGGACCGTCCGATGGTGGTGAACGGCCAGATTGTCAGCCGCCCGATGATGTATCTCGCGCTCTCCTACGACCACCGCATCGTTGACGGCAAGGAAGCCGTCACGTTCCTGGTGCGCGTGAAGGACAGCCTGGAAGATCCCGAGCGCCTCGTCCTCGATCTCTGAGGCTTGTGACCGGCGCGGCCCCGCGGCAAGCGGGGCCGTCGCCCTTTTGAGCGCGTGGGCAATACGCCATGTGCGACGGGCGGTTTTGATTTTACCGCCAGTGCGATACTGTCTGACGGGGCCCATTCCGGAGAGACGCATGACACGCTTTTCCGTATTCCTGACCCGTCTTTTGTCGCTGTTCCTTTTGGTGATCCTTGCCGTTCCGGCTGCCCGTGCACAGGACGGGACGCAGGAGCGCACCGCGCTTGTCATCGGCAACAGCGCCTATTCCTTTGCACCGCTGTCCAACCCCGGCAATGACGCCACCGACATTGCAGGGGTGCTCACCGATGCCGGATTTGATGTCGAGCTTCTGGTGGATGCCGACCAGGCGCGCATGCAGGAGGCCGTCGACCGGCTTGCGGGCAAGCTGAAAAGCCGTGGCGGTGTCGGCCTGTTCTTCTTTGCAGGCCACGGCGTCCAGGTTGATGGCGAGAATTATCTCATTCCCATCGGTGACGGAATTGCGGGAACCGGTGATCTGGCCAATCGAGCCGTGAGCGCATCGGCCCTGGTCAACGCCATGTCCAAGAGTGGCAACGGGCTCAACATCGTCATTCTCGACGCGTGCCGGGACAACCCCTTCACCGGTGGCTCCAACGGGCTGACGCGCATCGAATCGAGTGCCAGCCTGTTTGTCTCCTATTCCACCTCACCTGGCTCGGTGGCGCTGGACGGACAGGGGCGCAACAGCCCCTACACCAAGCACCTGACACTGGCGCTGGCGCAGCCGGACCTCAATCTGGAAGAAACCTTCAAACGCACGCTCAAGGGCGTCTACCAGGAAACGCAGGGCAAGCAGACGCCCTGGCTGTCTTCCTCCTTCTTTGGCGATTTCGTGTTTCGCGGCGGAAAAGAGCATGCCTTGCAGGCGGCACGCGGCACGACCGGCTCGCAGCAGGACCCGCAGGCCGATGCCGGACCGATCGCCATCAACGGGGTTTACCGCGTTGCCGGGACCAATCCGAACGGCTCGCGCTACATCGGCATGCTGTCGCTGCTCGACCATGGCGATGGATCGGACTTCACCTGGTGGATCGGCAAGGACATCTTTCGCGGCAAGGGCGAACTGGCCGGCAAGATGATGGTGGTGGACTGGAACTCGTCCAGCCCGGTTGTCTATTCCTTCGGCGATGGCGTGCTTGATGGCGAATGGGCTGACGGTTCGGCCACGGAAAAGCTGGAGCTCTTCGGTGCGGCCGATCCAGCCGGTGTGCCCGCCAACGGCACCTACAAGGTGGACGGCAAGAATCCCGACGGATCACGCTACAAGGGGACGCTCAGGATCGAGGGCGACGGAACGCGCTACGACTTTGCGTGGAAGATCGGCTCGTCTTCCTACAAGGGGCGCGGCGTGCTTTCCAATGGCATCATGACCGTCAATTGGGGCGATACGCAGCCGGTCATCTATGCGGTGCGCAAGGATGGCTCGCTGGCCGGGCTGTGGCAGTCCGGACAGGGAACGGAAGTGGCGACGCTGCGATGACCCTGCGCCTCGCGATCACGATCCCGTTGCTTCTGGCCTCCGGATTGCCGGCCCTTGCGGCTTGCAGGCAGGAACTCGCCCTCTATGCCGACACGTCGAAAACGGCGACGCTGGAATTCGTGCCGCATGACGGCGAGGCGGTCACGGTCACCAACCGCTTCCGGCTCGTGGCGGGCGAGAAGGTGATCGAGGGTTTCGTGCAATGGTCCGGCGCACCCGCGCCGCGCCCCTACGGCATGCTGACCGACCAATGCCCGGATGGCGATGTGACCGGCGAGGAGTTGGAAGCCTGTACGGTCTGGCAGGGCGCGATCTATGCGGTTGGTTCCGGCGGAGCGGTCGGCCTTTTGCCGGGGCAGGGCGAGGATGCGGCGCAGTCACTGGTTCTGTCCGATCTGGCAAGGGCGATGAGCCAGCATCGGGCCTATGCGGAGACGAAGCTCGCAGAGCCACCCTTCGATGTGTTCACCCTGTCGGGGTGCCAGGAGTGAGGGCGCCATGAAAACCTTGCTGGTGACAGGAGGATCGCGCGGCATCGGGGCCGCAACCGCCCTGAAGGCCGCGGCGGCCGGATGGCGGGTTGCTGTCAACTACGTGCGTCATGCGCAGGCCGCGGCCGAGGTTGTCGCGTCCATCGAGGCTGCCGGTGGCGAAGCATTTGCGGTCCAGGGCGACATGAGCCGCGAAGAGGCCATTCTTTCGGTCTTCGGCGAGATTGACCGGCGCGGGCAGGGGCTCGGCGGGCTGGTCAACAATGCAGGCGTGGTGGATGTGAAGGCTCGCCTCGACGGCATGGACGCGGCGCGGCTGGAGCGCATGATGCGCACCAACGTCATCGGCCCGTTGCTCTGTGCGCGTGAAGCCGTTCGCCGCATGTCGACGGCCCATGGCGGGCAAGGCGGCGTGATCGTCAACCTGTCCAGTGTGGCCGCGCTGCTTGGCAGTCCCGGCTGGTATGTGGACTATGCGGCGTCGAAGGGCGCGATCGACACGTTCACCAAGGGGCTGGCGCTGGAAGTGGCGCGCGAGGGCATCCGGGTTTGCGGTGTGAGGCCGGGCATCATTGCCACCGACATCCACGCTTCCGGAGGCCAGCCGGACCGGGTGGCCGAAACGCGGGCAGGCTTGCCGATGGGCCGCGAGGGGACGGCCGGAGAAGTGGCTGAAGGGATCGTTTTCCTGCTGTCCGATGCGGCCTCCTACATGACCGGCGTGACGATCGACATTTCGGGAGGGCGGTGAGGGATGGCCGGAGCTTCCCTTGCAACGGCGGTTGGCCCGACCGACTTTCTGGCGCTCCACCGCGACGGGCGGAGCGGCACGCTGGAGTTCGGGGTCACGGGTGTTGACGTCATGCCAGCGCATTTCACCCGGACACCCCATGATCTGGGCGTCGCAGTCCTGACGCTGGTAGCCGAGGGCGAACTGGAGCTGGTTTTTGACGAGTCGGGCCTGCTGGCGGCAGTGAACTTCGGGTTCGTGGCCGGGGATCTGTTGCCGGAGGGCACGTTGGCCGCACTGGGCGGCGAGGACGGGCCGATGCTTACGTTTGACGGCATGGAGCTTGGCCGGATCGCCCGGCTTGCCGATTTCGCGGCGGTGAGTGAAACTTGCGGACCTTTTGCCATCACGGGCCGGGCGAGCGACGGCTGGTTGCGGTTGAGCGCTGAGAATGGCGGGCGCGTGACGCGTTTCGAGTTCCTCAACCGGGCGGAAAATGCCCCGAAACAAGAAAACCACGACTATTTGCTCTATGGCGTCAGCGTGGTGTCGATGGTTTACGAAAAGAGGCTGACAGGCCTCATGAACAGTCAGTACGGAGAGACCCATGTCTTATGATGTCGTCGTGATCGGAACCGGCCCCGGGGGCTATGTGTGCGCCATCAAGGCCGCGCAGCTCGGGATGAAGGTGGCGGTCATTGAAAAGCGCGCCACCCATGGCGGCACCTGCCTGAATGTCGGTTGCATCCCGTCCAAGGCGCTGCTGCATGCATCCGAAATGTTCCATGAGGCCGGCCATGCCTTCGATGCACTCGGCGTCGAGGTTTCCAAGCCGAAGCTCAATCTCGGCAAGATGATGGGCCACAAGGACGCCGTGGTGAAGGGCAATGTCGACGGCGTGTCCTTCCTGTTCAAGAAGAACAAGATCGACGCCTTCCACGGCACCGGCAAGGTGCTGGGTGAAGGCAAGGTTTCGGTGACCGGTGAAGATGGCAAGGTGCAGGAAATCGAGTCGAAGAACATCGTCATCGCCACCGGCTCTGATGTGGCCGGCATTCCCGGCGTCAAGGTGGATATTGACGAGAAGGTCATCGTGTCCTCGACCGGTGCCATCGCCCTTGAGAAAGTTCCGCAAAGTCTGGTCGTTGTCGGCGGCGGCGTCATCGGCCTGGAGCTCGGCTCGGTCTGGATGCGCCTCGGCGCGAAGGTCACGGTCGTCGAATATCTCGACACGATCCTCGGCGGCATGGATGGTGAAGTGTCCAAGCAGTTCCAGCGCATGCTGGCCAAGCAGGGCATGGAGTTCAAGCTGGGTGCCAAGGTGACTGGCGTTGCCAAGGCCGGCAAGGGTGCGGACGTCACCTTCGAGCCGGTCAAGGGCGGGGCAGCCGAAACCCTGTCTGCCGATGTGGTGCTGGTGGCGACCGGCCGCCGTCCGTTCACTGACGGTCTCGGCCTGGCGGAAGCCGGCGTGGTGATGGATGATCGCGGCCGTGTGGAGATCAACTCGCATTTCCAGACGTCGATTCCTGGCGTCTACGCCATCGGCGATGTGGTGCGTGGCCCGATGCTGGCCCACAAGGCCGAGGACGAAGGCGTTGCAGTGGCCGAGATCATTTCCGGTCAGCATGGCCATGTGAACTACGATGTGATCCCGGGCGTGGTCTACACCTCGCCGGAAGTGGCGTCGGTGGGAAAGACCGAGGACGAGCTGAAGCGCGACGGCGTGGCCTACAAGGTGGGCAAGTTCCCGTTCACGGCCAATGGCCGCGCGCGTGCCATGCAGCAGACCGAGGGACTGGTGAAAGTGCTGGCCGATGCGGCGAGCGACCGGGTGCTCGGCGTCCACATCATCGGCTTCGGCGCCGGTGAGATGATCCACGAGGCGGCCGTGCTGATGGAATTCGGCGGGTCTTCCGAAGACCTCGGCCGCACCTGCCATGCCCATCCGACCATGTCGGAAGCCGTCAAGGAAGCCGCGCTGGCAACCTTCGCCAAGCCGATCCACATGTGATCTTTCCTCACGGGGAATTGAAGGGCCCGGCCGTGCGCCGGGCCCTTTTTGCGTTGCCGGAACGCTTGCCCGCACCGGTTGCGTATGCCAGTGTTGCGCTGCAGCAGAGGATCAGGCCATGATCACGGCAGAGCTTCCGGGTGCCCATTGGAGCGACACCTTCACCCTCGACGTCCCGCAGGGCGGGCTCGATGCCGAGCGCGCGGCGCGTCTTGCGCTGGATCGCATACCGGTCTGGGCGCAGGTGCTGATGCGGCTCAGAAATGCGCTGGTAGCGCCCTTCGGCTTGAAAGCCGCGCCGGACGGCACCTTGCCGCCGGAAGCCTCCATCGGAACGTTTCCGGTGATTTCGCGGGCGCCGGACAAGGTGGTGCTGGGGCTGGATGACAAGCATCTTGATTTCCGCATCGTCATCACGGTCGATCCCGCGTCGCGCGCGCCGCAGCGGGTCAGCGCAACCACCATGGTGCGCATCAACAATGGCTTCGGCCGGGCCTATCTCGCGGCCGTCATGCCGTTTCACAAGCTCATCGTGCCGGTGACATTGCGCCAGATCCTGAAAGGGGTCTGATCCGCTCAGGGCCGGTAGCAGAAAGCGTTGCCGGTCAAGGGGTTGCCGACGCAGTAAAGGCCCTTTGGCGTCCGCGACGCGGCAACGATGGGCTGGCCGTTGATGGAGACGGGCGGTTTGCGCCGGTCGATCACGGTGACGGCGCCTGACGGCCAGGTGTAGCGCTCGATGAGCGCGGTGGAGAAATCCGCCGTGCAAGGTTCCTGGTCCAGCACAAGGCCTGCGCGCGAATAGACAAGGCAGGTGCCGGACGGCGCGGCAGATTGAGGTTGTGGCTTCGCCTTTCGCGCCGGCGGCGCAAGGCGGCCTTTGGCGGCGGGTGCAAAACTGTCGGTTCGTGCCTGCGGATTCTGGAAGTGGGCGTCGAGCAGGTAGGTCTCGAAGGACGGGGTGGCCGAGAGGTTGGCAAACATGGCCTCGTCACCATTGAATGAGCGCACCAGATACATGGCCCTGCCGCCCCCGTTGTAGCTGCGGCGGATGATGAAGCAATATTCGACATCCATCTCGTCAATCAGATAGCGCTGGACCACATCCTGATGTTCCTTTTGCCGGATGGTCCGGGTCTCGACCTGGCTGAGAGCGAAGTCATCGGGCTCACCGGCGTCACCGGCGGGAAGATGCCGGCTCCATTTCTCCATGCGCTGGCAGGCCTGAACGGTGTCGCGCGGGGAGGTTCCGGCCTGCGGGAAATCGGTATCGAGAAGGATGCCCCAGCGGTTGATATCATCTATCGACGCCACCATGCGCATGGAGTCCGGCGGCGTGTCGAGCATGGTTTCCAGCAGGCTGCGGGGGAATTCGACTTGTTCCATGCGGCTGACGATGCCCGACAGGGACTTGAGCGCGATGGCATAGGCAGCGCCGATCTGCGCGACAGGCACCGATCCCTCCGGCGGAACCGAGAGGCTGGGGGAATGGAAGCCGAGACGTGCGCGCGGATGGAGGCGCCTGTCGGGCCAGGTGCTGTCACCCGTTGCGTCGGTTCCGGCCATGAAGGCCAGTGCGCAGGCGGACAGGCATTGGGCGCCGTCATCGACATAGGTTCCGGCATATTTGCTGTGCAGCACGTCGCCGATCGCGAGGCCTTCCACAAAACTGCCGCCCGGACTGTCCAGCGTCACGACAATATCGGTGTAGTCGGCAAAGGTATGCTCGATATTGGCGTCGATGATCCCGGCAATCTTTTCGGCGTCACCCTTCGCGATCAATCCGGAAAGCCGGATGACCAGCTTTTCCTGACCGTCGACGCGGTGCATCTCGTGGGTGATACCGGCCGCGCGAGACGGCAGCGCGGCTGCCAGCAAAAAGGCGGCGGCGACGAGAAGGCGCATGATCCTTCCTCCCGGTTTCCGCTTCGTGAAGGGGAATTGTTACCGGAGGGCGATGATCATGCAAGGCCAGTCAGGATCAGCCAGCGTCTTCCACCGAGACCGGTTTCACCGCTGCAGGGTCCGTTTCATCTTCGGCAGGTGCTGCTTCGGCTGGCGCTGACAAAGGGGTTCCAGGTTGCGAAATGCTGGCCGTTGCGGTCTGGTCCAGTGCGGCGGATTTGTTGGAATAGGGGCAGGCCGTTGCCGGAACGGCTGCCGCAGCGAGAATGCCGAGCGTGGCAAACAGGGTCTTCATCAGGCTGTCTCCTTTCACGCAGTCACCAAGGGCAGTCACAGGACAAAGCGTCTGCCTGTGTCCCGCCGGATGCAAATCACGATTTCTTGCGCGTTTCAAAAAAATGGCGCCTTTGCGGGGATCCGGTGACCGCTTGTTCACCAAATGCTGGTTTCATGAGCCGCTGCCAAAGGCATTTGAGAGTATGGGGCGTTGAACATGGCCGGGGTGAAAACATTGTTGCCAGGCGCGGCATTGCTGGGAGCCCTGCTCCCTGGCACCTATGCCGCGGCGCAGGACGCTCCGTCCGAGGCGCCGGAACCCGGCATCGTTTTTGAAGCGGGCGGCGGGCTGTCGGTAAACCCGGCCTATGAAGGCGCGTCGAGCCATGTTCTCAACCCGTGGCCCATTGTCCGGCTGAAGCGCCTCACGCTTCCCAATGGCTATACGATCGGCGGCAAGGACACCGGCCTCTCGTTCAAGCCGTCTTTCCGCATGCTGGATGCGCGCACCGCGCGCGAGTTTCCCAGGCTTTCGGGTCTGAAGCCCGTGCAGCAGGCCATCGAACTGGGACTGGGCGCCTCCTATACCCAGCGTTACTGGTCGGTTTTCGCCGACGTCCGCCGGGGCATCACCGGGCATGACGGGTATGTCGGTGAAGCCGGGGCCAACGCAATCGTGCGGCCTGTCGAGGGGCTGACGGTGACGGCGGGACCGCGGGTTTCCTTCGCCAGTGCCGACTACATGAAGACCTATTTCGGTGTCCGGCCGGGCGAATCCGTGCGCTCCGGCATGCCGGTTTTCAAGCCGGACGGCGGTGTCAAATCCGTTGGGGCCGAGGTTGCACTACGTTATGACCTTGACCCGGAATGGGCGGTCGAAGGTGCCGCAACCTATTCCCGGCTGATCGGTGATGCCGCGCGCTCGCCGGTTACCAAAAAGGGTTCGGCTGACCAGTATGGCGTCCGCGTCGGTATTGTCCGCACGATTGAGCTCGGCTTCTGAGACAGCCCGGACAAGCAAAAACAGCCTCTGACGGTGGCCTTTGTTCACACCCATGGGCATGTCTTCTTGCTGAACCTGACAAGGAAACGCGGCATTTGCCAAAAAAGGTGCCGCGGAAGTGCCGGGTGCCGGAACGGACCGGAAGGTTCCGGCGGCCAGTTCAGCCCGCAGGGGTGACCGTGTAGCCCTTGGCGCGCAGCAGCTCGACCAGGCCTTCCTCGCCGGGCAGATGCAATGCGCCGACTGCGATGAAGGCCTTGCCCTTGCCAAGGAACGGAACCGCATTGTCTGCCATGGCGTGGTTGCGCCTGGTCACCATGACGCGCTCGAATTCGGCATAGCCTTCCGCTGCACCCGGCTTGTTCGGCGATACGGCTTCCAAGAGCGGCCAGATCATGCCCGTCTCGCCTTGCTTGTAGAGAATGATCATCGTCTCGATCATGTCGTCCAACGTGCTGCCGAGTGCCAACGTATCGACAAGGCCGGCAACATGCAGTTCAGCGGGCAGCGAGTTCATGGTTTCGAGCTGGCTCACCATGGTTTCCAGACCGCCGACCTGCTTTCCGGAAACCTTGGCATCCTGTGCGAGTTTCATGTCGAGAAACGGCATATGCGCCTTCTTGCGGGCCATCTCGCAGGCGGGCAGGGCGATGGCCGACGACACGACCCAGGGCTTCATGGCATTGACTGCGACCAACGGCATGCCGCGGTCGGCGAGTGCCTTCTCCACCATGGCGCGGTCGGCTTCGGGGATCAGGGAAGCGAGGGTGCGCCCGTCGGTGAACATGATGAGGTCGGGGCGGCTGAGCAGGGCTGCCGACGCCTTGGCCTCGTCCAGCGCGTCGGTCGCCTCCAGAACCACGGTACCGGCGCCATCAAAGGCGGCTTGTGCCTTTTCCGGCAGGGTGATGACGCGGGCATCTGTGAGATGCATCGTGCCGAACAGGAAAGAGGGTTCCGTGCCCACCTTCTCGATCTTCCACAACAGGCCGGAGCCGTTCGGCATCTTGGCAGCCTCGTCGCGGATCGCCTTCAGCTTGACCGGGTCACGGGCCTCGAGATCGGCGATCAGGTTCATTCCGGTGCAGGCCGGCATGTCATCGGCGCGAGCCTTGCTGCCAAGCGTGATCACCGTTGCAAGGAATGCAAGGAAGAACAGCGCATTGAGCGCAAAGAGAAGGCGCAGGGCCTGTGCGGCGAAGATATCGGCGGTGAGGAGGCGTGTTTTCATGGGTTGATTCTAGACGCGCAATCGCGGCGAAACCGTTAACGGCGCTGCAGCAATTTCGCAAAGTCACGCGCGGGGATGGGCGGAATCGTAGATTTCGAGCAGCCGTGCCGTGTCGACACCGGTATAGACCTGTGTGGTGGAGAGGCTGGCATGGCCGAGCAATTCCTGGATGGTGCGCAAATCTCCGCCGCGGCCTAATAGATGGGTGGCGAATGAATGGCGCAACGCATGGGGCGTGGCTGTATCGGGCAGGCCGAGCGCCCCGCGCAGCCGTGCCATGTCACGCTGGAGGACGGCAGCGCTGAGCGGGCCGCCGCGTGCGCCCCGGAAGAGTGGTTCATCGCCGGAAGCGCTGTAGGGCGACAGGCGGCGATATGCATCGACCGCTTGGGTGACAAGTGGCAGGACCGGAACGAGGCGCGTCTTGCCACCCTTGCCGGTGACCCGCAAACCATTGGACCCGGCGTCTTCGAGATCCTGTGCAGTCAGGGAAAGCGCTTCGGAGATGCGCAGTCCGCAGCCGTAGAGAAGTGTCAGGACGGCGGCGTTGCGTGCGGCGATCCAGGGTTCCTCGTTCAGTTGCTCGCCACAATCGACCACACGGCGGGCGTCGGCGAGCGTCAGTGGTTTGGGCAGCGATTTCGGCTGGCGCGGAGCGCGCACCGCATTCACGCCGGCTGCGTTGACGGCGCCGCGCCGCTCCAGATGCCGCAGGAAGGAGCGTATTCCGGCCAGGTTGCGCCCGAGCGAACGGTTGCCCGCGCCGTCGCGTCTTCGTGCGGCAAGAAAGGCGCGGAAATCGGCAGGCTTCAGTTCCTCCATGCCGGTCATGGTGGCCGGCTCACCGAGATGGGCGGTGAGGAAGGTCAGGAATTGGCGGGTGTCGCGCTCATAGGCGTCAATTGTTCTGGCCGAGACACGGCGCTCGCCGGCCAGCGCGGACAGCCAACGGCGGCGCGCTTCCAGCAATTCGGTATCGGCGATGATGAGCAGGCCATCCATGGGCGCCAGAATGCACGCCCACGGTTAGGGAAGCGTTATGGCTTACGATGAGACGCGCAGCTGGGTCAGCTTGCTCAGAATGGTGTCGAAGGCCTTCAGAATGTCGGCGGTATCGCGCACGAAGAAGTGGTTGTCGGGACTTGAGGCGCAATTGTGGAGCGCGGTGTAGGCGCGGGTACCGGGCTTGGTCCAGTCACTCACCCCCATGGTCATGATCTCGATGCTCCGGCCATCGATCTTTGCCTTGGCTTCGGCGCAGGCAGCGTCGGACAGGGCGACGAGTTCATCCATATGCTGGTCCCAGACCTTGGGCTTGTCCGTGTTTTCGCCGCCAAAGGGGCGCGAATCGCGGATGAAGCCATAGGGTGACAGGTTGTCGGCCGGTCCGACGCCCGTGTTGATGATCTTGCCGCCCAGGCCGAACCACGCCGGATCGTACGTCCAGGGCACGAGCGAGTTCTTGGACTGGTTGGCAACGCCGTCGCCGTAGAATTCCGCTTCGGTCACCTGGTCGCCGTCGGTCACCACAATGATCAGCTTCTTGGCGGCATTGCCCCAGGAAACGCCTTCGGTAAAGGGTGCCTCTGGCGACAGGACGCGCATGGCCCAGGTCACGGCAGGCGCAATCATCGTTCCCTGGTTTCCGAGCGCCTGCAGCGCATCGATCTCGGTCTTGATCTTGTCGAGGTTGCTATCCAGCGGCACGATCGGAAAGCGGACGCAGTTGTAGTTCGGCCCGTCGACGAGGGCGGATTTCGTCTTGCTGCTGGTCTCGGCGAGTGATGCATATCCGAGCATGGTTCCGTTGGAGCGGTTTGCGAATACAAAGTCGCCCGCGCCCCTGGCATCCGGCATCGGCGGCCAGACATAGGCCGTCCATTTGCCGGAAAGACCATCCTTGACGTGGTCGGGCGCGGCGCGCTCGAAGACGCAGCCTTTCCATTCCGTTCCGGCGAAAAGCGGGTTGTTGGTTCCCGTAACATATTTGGATTGATTGGTACCGATGTTCACGGTCATGGTGAAGGGCACGATGGCCGCGCGGATCTTGAACGGGCTTTCGGCCTTCAGCCGGTCGAGCAGCGTCTTCATGGAGGTCTGGAGTTCCTGCATGCGCGTCTTGCCCGAGGACATTTTGGACAGCATGGAACCGGAAACGTCGAGGGCGAATACCACCTCAAGCGTGTCGGCTGCCTGGCGTGCCTGCGCCGTGACATGGACGTCTGCTTCCGGCTGACCCATGATGCCCATGATCAGCGTGGGAATGCGCGCGATCATGTCGACTGTCACGATATCGCCCTCGATCTTGATGTCGAGGGATTTCAGCTCGACCTGGTTGTTGCCGGCCACCAGCCGGCGGGCAAGCTCCTTGCGGTCGCCCGCCGACATTTCCGTTTCCTTGGCCGCCACCAGTGCCGCGGCATCCGCAGCGTTCTGCATGTCCTGGCGCACGCGCGACAGATTGGAATAGTCAAGGGCGAAACCGACGCCGCCAAACAGCGCAAGGGCCAAGGCTGCGAAGAGGACGGAAAAGTTTCCGCCGGCATTGCGCCAGAAGCCTGCCAGTTTTTTGCGCATTTCAGACATGGTCGCTCAACTCCTCACAGTCCCGGACAGCTTTCGCACGGACCGGGTATCCGGCAGGTGAGAATGAAACATAAAAGTTTAGCAATGCTTCAAATTTAGGCAGAAATTGCCATTTTGGACGCGGATGGCGCAGGCAAGCGCCGGTACGGTTGGCAGGACCGGCGGCGCATGATAGCGGCAGGCCTTCGACCAATTGGAACGTGATCATGTCCGGGAACCGCATCTGTCTTGCCACCATCGGCGCGCCGCATGGCGTGAAGGGCGAGCTGCGCGTCAAGAGCCACACGGGCGATCCACTGGCTTTCGGTGACTACGGCCCGCTGACTGATGCCGCCGGAAGGCAAATCGAGGTGCTCGACGTGCGGCCGTCCAAGACGGTTGTCGTTGCCCGCTTCAAGGGGATAACGACGCGGGAGCAGGCCGAGGCGCTCAATGGAGTGGACCTCTACATCGACCGCGACATGCTGCCGGACGAGGAGCTGGAAGAGGACGAATTCTTCCATGAGGATCTGATCGGTCTGGCGGTGAAAGACCCGGATGGCGCAACACTTGGCAAGGTGACGGCGCTGCATGATTTCGGCGGCGGCGACCTGTTGGAGATCACCTTCGGAGGCAGGCGCGGCATCATGGTGCCTTTCACCAGGGCTGCAGTCCCGGTGATCGACATTGAGGGCGGCTTCGTGACCGTCGAACCGGTCGCGGCGGGGCTTGTTGCAACCGATGATGATGAAGACGATGGCAGGCCCGGTGGCGAAAGACCGGAGCCGGACGCATGACGTTTCGCGCCACGGTCCTCACGCTTTACCCGGACATGTTCCCCGGCACGCTTGGACTGGCACTGGCCGGCAAGGGGCTGGAGAGCGGAGCATGGTCGATCGAGACGGTGCAGATCCGCGATTTTGCGACGGACAAGCACCGTTCGGTGGATGATACACCGGCCGGTGGCGGGGCGGGCATGGTGCTGCGTGCCGATGTGCTGGCGCGCGCCATTGATGCCGCTGCACCGGCGGGTGACACGCGCCCGCGCCTGCTGATGAGCCCGCGCGGAGAGCCCCTGACGCAGGCTCAGGTGCGCGAACTGGCGGCGGGCAAGGGTGCCGTGATCGTCTGCGGACGCTTCGAGGGCGTGGACCAGCGGGTGATCGAGGCGCGGGGCCTCACCGAGGTTTCCATCGGCGACTACATCCTGTCGGGTGGAGAAGTGGCGGCGCAGGTGCTGCTGGATGCGGTCATCCGGCTGCTGCCGGGCGTCATGGGCAATGCGGAATCGGGCGAGACGGAAAGCTTCGAGGGCGGGCTTCTGGAGCATCCGCATTATACACGGCCGGCAGAATGGGAAGGCCGCGCCATTCCCGAGGTGCTCACCTCGGGCAATCACGCCAGGATTGCGCAGTGGCGGCGCGACGAAGCGGAAAGGCTGACCGCCGAACGGCGGCCGGACCTGCATCAGCCCTTGCAGAAATAGTATCCTGCCAGGCCAAGGCCGATGGCGATGACCAATGCGCGCATGACAGGCTGGGGCACCCGGCGGGCAAACCACACGCCGAGCCAGCCGCCGATGCCGGCACCCGGCAGCATCACCACGGCATGAAGCCAGGAAATCGCGCCGCCTGCCGTGAAGACGAGGATTGCCACGGCGGCAATCACGATCGACAGGGTGTTCTTGATGCCGTTGAGGCGATGGTAGTCGCCGCCCGTTGCGAGGCTCAACGAGGCCAGCATCATCACGCCCATGCCCGCGCCGAAGAAGCCGCCATAGATGGAGGTGAGGAACTGCAGGATGTTGCCCTTGGGCGAGTTGGGCGGATGCTCGCCCGAGGCCTTCGGCTTCAGCCATGGCCCGGCGGCAAACAGCGCGGTGGCGGCGATCAGCAGCCAGGGCACCATGGCGCGGAAGGACGGGTTTGACAGCGACAGCAACCATAGCGCCCCGGCAAGCGAGCCTGCCAGCGAGATCGCGGCAAGGACGGCGACAGCCTTCCACTCCTTCGCGATCTGGTCGCGGTAGGCCAGCGCCGAGGTGATGTAGCCGGGAAACTGCACGATGGAGGAGGTGGCGTTGGCCATGATCGGTGGCAGGCCCGCCAGCGTCATGGCGCCGAAGGTCAGGAAGGTGCCTCCCCCCGCGATGGCGTTGATGACGCCGGAGGCAAGGCCGGCGGAAAACAGCAGAAGGGCTTCGGTGACGGTCATGATGCCTGCCTAGCCGAAACCACGGCGCCAAGCGATGACATTCGGTGGCGCGCGACGGAAAAAATGCGTTGCCAAGCGTGACAAACCGCGCCCGAGCGTGTATGAGCGCGCCCGGACCGGACATGTACCGGTTCGTTCACAGCAACAGACACGTGAACCCGCCTCGCCGGAAATCTGCTTCCGGCACCCCGATCGCTGTCATTGAACTGCGGGGGCCGGCGCTCTGACGTTCACAAGAACAAGGATACGAACCGATGGACATCATCCGTCAGCTCGAAGCCGAACAGGCCGAAAAGATCGAAGCCAAGCGCAAGCTTCCCGAATTCTCCCCCGGTGACACGCTGCGCGTCAATGTGCGCGTGACGGAAGGCAGCCGTACCCGTGTGCAGGCCTATGAAGGCGTCTGCATTGCCCGCTCGGGTTCCGGTCTGCAGGAAAACTTCACTGTCCGCAAGATTTCCTATGGCGAAGGCGTCGAGCGCGTGTTCCCGGTCTACTCCCCGCTGGTCGAGGGCGTGGAAGTGGTCCGCCGCGGCAAGGTGCGCCGCGCGAAGCTCTATTATCTGCGTGACCGCCGCGGCAAGTCGGCCCGTATCGTGGAAAACACCAATGCCCGTTCGCGCAAGCTGAACGACGCGGAGCGCGCCGCGCTCGCCGAGGAAAAGGCCCGCATCGAGGCCGAGAAGATCGCCGCGGCGCAAGCGCTGGCCGCCGAGAAGGCTGCCGCCGAGGCTGCCGAAGCCGCTGCCGCTGCCGAGAAGGCTGCTGCGGAAGCCGCTTCGGAATAAGCTTCCGCGCATTCCAAGAAAAGGGCGCGTGGCCTGACGGTCACGCGCCCTTTTTTGCTTTGGGGCTCAATTTCGCACCGGGCGTCAGCGGGTTTTGCTCCGGACTGCCCCGGCGGCGAGCCAGCGCAGCAGCCGTTCGAGCGGGCCCTGCCCGAAGAGGCGCAGCCATAGCGGTGCGGCGAGGAATTGCAGGATTGTCAGTAGCAGGGCCCATTCAGCCGCCTGCACATGTTCCAGCCGCCCGAACAGGCCGAGGCCGATGCCGAAATCATAGAAGATGAAAAGGCAGGCGAGCGTCTGGAAGATGTAGAGTGACAGGGCGAACCGTCCGCAGGCGATGAGGCCGGACACCAGCCAGTTCAGGCGGCCCTTGGCCAGCAGGATGGCCAGCACCGAGAAATGCCCGAGCACGAAGCCGAGACGGCGCAGGTCATACAGGTAGCCGGACAGGGAATCGGAGAAGGCCTCCATGCCCGAGCCGGGCTCGAAAGTCGTGTTGGAGAGGTATCCTGTGGCCAGTCCTGTCAGGTATCCGGCCACGGCAATGATGGCGTAGCTGCGCAGGGACCATCTGCCGGTCAGGAAGCCGGACTTGTAGAGCGCCATGCCGAGCAGCATGAAGGAGAAGACGTCCAGGATGTGGTGGATGATCACCTCCGAGGTCTGCTCTTCCAGCGCGCTTGGGGCATTGGACTTCACATTTGCCAGATAGCCTTCATGGCGCTCGCTGATTTCGTTCTGGATGTTTTCCAGCATCTGCTGGTAGCGCGGATTGTCCTCCAGTGCGCCACTTGGTTCGGGTTCTGCCGGTGAGGAGGGAAGCGTGGACTCCGTCGTCACCGGATCGGTTCCCTGATCCATCCGGTTGCGCAGCGGGTCGCCCTGCCGACCTTCCTCGATCTGGTCTCCGGTCAGGGATTCGTCCACGGTCTGGCTGGCATTGACGGCTTGCGACACCTCGCTCGCACCCTGGATGGCCGATCCGGCCAGCATGATGGCGACAATGATGAGAAGGGGGCGCAGCGTGAGCTTGCGGAAGGGAAACAGGAAAAGCCCGAACAGGCCATAAAGATAAAGAATGTCATAGGGCCAGAGCAGGATGTAGGCGTGAAAGACACCGAAGGCGATCAGCCAGAGCTGCCTGCGATACCAGGGATCGAGTGCCGCAATGCCGCTGCCGGCCTGTTCCGCCTTGGTGATCATGATCAGGCCTGACGCGCCGAACAGCACCGAGAGGATGCCGCGCATGACACCGTCGGCAAAAATGCCTGCCATGCGCCAGACCTCGATGTTGGGATCGATGGAGCCTATCTTCATCTCGCCCCAGATGCCGGGGATCCCCAGCGCATCGTTGGGTATCGCCTGGATGAAGATGTTGATCCAGAGGATGCCGAGGATCGCAAGGCCGCGCCCCGCGTCCATCAGGAGATGCCGCCCGGCTTCGGCAGGTGCATTTTTCATGGAGTGTTCCGCTTCCGGACCCGCCGGAAATTGAAGGGTGATGGCCGTTACTCCCGGCCCTTGCCTTTGGCAACGGAATTCTGACGGCAGTGGCAGGTCACGCGGCTTTTTCTTGACGCTTTGCGCCCGCGCGGTGCATATGACCCCCGAAACTCCAGGGCCTGCGGCCCGCCATTCCAGGACATCCGCCATGACCGCACCGCGCACCCTCTACGACAAGATCTGGGACGATCACCTTGCCCATACCCAGGACGACGGAACCTGCCTGCTCTATATCGACCGGCACCTTGTCCATGAAGTGACCAGCCCGCAGGCCTTCGAGGGGCTTCGCATGGCCGGTCGCCAGGTGCGCCATCCGGAAAAGACGCTGGCCGTGGTGGACCACAATGTTCCGACGACCGCCGACCGCAAGACCGGCATCAAGAACGAGGAAAGCCGCATCCAGGTCGAGGCGCTGGCCCAGAATGCTGCCGATTTCGGCGTGGAATATTACAATGAGAACGACGTCCGTCAGGGTATTGTCCACATTGTCGGCCCCGAGCAGGGCTTCACCCTGCCCGGCATGACCATCGTCTGTGGGGACAGCCACACCTCCACGCATGGCGCCTTCGGTGCGCTGGCACACGGTATCGGCACGTCGGAAGTGGAGCATGTGCTCGCCACGCAGACGCTGATCCAGAAAAAGGCAAAGAACATGCTGGTGCGCGTCGACGGCAAGTTGCCCGACGGCGTGACCGCCAAGGACATCATCCTTGCCATCATCGGCGAGATCGGCACGGCGGGCGGCACCGGCCACGTGATCGAGTTCGCGGGCGAAGCGATCCGGTCGCTGTCGATGGAAGGCCGCATGACGGTCTGCAACATGACGATCGAGGGCGGCGCGCGCGCCGGCCTGATCGCGCCCGACGAGACGACGTTTGCCTACATCAAGGACAAGCCGCGTGCCCCGCAGGGCAAGGCACTCGACATGGCGCTTGACTACTGGAAAACGCTGAAGACCGACGAGGGCGCGCATTTCGACAAAGTTGTCGTGCTGGATGCCGCGAACCTGCCGCCGATCGTTTCCTGGGGTTCTTCGCCGGAAGACGTCGTCTCGGTGACCGGTACCGTGCCGGACCCGGCCGGGATTGCCGACGAGAACAAGCGCGCCTCCAAGAAGCGCGCGCTCGACTACATGGGTTTGACGCCCGGAACGAAGATCACCGACATTGCCGTTGACCGCGTCTTCATCGGCTCGTGCACCAACGGCCGCATCGAGGACCTGCGCGCGGCCGCTGCCGTGGTCGAGGGCAGGAAGGTGGCGTCCACCGTGTCGGCCATGGTCGTTCCCGGTTCCGGCCTCGTGAAGGAACAGGCCGAAGCCGAGGGTCTCGACAAGATCTTCATCGAAGCCGGGTTTGAATGGCGCGAACCGGGCTGCTCCATGTGCCTTGCCATGAATGATGACCGGCTGAAGCCCGGCGAGCGTTGCGCCTCGACCTCGAATCGCAATTTCGAGGGCCGCCAGGGCTTCAAGGGCCGCACGCATCTCGTTTCGCCGGCCATGGCCGCCGCTGCTGCTGTCGCGGGCCATTTCGTTGACATCCGCGACTGGAAGTAAACGGCATTCCGGCGCTGCGAACCTGCCGAACCCGGGCCCTTGCGCCCGGGTTTTTGTTTCCACCATTCAATGCGGCTTAACCCCGTTTCAACCAAGGCTGCGCCATAAGGGGCCAAACGGGGCATCGGAAGCATGACGGAAGCTTGGGCGGACAAAAGGAACATGGCGGTACTTCGCCTGGCCTTGGTACGCATGCGGCAGGAGGGTCAGCCGTGACCGGTGCCAGCTACTTCCAGCTCCTTACTCCGCTGATTTTCCTCGCTTTCGCCACCGGCTACATGCTTGTCTGGCGGCAGGACAGGACGATCCGCTCGGCGCGGCTCGCCGCCCTGTCCTACGGAAGCGGCGCCTTTGCCTTTCTCGCCGACTATGTGCGGGAGATTTTTTCCGTCACCGCCGCGATCTATGTGACAAACATTCCCTATCTGCTCGTCGTCGCATTGCTTGCCGCCGCGCTTCAATTGCACATGACAGGCCGGGTCCACACGGGCAAGCTTGCAGGTGCCATGGCCGTGGTGCTTGCTGCGATCTCGTGGTTCCGCTTCGTGGATGACAGCATCGTGGTGCGCACGCTGATCATCAACATGGGCGCTTCGGCGATCATCCTGGGTGGCGTGATGCCCCTGCGCAGCCGGCTGAGGGGGCGTGTCCAGCATTGGGCATTCTGGGTCGCGGTGGCCATCGGCTTGGTGCTGGCTACCCGTGTGGCCGTCGTCCTGTGGTTCACCGCCGGTACGCTGACCGATGCGACCTACGTGAATTCCGTTGCATCGCTGACCCTGCATTTTGTGGCGGCGCTGTGTTCGCTGGCCATGGCCATGGTGCTTTTCACCATGTACGGCAATGAAATCATTGCCACCTTGTCACGCCGCGCAGACGCGGACGAACTGACCGGACTTGCCAACCGGCGTGCCTTCAACGCCGCATTGGAGCACCATGTTTGTGCGGCAGAGCAACGCGGTACGGAATTTTGCCTGATCCTTGTCGATATCGACCGGTTCAAACTTGTCAATGATACGCATGGCCATGTCGCGGGTGACCGGGTGCTGGTCGCGGTCGCCGAAATCCTTCGGGAATGCGTGGGTGAAGACGGCGTGATCGCACGGCTCGGCGGTGAGGAGTTCGCACTCGTCAAGCGCTTGCCGGACGAGCGGATTGCACAGTTGCTTGCGGAAAACATCCGGACGTCGGTCGCAGCCGCAGCCGGCCGCAGGGCGGGTGTCACCCCGGTGACGGTCAGCCTTGGTGTCTGTCAGTGGTCGGCAGGCATGCAAGCCATGGTGATGACTGAAGTTGCCGACGAATCTCTGTATGAAGCCAAGCGGACCGGCCGTGACCGGGTCGTGGTTGCGCCTTCTGGCCGGGCCGCAAGCGCGGTGCCGGCAGGGCGCCTGGAAAGGGCGTGACCGGATGGCCGGGTCGATCCTCTTTTTTGTCAACATCGCGCTCGGCGTCCTGTTCTTCTGCACTTTCTGCGCGGCCTGGGCACTGGATCGAAGCCGCCGGGATGCATTGTTTTGGGTCGCGGCTTTCGTGCTGGCCCTTGTCTCTGCCGGCTTTGAATATTCGCTGCGCTATTTCGAGTATGCCTATCTTCCGCGCTTCGGCCTCTATTGTGCGCACCTGACTGCGCTCATGGTCTATTCGGCCGGTGTCGCCGCGCATTACGGGAAAGAGTTTCCCTGGCGGCCCGTTCTCGTGGGTTGGGGGATCGCGTTGGCGATGAACCTTGCGATCATGGACATGGCGCGCGAGAGCCTGTTGCGGCAAATCCTCTACCAGGGCCCCTATTTCGTGATGGCGTCACTGGCCGCCATCCAGATCCTGCGCTACCGGCGCGGCAAGGCGGATGTGGCCTTCCTCATCGCGGCGAGCTGCTTTGCCCTGCAATTCGCGCTCCGGCCCCTGCTGTCGGTCCTGCTCGGCGGGCAGGGCAGTTCGCCCGCGCTCTATCTCGGCACCACCTACGGAGTGGTCTCGCAGTTCCTCGTGGCCGTGACGACCATGTTTACCGCCGCGATCATGGCGGGTCTCGTGGTGCGCGATGTGGTTCGGGGCCTCAAGCGGCAGGCGCTTTCAGATTCGATTACGGGTCTGGCGACGCCGAACGGATTTGCCGTGCTGGCGGAACAGGCCATCACATCTGCCAGGCCGGAAGGGTGCAAGCCTGTGCTGGCAATCCTGGAAGCTCAGGAAGAGGTCGCGCCGGGCATCCATGCTGCGGCCGGTCCGGACAGCCGGCATCCTGCGATCCTGTCAGCCGCCATTGCCGGGATGGCCGGAACCGGTTGCGTGCCTGCGCGGCTCGGTGACAACCGGTTCGCTGTCCTCTTTCCCGACAGCACACCGCAGCAGGCCGAGGCCTGGTGCAAACGGCTGCGCACGCGGCTCTCGATCGAGGCGCCTGCGGCTCCGGTCCGGAATGGTCTGGTCATGTCATCAGGAATTTGCCGCTGGCGCGACGGTGAAACGCTGCAAGCCCTGATCGACAGGGCCGCCGAAGCGCTTTTCCATGCCGAAAGGCTGGGCGGAAACAGGGACCTGATCCGCGACCTTGAACGCTATGTCGTGCCACGCAAGGCTGTGCGGGCGTAGCCGGGCGGGCTCAGCGCGGGCAGTTGTTCGGAAGAACGGCAACCTCGTCGCGCGTCAGCCCGTACATGAAGGACCGGCCCCGATAGACGGCCGCACCGCCGGAGCAACGGTATTGCGCCTTGGGATGGCGGTGCTGGCTTTTTGGATCGCCGAGATAATAGACGACATCCGGGCTTTCGGTAGCCGCGCGCGCGACCACTTCACCGGCCATGTGTCCCTTGCCTACGAAGATCTGCTTGAAGCCGGAATCGCTCTGGACAACGAGGTTGCCCCTGCCGTCTTCATAGACGGCTTCGGCCCTGGCACCCGCGGACAGGCAGGCAGCCCCGGCGGCGAGTGCAGCGATGATGAGTGTGTTCGTCTTGCGCATGGCGCGCCTCCGTCCTGTGGTTGCGACGTTGCGGCTTCCTCAAGACGAAATTAACGTTTCCTTTACCTTTGTCACGGCCCTGCCGATAAATCCTCGCAGGCAATTGACAGACATGGTTAACATGGGCCATCCCGCCTTGCGAGCCGAGGCGCTATCCAATGGAACGGTCATGACGGAACAGCACAGCATCGATATCCAGATCCTGCGTCTCAAGGACGCCCACCAGTTCTCCCCGCTGCTGGCGGCCTATGCGCAGGCGCTCAAGCGCGGTGCCCCGCGCCGACCGGACGATTTCTACGCCGAGCAACTGTTGCAGGACCGCACGGCAGAAGTGCTGGGCGCGCGCATTGACGGCGAGCTGGTCGGCTTCTGCATCTTCTATGATGTTCCGGAGCCGGTCTCGGGCATGCGCGCCGGTGTATCCGACCACATCTATGTCCACCATCTGCATCGCGGAAAGGGGATCGCGAAGGCACTGGTGGATGTGCTGGCCGACCAGGCAGAGGATCGCGGCTGGACCAAGCTGCACCTGCATGCGCCGCGCCATCCCGAGGACGGCCGCAAGCTTTACGAGCGCATCGCGGCGCCGGCGGACTGGACGAGCTACATCATCCGTTTCGACGGGCGCTGAGGCGCCAGCGCGAGGCGGCCGCTCCGGGTTGCAGCCATGCTTTCCTTGACGGTGCCCATCCCGGCCGGGGCCGGTCTGTTCACCTGGACGCGGCCTGAAGCCCGGGTGCAGGCTTTTCAAGCCGGTGCTGCACGCGGTATGAAGGGACATGACGGTGAATCGCATCCTCCTGCCGGGTTTGCTGGCGGCGCTTGCTGCCCTGTCCGGATGCCTTTCCGACGGGCCTTCCGGCTTTGACCGGGCGTCCGCACCGGGCGGCGCGCAACCGCGCTCTGCGTCATGGCGTTGCGACGGCGGTACGACGATGGAGGTGGAGAACCTCGGCGGGCAAATCAAGGTGCATTCGCCGCGCGGCCTGGATGTGACGCTTCCTGCCTCTCCTGCGGGCCAGAACGTGCGTTATGGCGAGCCGCCCTATGCGCTGGTTTTTGACGGGCGCGAGGCTCTCTGGTTCGTTACAGGCAAACCGCCGCTCAATTGCCGGCGCTAGCTGGCCGTCACGCCCCTTTTCTCCGGACTGAAAAACTGAACCGGTTGAAACGGTTGGGCAGGGAAACCTGTTGTGCCGTAAGACGAATTATTCATGGTTAGCGCGGGTGTCAGGCTTTGACGCATCGCGAAAAGAGTTTTAGAAAGCCTCCAGTTTTCCGACCGGCCTGCCGCCCGCGCGTCTGCCCCGCGGCCTGAACCGGACCAGCCCATGGGGGAACCATTGAGCAAGGACGCTTCTTCGCGCGCGCGGCCCCTGTCGCCGCATCTACAGATCTACAAGCCGATTCCGACCATGATGATGTCGATTGCCCACCGCATCACCGGTGCCGGGCTTTATTTTGGCATGGTGCTGGTGGCCTGGTGGCTGATCGCGGCCGCTTCCGGCCCGGCCTATTTCGACTGGGTCAACGGCATTTTCGGCTCCTTCCTCGGACGTCTCGTCCTGTTCGGGTTCACATGGGCGCTCATCCAGCATCTGCTGGGTGGCGTGAAGCACCTGTTCTGGGACATGGGGCTGGGCTTCGAGAAACATTTCGCCACCCGCGTTGCCAAGATGCAGATCGCCGCCTCCGTCGCGCTGACGGTGGTGGTCTGGATCATCGGCTACATGGCGCGTTGAGGAGACTGACATGACCGACATGCGCACCCCTCTCGGCAAGGTTCGCGGACTGGGCTCCGCCAAGGACGGCACGGAGCATTTCTGGCGCCAGCGCCTGACCGCCTTCGCCAACATCCCGCTGACCATCTTCTTCGTGGGCCTCATCATTGCGTTGAACGGGGCGGAGTACGCCACCGTCAAGGCCGCGCTCTCGAACCCGTTCGTGGCGCTCCTGACCATGG
>JACKJW010000015.1 GCA_020637755.1 Brucellaceae bacterium | reverse complement strand
AATGGCTTTCGCCATGCTTCGCGTGTGCGTTTCCATTTTCGGGTGTGCCCCTCCGTCTGAATTCGCGCCAACCTACCGGTTCGCGACGGCGGAGGATAGGTGCAAGGCAGTCGCAGCGGGGGCCAAGGACAAAATGTCCTTGCCGGAACAGGCCTCAGAGGGGAAAGCGGTTTCGGCTGCCCGGGCTACCTGTGGAAAGCGGGCAAATCGCTGCGGCATGGCTCTGGCCATTGGCCGGGCGCGGCGCGCATGCCTATATAGGCGGCAAACTGGAACCCCTTGCACGGAACTTCTTGCCCGGAACCTTGGCCGATGCGCTTTTCGCAATCCTTCCTCGACGAGATCCGAGATCGCGTGCCGATCTCGGCCGTGGTGGGTACGCGCGTCACCTTCGACCGCAAGAAGTCCAATCCGTCCAAGGGCGACCATTGGGCCTGCTGCCCCTTCCATGGCGAGAAGACGCCGAGCTTTCACTGTGAGGACCGCAAGGGACGCTACCATTGCTTTGGCTGCGGGGTGTCGGGCGATCATTTCCGCTTCCTGACCGATCTGGACGGAATGCCGTTCCCCGAGGCGGTGGAGCGTGTGGCCGCCATGGCCGGTGTGCCGATGCCGGCGCCTGATCCGGAAGCGGAAAAGCGCGAGAAACAGCGCGCCAGCCTGCATGATGTGATGGACATGGCGGCGCGCTTTTTCGAGGAGAAGCTGCAAGCTGCCGAAGGAGCCAAGGCACGGGCCTATCTGCGCGGGCGGGCGCTCTCTTCGGTCACCCAGCAGGGTTTTCGCATCGGCTACGCGCCCGACAGCCGCAATGCGCTGAAGGAGCATCTGGCCGCCAAGGGTGTGGCCAAGGAGCAGATGGAGGCCTGCGGGCTGGTGGTGCACGGGCCGGACATTCCGGTTTCCTATGACCGTTTCCGCGACCGCATCATGTTCCCGATCATGGATACGCGGGGCCGCGTGATCGCCTTTGGCGGGCGTGCCATGGCGGCCGACGTGCCGGCCAAGTACCTCAACTCGCCGGAAACCGAGCTCTTCCACAAGTCCGACGTGCTCTACAATCACGGGCCGGCGCGCCGCGCTGCGCAGGAAGCAGGCACTGTGATTGCGGTCGAAGGCTACATGGACGTGATCGCGCTGGCGCAGGCGGGGATCGCCCATGCCGTCGCGCCGCTCGGCACGGCGCTGACCGAGAGCCAGATGGAGATGATGTGGCGCATCACCGGCGAGCCGATCCTGTGTTTTGACGGCGACCAGGCCGGGCTGAAGGCAGCGTGGCGGGCAGCCGATCTGGTGCTGCCGCATATCAAGGCCGGGAAATCGGTGCGGTTTGCCATGCTGCCGGACGGCAAGGACCCCGACGATCTGATCCGGGACAGCGGCGCCGAGGCCGTGCAGGCGGTGCTGAAGGATGCCCGGCCGCTCGCCGACATGCTGTGGGCGCGCGAGACGGCGGGCGGTGTGTTCGACACGCCGGAGCGGCGAGCGGAGCTGGAGAAGAACCTGCGCCTCACCGTATCGCGCATTGCCGATGAGAGTGTGCGCCATCACTACAATCAGGACATGCGCGAGCGGGCGCAGGCATTTTTCGGCATGCCCGCGCCCGGTGCAAGGCGTGGTTCGGGCGAGCGCGACGGGCGCTTCCAGCCGGGCCGGAGTGGCGCGGCGGCCGGGCGGTTTGCGGTTTCGGAAAGCCTGTCGCGCTCGGCCCTTGTGCAGCGCGCGCAAGGCGCGATGGCGCTGCGCGAGGCGGTGCTGATTGTCACGCTGGCCAACCATCCCGACCTGCTGGAGGAGTTTTTTGACGATTGTGAGCGGCTGGAACTGGATCACGAGCCGCTGATGCGGGTGTTGGGCGCACTGTTTGACGCGCTGGCCCATGGCGAGGCCCAATCGCGGGCCGAAACCCTTGCCGCAATTGACGCGCACGGACAGGGTGACGCCCTGACCCAGGCCGAGGCGCTGGTGCGCCGCGCCCGCGTATGGACCGCCATGCCTGACGCGGCGCTGCCGGACGCGCGCGAAGGGTTCCGTCAGGCGCTGCACTTGCACAAGGCCGCGCGCGGCTTACATAAGGAGTTGAAGGCGGCCGAACTGGCCCTGGCCACCGATCCGAGCGAAACCAACTATCGAACGCTGCTCGACATCCAGTCGCAGATGCGCAAGGCGCGTGCCGCCGAAGCCATCGTGGAAGGGTTCGGGCTGGCGTCCGGGCGCAGCCGGCAGGGCTGAGGCGCCGGCCTGGTGAAGGGCTGGATGAAGGAGCAGGTGATTCGCTTTTTTCGCCCGAATCATGCCAATGCGGGTTGACGCGCGCGCGGAATGGCGGAATCAGACGGGTTTGCGCATACCGGACGCCGGCACCCATCAGGCTGGCGGCAGGAATCTGGAACGGAAAGGTTCGGCATCACGGGACCGGCAGCAATTGCGGGACGGTCCGACAGGAGCAAGGGCGTGCGGCCAGGGTTAATCGGCCTTTAACGCGCCCCTTGCTAGGCGGAGTTCGTGACCCATCTCACCCAAGGGGATGCCGGTCTGGCGGATTTCGGGATTTCAACCGATGGCGGGCCGCGCGGCGTTCGCCTCTGGAGCACGGGAAAAGCATGGCAAGCAAGGAAAAGGAAGAGGTCGAGACCGAAACGAACGCGCCCGACGGGCCGTTGCTCGACCTGACCGACAGCGCTGTCAAGAAGATGATCAAGGCTGCCAAGAAGCGCGGCTATGTCACCATGGACGCGCTGAATGCGGTGCTGCCTTCCGAGGAAGTGACTTCCGAGCAGATCGAGGACACAATGTCCATGCTGTCCGACATGGGCATCACGGTCGTCGAGGATGACGAGCAGGGCGACGAGGACGCCGTCAAGGACGACGGCGGCGACGATGATGACGGCAACGAGGTAGCCCCCTCGCAGACGACGTCGCTCGCCACCGCGGCCAAGCGCGAGCCGGCCGACCGCACGGACGACCCGGTGCGCATGTATCTGCGCGAAATGGGCTCGGTGGAGCTGCTGTCGCGCGAGGGCGAAATCGCCATTGCCAAGCGCATCGAGGCAGGCCGCGAGACGATGATCGCCGGGCTTTGCGAAAGCCCGCTGACCTTCCAGGCGCTGATCATCTGGCGCGATGAACTGAACGAGGCGAAGATCCTGCTGCGCGAGATCATCGACCTTGAAGCCACCTATGCCGGCCCGGAGGCCCGTCAGGCGCCCGCCGTTCCCACGCCCGAGGAAATCGAGGCGGCCAAGAAGGAACGCGAGGAGAAGGAGCGCGCCGCGCGCGCGCCGCGCCGCCGCGACGACGACATCACCAATGTGGGCGGCGAGAGCCAGCCGGAGGAAGAGGAAGAGGACGAAGACGAACAGAACCTGTCGCTGGCCGCCATGGAAGGCGAACTGCGCCCGCAGGTGATGGAAACGCTCGACCTGATTGCTGACACCTACAAGAAGCTGCGCAAGCTGCAGGATCAACAGGTGGAAGCCCGTCTGGCCGCATCGGGCACGCTGTCGCCCTCTCAGCAGCGCCGCTACAAGGAGCTGAAGGACGCGCTGATCACGGCGGTCAAGTCGCTGTCGCTGAACAACCAGCGCATCGAGGCCCTTGTCGAGCAGCTTTACGACATCAACAAGCGCCTCGTGCAGAACGAGGGACGCCTGCTGCGTCTTGCCGAAAGCTATGGCGTGAAGCGCGACAGCTTCCTGGAGGAATACCAGGGCAACGAACTCGATCCGAACTGGATGAAGCGCATCGCCAACCTGTCGGCGAAGGGCTGGAAGGAATTCGCCAAGTCCGAAAAGGACATGATCAACGACCTGCGCGCGGAGATCCAGAACCTTGCGCAGGAGAC
The DNA here is from genome assembly GCA_020637755.1 of Brucellaceae bacterium. Lineage (GTDB taxonomy): Bacteria > Pseudomonadota > Alphaproteobacteria > Rhizobiales > Rhizobiaceae > Zhengella. Next base: position 62,913 of record JACKJW010000015.1, on the reverse strand, counting down.
GGCGATCTCCATCGGGGAGTTCCGCAAGATCGTCAACCAGGTCCAGAAGGGCGAGCGGGAAGCGGCGATTGCCAAGAAGGAAATGGTGGAGGCGAACCTGCGCCTCGTCATCTCGATCGCCAAGAAATACACCAACCGCGGCCTGCAGTTCCTCGACCTGATCCAGGAAGGCAATATCGGCCTGATGAAGGCGGTGGACAAGTTCGAGTATCGCCGCGGCTACAAGTTCTCCACTTATGCGACATGGTGGATCCGGCAGGCGATCACCCGTTCGATTGCCGACCAGGCGCGCACCATCCGCATTCCGGTGCACATGATCGAGACGATCAACAAGATCGTGCGCACCAGCCGCCAGATGCTGCATGAAATCGGCCGCGAGCCGACGCCGGAGGAACTGGCAGAAAAGCTGGCCATGCCGCTGGAAAAGGTGCGCAAGGTCCTCAAGATCGCCAAGGAGCCGATCAGCCTCGAAACGCCGGTGGGCGATGAGGAAGATTCCCACCTCGGCGATTTCATCGAGGACAAGAATGCGATCCTGCCCATCGACGCGGCGATCCAGGCGAACCTGCGCGAAACGACGACCCGCGTGCTGGCTTCGCTCACGCCGCGCGAGGAACGCGTGCTGCGCATGCGCTTCGGCATCGGCATGAACACCGACCACACGCTGGAAGAGGTCGGTCAGCAGTTCTCGGTGACGCGCGAGCGCATCCGCCAGATCGAGGCCAAGGCTCTGCGCAAACTCAAGCACCCGAGCCGGTCACGGAAGCTCAGAAGCTTCCTGGATCAGTAATCTGCGCTGCAAGGCATCCCATGCGAGACACCCGGGCGGAAACACCCGGGTGTTTTCTTTTGCGGCGGGATGATCAGGCGGTGGCCAGGCGTGATGGGTCCGTGCCTGCTGCACGGGGTGCCCAGAGCCACAGCAGTGCGCCGAAGATCGCGGCATTGACCATCGGGAATGCAGCAACGTCGAGGCCGATGACGCCTGTTGCGATATAGTACAGACCAGCCGCAAAATCGATGGCTTGGACGAGAACCATGTTGCGGATCCAGAAGCCATCCGGGTTGGCAGCGCGGGCCAGTGTGAGGAAGCCCAGCCCATAGGCGATGAAGCGGGCAGCAAGCATGCCGAGCATGTACTGGTTGTCGGCCGGTGGAACGGTGAGGCCCATCCAGGCGAAGAATGGGCCAGGCACGATCAGGGTGAGGGCGCCGAGCACCAGTTGCGAAATCGCGACGATGATGAGGAGTATCTTCAGGCGGTTCATGGGGTTTTCCTTTCATGTCAACCGGATTGCCCAAGGCTGCCGTAGCTGCTACAAAAAAGGAAGTAGTTATTAAAAGTATAGCAAAATGAAAATGACAAAAAAGATTGATATCAATGGCTTGTGCGATGAGGAATGTCCTGTAGCCCGTGCTTCCGAGGTGATGTCGGGCAAATGGACAACGCTGATTGTGCGCGACCTGCTGTCCGGCAAGAAGCGTTACAGCCAATTGCAAAAGTCGCTCGTCGGGATCAGCCCGCGCATGCTGGCCGCACGGCTTGCCATGCTGGAAGCGGCGGGACTGATCTCCAAGACGATCTATCCGACCGTGCCTCCCAAGACGGAATACGCCCTGACCGGCGCCGGCCGCCGCATGGAACCCGTCATAGCCGCCATGGCGGCCTTCGGAGCAGGTCTCGAGTGATGGGAGCACGTAGCTGGCGCGGCTTTGCGGCGGATTGTCGCAGTTGCACTTTTGTGCATAGTGGGTAACTCATTCTCCAATGACCGGGTGCCGGCGCGCGCCCGCGGAAAACAAGTCCGCAAGACGGGCTTCGGGAGGAAATATCATGCGTATGTTCGGGTTCATGGTTGCGGCCATGGTGCTCTCCACAGGGGCATCGGTGGCAGGTGACGCCATCGAGGGGCGCTGGAAGCGTCCCAATGGCGACGTGGTTGTGGCCGCCGTTGTCGACGGCAGGCTCAATTGCACCATCGAAAGCGGGTCGCAGCCGGGCTTCGAGATGTGTCACGGCATGGAGAAGCAGGGCGATATCTGGCGTGGTTCGGACATGAAACACCCGGAGAAGATGCGCATGCTGTCCTTCAACGGCACGGCGATGGCCTTTGGCGAAGAGCTGAAGATCAAGGGCTGCGCGGTCGGCGACGCCTTCTGCGATGCCGAGACCTGGTTGCGTTCGGAGTAGGCGGCCAGGTCCGGATCACGGATATGAAAAACCCGGCTGCGAGGCCGGGCTTCTCATGTCTGGAGGACAGGTTCGGTCAGCGCGTCGTGCAGACCCAGCGCTTGGGGGCGCAGGAATGGGAATGGCGCGAGCAGCGGCGCGTCGCCTTGCGCTCTGCCTGCCAGCGGTCATTGCCCCAATCGGCGCCCCAGCCGTTCGGGCCGTAGGCCACCGCGCCGCAGGCGTTGCGGAACCAGGTGGCGATACGGCAACCGCCGGCGCGCGAATTGCACTCGGCCATGGCGCGGTTTTCCGCTTCCCAGCGGGTGCCGTAGTCGTAGGACCAGCCCATGGCATGGGTGTTGGGTAATAGGCGATGGCGCCGTAGTAATCACGCGCGAGACTTGGGGTTGCCGAGGCCATCACGAGAGGCAGCACCAGAAGCGCCGATAGCAAGCTCTTTTTCATCAGTTGTCTCCTAGCCGAGGTTGCGTGGCCCCTTCAAACCCGATTTAGGCATGAAAACAGTCCATTGGGCAAACATTAGTTTCTACTCCATTCCCGAATTCCGGCAGGGTGCCGGTTCCCGCTTCACTGCTGGACGCAGACCTTTTCCTTGACCTTGCAATTCTTGGAGTGTTCGGAGCAGCGTTCCATGGCCTTGGTGGCCGCTTCCCAGTCGGTGTTGCCCCAGTCCGCACCCCAGCCGTTCGGGCCGGTGGCAAGCGCGCCGCAGCCATTGCGGAACCAGGTGGCGATCCGGCACCGGGTGCCTTCAGAACGCTGTTCGCATTCATCCATGGCGCGGTCTTCGGCGTCCTGCTGGGAGGTGTAGTCCTTGGACCAGCCCCAGGCACCGCGCTGCGGCGCATAGGCGATGGCTCCGTAATAGTCCTGCGCGAAAGCAGGAGCCGTGCTGCCGATGCCGGCCGCCAGAAGGATGCCCAGGCATGCGGATTTGAGAAGTACCGGTTTCATGACGTGTTCCCCATCTCACCGTTTGGATGCCCCCGGTCTCATTAGGCCGCAGGCCGGGCGTCTTGTCCATTCGATTTGTGGGGCGAGCCTGTGCGCTGTGATGCCGGTTACACCCGCCTTGTGCGGATCTGACTGGCAGGAGGGCCTCCAACAACGAAAAACCCGGCCGGGGAGGGGGGACCGGCCGGGTTTCGCTTGGTCCCGTCGCCGGAGAGGGGGGACCGGCGGGGGACGGGGCAGGGAAGGTTTTCTATCACGCCAACATGGCGCTGGCCTGAATGTGGTGTATCACCGGCCTGACTTCAAGGGCCGATGCCGCGAGGCGAAATCCTTGCGGCACGGCCAGGTCAGCGCTGGGACACTTGCGCGTCGGGCGATGTAACCAGCGGGTGATGCGGCGCACTGTCACCCGGCGGTTTTCCTCGTTGGGCGCTTCGGTCTGCACCTTCAGGTCGCTTTCGCCATAGCCCTGCGTGACCAGATTTTCCGCGGAAGGCCGAACACGTCGGTCAGGGCCACGGCAACGGCCTCGGCACGCTTGTCGGAGAGAGCGAGGTTTGCTTCATCAGAGCCGACCGCATCGGTGTGGCCCTCGATCAGGAAGCTTTCCGACGGGTTCTCCTTGAGGATGCGGTCCATGGCCTCGGCAAGCGCCTGAAGTTTTTCCACGTCGCCGTCGCGAATTTCCGCCGAACCGAAGGCGAAGGTCACGGTCGACAGGTCGACACGGGGCAACTTCTGGCGAAGGCGTGCCGAGCGGCGCACTTCGTCAACGGAATAGAGGCGCTCTGCGGCTTCGACCGGCGGCTGGTAGAGGAAGTCGTAGTAGTCATCTGCCGAGGCACCGCGCGGCTCCCAGATGTAATCGTCATAGGGCACGTTCACGACGATGGGCGGCAGGCCGTAGCCCGGATCGCGATCCCAGCCGGGGATACGGTCCCAGCGGTCGTGCGGGACGTAAAAGAGCACGATCTCGCGTCCGTTCGGCAGGATGCGCGAGCGGCGCAGGATGTCGCCGTAGCGGTCATAGATGGTAACGACCTGCGAGCCGTCGGGGCGCGCCACGGTCTCACGCAGCCGCCCGCCGGGCAGGCGCTCGGTTTCCACGTTTCGGTAGCTGCGGCGCAGGCGCGAATCCGTTTCGGCGTTCAGTTCCACCACCAGGCGGCCGTCGCCGAGGCGCAGCACGGTGCGGTCACCGAAGGTGCGGCGATCGCGCACCCTGTCCTCGTCCGGGCGGCGCCCGGTGCGTGCTTCGCGCGGGTCGATCCGTTCGCCACGTTCCTCGGTCACGGGGCGGACCGGCTCGTCGATGCGCGGATGCCCGGCGCGCTGGTCCTCACGCCGGCCGGCGCGCCGTTCGCGGCGCTCCCCGGGGGTTGCCGTGTCACTCACGCGTTCATTGCGCGGCTTGCGCAGGTCAGGCGGCGTCGTCACCATGACCGGCGTTCTGGACGTATCGACCGGCGGCGCATCGGACGTCACCGGCTTGACAGGTGCCGCAGGCTGGTCACCGGTCACGACCGGTTTCTTGTCGCGCTTGTCCGCGTTCCGGGGATCGCCGGTCCGGCGCACGGGCTCTTCCGCGGGTGCCGGCCGGGCCGTGTCCGTGATGCGTGAGGGTGTCTTCACCGGGGTTTCGGGCACCGGCTTCTTTTCCGCTTTGCGGGGCTCAGGGACGGGGCGGGGTTCAGGCGCCGGCCTGGACGGTTCTTCGGCACGCCGGGCCGGTTCCTTCTTGCCGCGCGTTTCCTCGCGCAGGTTCTCGCGAAACTCCTTGCGCAGGTCCTGGCGCTCTTCGCGCCGCAACTGCTTCTTGGTCTTGCGGGGTTCTTCGGCAGCCGGGGCTTGCGGTGCTGCCTGTTCAGCAGGGACGGCCTGACGCTGTTCCTGGCGTTGCTCGCGCATCTCGCGGCGCAGTTTCTTGCGCATTTCTTCCGGCGACAGCTGCGACGGGTCTGCCTGCGCCAGCAGGACGGGTGAGTCACTGCGGGCCATGGCGGCAGGCCCGGCGGCCAGCGCCGTGCCGATGTTGAAAGCCAGAAGCGCGGTGCCGGCGGCGAGCAAGGTGCGATGTTTCAAGTCAATTCTCCTGGGGTCACTTCGTCCCTGTCAGGAGAATGTTCTGGCATGGCACCTTGTTCCGATGCAGGCGGCAATAAGGCAACTTGATGTTGTCCATACCGCCGGTCAGATGTGGCCGCGCGCCATGGAAGCGACGGAGGCAATGCGCTTGAGCGCACCTTTCAACGCTTCCTTCTGGCCTGGATCCAGCATTTCGATATTGACCGCGTTGGACGGTTTCAGCCCGGCATCGAGGTCACGGCTCTGCTGGAAGAGCATCATGCCAAGCAGCAGCGAATGGGCCGCCATGATCGACTTGATGTCACCGGCATTGCCGATCTCGCGCTCCACCAACCCTTCAAGGCGCGCGCGGGTGGAGTGGTCCCTGATGCCGTGTGAGAGCGCCAGCACGCGCGCGGCCGCGACGATGGCAAAGATGCCGTAGGCCTTGATGTCGAGGCGGCCGTTCTCGGTGCGGAAACCGCCGAACACGGTGAAGGGGCTCGCCGGATCGGAGATGTTGGCGGCCATGTGATGGGTGAGCGCGTGATGCGTCTTGCCGATGTCCCAGGCATAGTCGAACAGCTCGTGGCCCAGGCCGAGGTCGCCGTGGACAGGCAGCAGATCGAAGAAGATGTCGACATTGAGCAGGTCTTCCGGCGTGGTGCGGCCGACCCAGCTGTCGATGCGATGTTTCCACGTTTCCAGCGATCCGCGGAAGGCGGGATTGGAGGCCATCACGTTGCCCTTGCACAGCGGCACGCCCGCATGGTGCAGCATGTGCGTCATCTTTTCCGCCATGGCTGCAAACCACGTGTCTTCGGGACCGTCAGGATCGCCCTTGGCAAAGACGATGGCGTTGTCCTGATCGGCAGCCAGCAGGCTTTCCCCGCGCCCGCCGGAGCCAAGCACCAGCACGCAATAGGCACAGGGTGCGCGTCCGTTGCCTTCGGCCTCCATCTCGTTTTCAGCGAGCTGCGCGGCGCGGCGCGTCAGCGAGCGCAATTCCTCCGACGTGATCTCGGCGATCAGCCGCGCATCGAGGTTTTCACGCACCAGAAGCCCGATGACGGAGGGCAGGGTTGCCCACGCTGCCGCCATCTCGTCCGGATCGGCGGCGGTCTCGATGGCATCGTCGAGCTTGATGGCGGCCGAGGCACGCAGCTTCAGCAGGTCGCGCGATGACACGATGCCTGTCAGCCTTCCGGCATTGTCGCGCACGGCCAGATGCCGAATGAGGAGGCGGTCCATTCGGCTCATCGCGCGATAGGCGAAAGCGGTCTCGCAAATCGAGACCAGAGGCCGTCTGGCAAGTTCGCCGACCGTGTGCGCAAAGGCGTCAGCACCGGATTCGGCGATCTGGCGCATCACGTCGCGCTCGGTCAGAATGCCGTATTCGGTGATCGAGTGGCCTGGCTCGCCCTCCTTATGCACATAAATAGAAGAGATGCGCTGCCCGGTCATCATGTTGACGGCGGCGCGCAGGTTCATATCGGCACGTACGATGATGGGCGGCTTGCTCATCAGGTCGCTGACGCGATGCTGGTAGGCATAAGGATCGAACTGGCCAAATGTCCGCTGGCGATCGGCCTCGGCGGTTCCCAGCACGGGTGTCGCCCAGCCAGCACTGCTGGTGTCTCCACCGTTTGCCAGGTCGGCAATCCGCAGGCTTGCGCGTTCGGCCTCGCCCAAGGTCCTGATGCCGCGTTCCTGCAGCTTGGGCACCAGAGCCAGAAAGATCCTTGCTGCCGCTTCCGCGTCACCCAGAGCCGAGTGACGGTTGAGAATCTGGACGCCGAGCCAGGCCGAAATGACTTCGAGGGAATAGTTCGGAAGGTTCGGATTGGCGAGATTGGCGAGAAGGCGGATGCAGAGCGTGCGCGGCTTGACCCAGCGCATGCCTGCGCGCACCGCCTCGCGTTCCAGGACGGCCAGATCGAAGCCGATGGCGTAGCCGATCACCAGACGGTGGCCGTAGAAGGCTTTTGTATCGCGCCAGACTTCGCCGAAGGGCCGCGCGGTGCGCACCATGGCGTTGTTGATGCCGTGGATGGCGGTGGAGGCCGCCGGTATGGAGCTCGCCGGGATCGACCAGCTTGTCAAAGATTTCGTTTTCCGCGACCACGCCGTTGTTGATGCGCATCGCCCCGATCTGAAGGATGCGGGCGACCTTTGTGTCGAGGCCTGTGGTTTCGGTGTCGAGGGCAACTGCATTGAGCAGTTTCAGTGGCGTGGCGCCGGTCAGTGCTATTTCCTTCCTCCCAGGAATGCCTCCCGCATCATGTCTGGCATGGCGCAACAGGTGCAACCTTGATCCTGGTCATGCGGCAGGGCAAGGCAACCTTCGTTTCATGTTGACCGGGCCGCGCGGGCGGACCACACAGGCCGCATGAGCGACAAACCTTCTGGAAGACCAAGAGCCTTGCCCAAATGGACCGGGCAGAGTGGGAGAGCCTGTGCGATGGCTGCGGCAAGTGCTGTCTGGCCAAGCTGGAGGACGAGGACACGGGCGACATCTACTGGACGTCGGTCGGCTGCCGCCTGTTCGATGCCGCGACCTGCCGCTGCAGGGACTATCGAACCGTGCGGCGGAGGTTTCCGACTGCGTGGTGCTGACGCCGCAGAAGATTGCCGAAATCCGATGGCTGCCATCGACCTGCGCCTACAGGCTCGTCCACGAGGGCCGGGACCTTCCGGCCTGGCACCATCTTGTCAGCGGATCGCGCGAGACGATCCATGAGACGGGCCATTCCATGCTGGGCCGCGTCAAGGCCAATGAGCGCGATCTGGCAGAGCCGGAAGACTATTTCGACTACATGCTGGACGATGAGCCGTGACAAGGATGGCGAAAGCGCGATAGCAATGACGCCATGCAACCGGGCAGGGCAGCCAGGCGTTTCACCGTGGCACCCTGTGTGATGACGGACAGCGACATGACGGAGAGGCACGCAGAATGAGCCCAGCAGAAACCCGCACCCTCGTTTCGGACTATCTTGCCGCCTTCAATGCCAAGGACAGCGATGCCATGCTGGCGCTGCTGTCTGATGATGTCATCCACGACATCAACCAGGGCGCGCGCGAGATCGGCAAGGAAAAATTCCGCTGGTTCAACGCCATGATGGGCCGCCACTACGACGAGGAACTCGGCGACATCGAGATCATGGTCAACGGGAGCGGCAGCCGGGCAGCGGCGGAATTCACGGTGCGCGGGACCTATCTTGCGAGTGCGGAAGGTTTTCCGCCCGCCAACGGACAGACCTATTCGTTGCCCGCCGGTATTTTCTTCGAGATCGATGACGGCCTGATCTCGCGCGTCACGACTGCCTACAATCTCAATGACTGGGTTGCCCAGGTTTCTGATGACGGTTGAGGTTCGCCGCCTGACGCGCGGTGAAACGGAAGCGGTTTTCGACGATCTGGCGCGGCTGCGCATCACGGTCTTCCGCGAATGGCCCTATCTCTATGACGGCGACCTTGCCTATGAGCGCCGCTATCTGGGCAATTTCCTTGCGGCACCCGAAGCAGTGGTGATCGGCGCGCTGGAGGGTGAAAGGCTGGTGGGCGCCGCAACGGCGTCGCCGCTGACCATCCATCACACCGAATTTGCTTCCCCGCTGCGCGAAGCGGGGCTGGATCCTGATGAAATCTTCTATTTCGGCGAATCGGTTCTGCTGGCGGGGTGGCGCGGGCAGGGCACCGGCGTGCGGTTTTTCGAGGAACGGGAGGCGGCGGCGCGCGAACAAGGCTTTTCCACCTGCGTTTTTTCCGCCGTCCTTCGCCCTGGTGACCATCCGTTGCGTCCGCCCGGTCATGTTTCCCTGAACGAATTCTGGAAAAGACGGGGCTATGAAAGGGTGGAAAGGCTCGTCACGCATTTTTCCTGGCGGGATGCCGGAGAAAATTTCGAAACGGCCAAGCCCATGGAATATTGGAGAAAAATGCTTTCGTGAGGAGCTGTTTCCGGCTCCGGGACCAGAAAAAACACCCATGAATGAAAGATGAATGCCCGGTTCTGAACCCGTTCAGGCGCGGGCTCCTATTGTCTCACCATGCCCGGAAGGAAAGACCGGGCCAGAGATTGCAGAGCCCCATCAACCAGACCTGAACCGGAGAAACCACAATGACCAAGTCCTTCCGCACCTTCGCCCTGTCCGCCCTCGTTGGTCTCGGCACGCTTGCCGGCGCGATCGGTGCCACCACCTCCAACGCCGATGCCTCCTCGATCTACATCGGCAACAACCATCACGGCGTGCACATCGGCATCGGCTATCCGGGCTACAATCCCTACTACAACCATGGCTACCACAAGCCGCACTACAAGCCGGTGAACTACGGCGCCTGCCCCTCCTGGAAGGCGGTTTCCAAGGCCAAGTCGGCCGGCATGTACGGCGCCCACGTCAAGTTCCGCAACTACAACACGGTCGCGGTGAGCGGCAAGGTCTACGGCTACTGGCAGACCTTCTACTACGGCAACTCCGCCTGGTGCCCGCGCGTCGGCTGACCGTCCGCACAATTGATATGCCGAAGGGCCGGGATTTTCCCGGCCCTTCTGGCGTTCAGGGCACCGGTGGCGCGGCCAGTGTGCAAATAAATCGCGGCCGTCCGTGCCCTTCATCCGCGCTGCACCTGCCCGTTTGTGGCCGGAAGGCCGGCATCCTTCAGGCATGGGTCCGCGGCCAGTGGCCAGAACCCGTGCATCTAACGCAGCGAAAAAATTTAACTGCCTTCAAATCATTGAAAAACATGTAAAAAATGAAAAATTCCGGCATGAACGCATTATGAACGGGCGGTTCGGGAGGGGTTCAGGCGGGGTCTTCTATTGTCACACCATGCCCGGACGGAAGACCGGGATAACCGAACCGAAGAGCCCCATTCGAACCCCGGAGAAACCCCATGATCAAGAACTTCCGCACCTTCGCCCTTTCTGCCCTTGTTGGCTTCGGCACGATCGCCGGCGCGCTTGGCGCCACCACGTCCAACGCGGACGCCACCTCGATCTACATCGGCTACGGCTACAAGCATGGCTACCATCATCACTATCAGCCGCACTACAACCCGCATGCATGCCCCCGTCCATTACGGTGTGTGCCCCTCCTGGAAGGCCGTTTCCAAGGCGCGTTCCGCCGGCATGCACCAGGCGCATGTGAAGTTCCGCAACCACAAGATCGTCGCTGTGGGAGGCCGCGTCTATGGCCACTGGCGGACCTTCTACTACGGCAACCGCAGCTGGTGCCCGCGCGTCGGCTGACCCAGACGAAACAAACGGAAAGGGCCGGGAGCAATCCCGGCCCTCTTCATTTGTACCGGGCCCGGCCGCAGAGCCGGGCTTTCGCCGTCACTGGTCTATGGCAAAGGTGACATTGACGGTCACCGTATAGGTGTTTTCACCGGCGGCCAGCGGCACCGCATCGGCCTCGGCCTTCATGGCCATGGTGCGGGCGAGCGGCTCGGGGCGGGCAAAGTTCACGTTCTCGGTGATCTCCAGCACCTTGCCGGTCTTGACCCCGGCCGCCTTGGCCAATGTCCCGGCCTTGGCGATGGCATCCGCCATGGCCTTTTCGCGTGCCTCGGCCAGGGCCGCCGTCGTGTCGTCATTGCCGAAGGAGACAGAGCCGCCCTGATTGACGCCCAGCGTCACCGACTTGTCGAGGACCGTGCCGACCTTGGCGATGTCACGCACCCGGACCGTCAGGTTGTTGGCGACCTGGTAGCTGACGATGCGGGGTGTCTGGTCGCCGCCGTCGGAGGCCTTGGGATAGACATAGCGCGGGCTGATCGAAAAGCCGGAGGTCTGGAGGTCGCGGTCGGCGATGCCCTCGGCCTTCATGGCCTTGAGCACATCGCCCATGGCGGCATTGTTGGCATCGAGCGCCTCGCGGGCGGTTTCGCCCTCGCGCATGACGGTGAGCGACAGGATGGCAAGATCGGGGGCGAGTGCCGCCTGACCGGTTCCCGTCACCATGATGCGCGGGACAGGATCCTCGGCAAGGGCGGGCGTGGCGGAAAGCGTGGCCGCAAGCGCGGCGGCAAGCATGGCGTTTTTCATGGAAAGCTCCGTTGTCTGTCCCTTGCGCGCAGTGTCACGGCAAATGTAGCGCAATCACGGCGCGTGGTCTTGTGCGGGTTGAAAAAACGCCTTAATCACCCCGGCGGGTGGGGCCTGTAGCTCAATGGTTAGAGCCGGCGGCTCATAACCGCTTGGTTGGGGGTTCGAGTCCCTCCGGGCCCACCATTTCCAGATGCTTCAAATTTTGCGCTTCGCTACGCTCAACGCACGATTTGAAGCTGTTTCCCGCCGTTCAATTCTTGCGCTTCGCTGCGCTCAACGTGCGATTTGAACCGTTCGCTTTCCTGATCAACAAGCCCTCGCTTGCCCGGCACCGGGCGATATGCATCATGCGCACAACGATGCACGCCGGAGGATGCCGCCATGAGCGCCAGCGAAAAACCAGCCCTGAAACCCAAGGACCGTCCCGATCTCGGTGCCTTTTCCTGGGAAGATCCTTTTCTGCTCGACAGGCAGCTCGGCGAAGAGGAGCGGATGATCCGCCAGTCGGCGTTCGATTTCGCGCAGGACCGGCTGGCAAGCCGCGTGGAGGATTTCTACCTCAATGAAAAGGCCGATCCGGCGATCTTCGCGGAGATGGGTGCGGCCGGGCTGCTCGGTGTCACCGTGCCGGAGGCCTATGGCGGCCTGGGTGCCGGATACGTCACCTACGGACTGGTTGCGCGCGAGGTGGAGCGCGTCGATTCCGGTTTCCGTTCCATGATGAGCGTGCAGTCCTCGCTCGTGATGTATCCCATTTACGCCTACGGTTCGGAAGAACAGCGCAAACGCTACCTGCCGAAGCTCGCCAGTGGCGAATGGATCGGCTGCTTCGGCCTGACCGAGCCGGATGCCGGTTCCGACCCCGGCGGCATGAAGACGCGGGCGTCCCGGAGCGATGGCGGCTATGTGCTGAACGGCTCGAAAATGTGGATTTCCAACAGCCCGATCGCCGATGTTTTCGTGGTCTGGGCAAAGTCCGAGGCCCATGGCGGCAAGATCCGTGGTTTCGTGCTGGAAAAGGGCATGAAGGGCCTGTCGGCGCCCAAGGTCGGCGGCAAGCTGTCGCTGCGCGCCTCGGTGACGGGCGAGATCGTGCTCGACAATGTCGAGGTGGGCGAGGACGCGTTGCTGCCCCATGTGGAAGGGCTGAAGGGGCCGTTCGGCTGCCTCAATCGCGCGCGCTACGGTATTGCCTGGGGCGTGATGGGTGCGGCGGAGGATTGCTGGTTGCAGGCGCGGCAATACGGGCTCGACCGCAAGCAGTTCAACAAGCCGCTGGCCGGAACGCAGCTGTTCCAGAAGAAGCTTGCCGACATGCAGACGGAAATCGCGCTCGGCCTTCAGGCCGCGCTGCGCGTCGGGCGGCTGATGGACGAGGCGCAGGCGGCACCGGAAATGATCTCGCTCATCAAGCGCAACAATTGCGGCAAGGCGCTCGACATTGCGCGTCAGGCCCGCGACATGCATGGCGGCAACGGCATCCAGATCGGCTACAAGGTGATGCGCCATGCCGCCAACCTTGAGACGGTCAATACCTATGAGGGGACGCATGACGTTCATGCGCTGATCCTCGGGCGGGCGCAGACCGGCTTGCAGGCCTTTTTCTAGGTGCGGTCCCATCCGGGGTGCCAAGGGCCTGCCTGGTTCACCATGTTTTTTGGCCATCCGCGCATGACGCCGAATTCATTTGACCGGTCGGGCGCGTGATCCATATTGCCAGACTGGTTCAGGAAAGGCCCTTCATGGCGTGGTGGAAACAGGCAATCGGCGTTGTTGCCGTGACGGTCGCAGCGATTTTCGGCTGGGCGAGGCTGGTTCCCGAGGCGCGCGGGCAGCTGAGCAGTTCCGGCTTTCCGCCTGCTCTCATCGCGCTGCTGGCCGGAGCCGAACCAGTGACCCAGACGGGCGCTGTCAGCAAGCCGAATGGTGCGCCTGGTGCGCGCGCGACCGCCGTGCGCACCGCGGAAGTGTTTCTTGCCACCATCAATGACCGGGTGGAGGCCATCGGCGACGGCGAAGCCCTGCGATCCGTCACTGTCGTTCCGCTCTCGTCGGGTGTGCTGGCCGAGGTGCGCGTCGCATCCGGTGCCCAGGTGGCATCCGGTGATGTGCTGGCGCGGCTCGACAGCGCGCAGGAAACGCTGGCCCGTGACAAGGCTGCCCTGACGTTGAAGACGGCAGACACGGCCTTGCAGCGTGCCGAGCAACTGTTCCGCAGCCGCACCGCCACCCAGAGCGCGCTGGATGATGCGCGGGCAGCGCGCGACACGGCGCAACTGGCGCTCCGCGAGGCGGAGCTGGCGCTGATGCGGCGCTCCATCGTTGCGCCCATGGAGGGCCATGTGGGCATCGTCCCGGTGGAGGCGGGCGACTACGTCACAACCCAGAGTGAAATCGTGACGCTTGATGACCGTTCGTCAATTCTCGTGGAGTTCTGGCTGCCGGAACGCTTTGCAACACAGATCGCTGCCGGACTGGCGGTGAGGGCGACGGCGGTCTCGCTGCCCGGCGAGGAATTTGCCGGAACAGTTTCGGCGGTTGGAAGCCGCATCGACCGCGCCAGCCGCACCTTCCAGGTGCAGGCTTTGCTTGGCAACGGTGATGACCGGCTGAAGCCCGGCATGAGCTTCCGCATCGCCCTTGCCTTCCGCGGGCAGGATTTCCCCGCCGTCGATCCGCTCGCGGTGCAATGGAGTTCGGGCGGAGCCTTTGTCTGGAAGGTGGTCGAGGGCAAGGCCAGCCGCGTTGCCGTGTCCATCCTCCAGCGCAATTCCGACAGCGTGCTGGTGGATGCGCCGGGGCTGGCGGCGGGAGACCGGGTGGTGACGGAAGGCGTGCAAGTGTTGCGTGAGGGCGCGGCGCTGAAGGACCTTTCGAACGCTTCGCCGGAAATGCCGGCGCGGGAGAAGCCCGATGCCTGACGCGCAACGGCGTGGCGAGGGGTTCACGGCGGTTTTCGTGCGCCGTCCCGTGCTGGCGCTGGTGGTCAACCTGTTGATCATCGTGGCCGGGCTGGCCGCACTTCTGGGCGCGGAAGTGCGAGAACTGCCAGAGACGGACAATCCCGTCATCACGGTGCGCACCGACTTTGCCGGCGCGGCCCCGGAAACCATCGACCGCGAGCTGACCGCGCGTATCGAGGGCGCAGCCGGGCGTGTTCCAGGTGTCAAGGCGCTGTCGTCCACTTCGACCTTCGGGCGCTCCAGCGTGACGGTGGAATTCACCGAGGCGACAAATCTTGATGTGGCGGCCTCCGACCTGCGCGACGCCATCAGCCGCATCTCGCAGGATCTGCCGGACGAAGCCGATGATCCGGTGATCGTCAAGGCCGACAGCAATTCGCAGGCCGTGATGCGCATCGCGCTGACCTCGCAGGACCTGACCGTCCAGCAGATGACGCTCTATGTGGAGGAGGAAATCCTCGACCGGCTGACCGCTGTTCCCGGTGTCGCCGATGTGCAGGTCTATGGCGACCGCGACGAGATTTTCCGCATCGATGTGGATCAGGCAAAGCTGGCGAGCCGCGGGCTGACGGTCGCCGACCTGGCTTCAGCCCTGTCCTCGGCCGCCTTTGATGCACCGGCGGGGTCGCTGACATCCTCGTCGCAGGATTTCGTGGTCAGGGCCAGCGCGTCCGTGGCGTCACGCGAGGCCTTCGAGGCCATCCTCATCAAGGACCGGGTGCGGGTCGGCGACGTGGCGAGTGTCACGCTCGGGCCGGACCCGGGCGATTCGGCGCTGCGCGCCAATGGCCGCAACGGTGTCGGCCTCGGAATCATCCGGCAGGCCGGCTCCAACACGCTCGACATTTCGGCAGGCGTGCGCGCTGCGGTGGACGAGATGCGCAAGGTGATGCCGGAGACGCTCGACATCCGCGTCACTTCCGATGACGCGACCTTCATCTCGGGCGCCATTTCCGAGGTGGTCTGGTCGCTCGGCCTTGCAATCATCATCGTGATCGCGGTCATCTACCTGTTTCTGGCCAACCTGCGGGCCACGCTGATCCCGGCACTGACGATCCCCGTTGCGCTGACGGGCGCGCTGGCCGGCATCTGGCTTGCCGGTTTTTCGATCAATATTCTGACCCTGCTGGCGCTGGTGCTTGCTACCGGCATGGTGGTGGACGATGCCATCGTGGTTCTCGAAAACATCGTCACGCGGCGCAACCAGGGCCTTGGTGCGCGCGCGGCAGCGGTGATCGGCACGCGCGAAGTGTTTTTTGCAGTGGTGACCACGACGGCGACGCTGGCTGCCGTCTTCATTCCCATCTCCTTCCTGCCGGGCAAGGCGGGTGGCCTGTTCCGGGAATTCGGCTTCACGCTTGCCTTTTCCGTCATGCTGTCCTCGGTGGTGGCCTTGTCGCTGGCGCCGATGCTGGCGTCACGGTTTCTCGCGGGGCAGGCGCGCGGGGAGGCCTCGCACGGCCAACTCTACAACGGGCTGGCGCGGGCGAGCGCAGGCCTCTATGCGCGGGTGCTGCGCATGGCGCTGAATGCGCCGGCCCTGGTGATCGTGGCGACCGTGCTGGTGTCGGGTGTGGCCTGGGTGACCTTCGGCCTTTTGAAGCAGGAACTGACGCCGCCGGAAGACCGCTCACTCGCCTTTTTCCAGGTCAGCGCGCCGCAGGGTGTCAGTCTCCAGCACACCGCGGCGCAGATGCGCAAGCTGGAAGACCTCGTTCAGCCCTATGTGGCGTCGGGCGAGATCGCGGACGTGTTCTCCATTGCCGGGCGCGGCGGGCAGGCCAATGCAGGGTTCATGGTGCTGCGCTTTGCGCCATGGTCCAAGCGCGAGCGCAGCCAGCAGGCAATCGTCGGTGAATTGAACCGGCTGACGGGGCAGGTGCCGGGCGTGCGTGCCTTCGTCATCCAGCCCAACAGCCTCGGCATCCGCGGGGCGGGCAGCGGGCTGCAAATGGCGATTGCCGGGGATGATTACGCCGCGCTGGCCAAGGCATCAGACGCCATTGCGCAGGCGCTGGAAAAGGACCCCCGCTTCAGCCGGGTACGCCAGTCCTACGAGACGACGCAGCCGCAGCTGGCGATCAATGTCGACCGCGAAAAGGCCTCCGATCTCGGAATTTCCATCGACGGGCTTGCGCCGGTGATCCAGTCGATGCTGGACGGGCGGGCCATCGGCTCGGTGTTCCTTGGTGACCGGGCGGTGGACGTAAAGCTCCTGTCGAGCTCCAATCCGGTCAACGATCCGACCGACCTTGAGAACATCTTCCTGAAGACATCCGATGGGCGCGCCGTGCCGATGTCGTCCATCTCGACGCTGGTGGAAAAGCCCGTTGCGCCGGAATTGTCGCGCGAGCAGAAGTTCCGCGCGGTGACGGTGACGGCGAGTCTGGCCGACGACTTCCCGCTGGCTTCCGCCATGGCGGAATTTTCGCGCATCGCCGCGCCGCATCTGCCGCCGGGGGCACGTCTGATCCCGCTCGCCGAGGCTGCCACGCTGAATGAGACCTCCGGCAACATGGGGCTGATCTTCGCCTTTGCGATCGTGATCGTTTTGCTGGTTCTGGCGGCGCAGTTCGAGAGCTTCATTTCCGCGCTGATCATCATCCTGACAGTTCCGCTGGGGCTGGCCTGTGCGGTCTTCGCCATGGCGCTGACGGGCACGAGCCTCAATGTCTACAGCCAGATCGGGCTTGTGCTGCTGGTCGGCATCATGGCGAAGAACGGCATCCTGATCGTGGAGTTCGCCAACCAGTTGCGCGACCGGGGCCTTGGCGTGCGCGATGCCATCGAGCAGGCCTGTGCGCGCCGTCTGCGTCCCGTCATGATGACGATGATCTCCACCGTTCTGGGTGGCGTGCCACTGCTGCTGGCGAGCGGGGCGGGGGCGGAAGCGCGCATCGCGCTCGGCTGGGTGATTGCGGGCGGGCTGGGGCTGGCGACGCTCGCCACGCTGTTTGTCACGCCGGTCGCCTATCTGCTGCTGGCACGCTTCGTGACGCCGCAAGCCGAGGAAGAAGCGCGGCTCAATCGCGAACTGGAGGCCGCCGCCGCACAAATGTGACGGGCGGCCGGCGCGAGGAAAACCGTCAGGCGGGCTGCTTCAGGCGCTCGATGGCTTGGGGCAGGGCGGAGAGAGACGCAAGGACGCTATCGGCACCGAGTTGCGCCGCGGGACGCGCGGTGTATCCACCTTCCACAACCAGCACCGCCATGCCTGCTGCACGCGCGGCTTCCACATCATGGGCGGTGTCGCCCACCATCAGCGCGCGCGACGGGTGCAAACCGAAGCCTTGGACAGCATGGAGCAGCATGTCCGGTGCCGGTTTGCGAGCCGGGCCGGTGTCTCCGCCGATCACGGCATCCACGTGATCCGCAAAGCCGAGGCGGGACAGGATGGTGCGGGCAGGGGCTTGCGGCTTGTTGGTGACGACGGCGATCTTCACCCGGGCGCGATGATACGCTGCGACCATCTCCAGCGCGCCGGGAAGGGCCTTCGTGTTCTCCGTCAGGCAATCGGCATAGGCATCCAGCATGCGCGCGGTGCGCAGCGCCAGAGCGTCTGCAGAGAGCGGAACGGCGCGCGCGGCGAAGGCGCGCTCCACCAGCTTTGCCGCGCCGAGGCCGACCATAAGGCGCACATCCGCATCGCTCAGCGGGGCATGGCCTTCGGCCGCCAGTGCGGCGTTGACCGCGGTTCTCAGGTCGGGAACGGAATCGACCAGCGTGCCGTCGAGATCAAACAGGATCGCCTGCGGCCAGCCGCAGCGGTCGCCCTGGCTTGCAAAGACCGTGCCCATGAATGCGCTCCGCCCCCGGTGTTTTCCTTGCGCGTGATGCCTGCCGGGATGAACGGGGTCAAGGGCGGCTGAGGCTACAAAGGGGCTTGCGTCACAAAAAGGTCTCTGGCAGAATAGTTATAAGCGATAATTAAATGGGAGGAGACCATGCCGCTTGTCGATATCGAGGGCGTTCGCCCTGTGCTGATGGGGGACCTTTCCGCGCATGTGGAAAAGGGGGCCGACGGCGTTCTCTACATCCGTCCGGACGCGGAACTCGGTGCCTATCCGCGTTCGATGATCGACCGGCTGGAAAAATGGGCGACCGAAACGCCGGATCAGCTGTTCCTTGCCGACCGTCCCGATGGCGGAGAGTGGCGCAAGCTGACTTATGGCCAGGTCTGGCAGAAGGTTCGCGCCGTCGCGCAATACCTGATCGACAAGGGGCTTTCGGCCGAGCGGCCGCTGGTCATCCTGTCGGGCAATTCCATCGAACATGCACTGATGGCGCTCGGCGCGCTGACGGCTGGTGTTCCCTATTCGCCGGTCTCGCCGCCCTATGCGCTGGTGTCGCAGGATTTCGCCAAGCTGAAGCATGTCTTCAATCTGCTGACACCGGGCATGGTGTTCGTGCAGGAGGGCGCGCCCTACGCCAGGGCCTTTGATGCCGTGATGACGGCTGATATGGATCTGGTCGTCACGCGCAACCCGATCGAGGGGCGTGCCTCGCATTCCTTCGATGACGTGGTGGCGACCCCGGTGACCGACGCCGTGGACAAGGCGCACGGTGCCGTGACCCCGGATACGGTGACGAAATTCCTGTTCACCTCGGGTTCGACCGGCATGCCGAAGGCTGTCATCAACACGCAGCGCATGCAATGCGCCAACCAGGAGATGATTGCCACCGCGCTTGCCTTCCTGAAGGAGGAAAAGCCTGTGCTGGTGGACTGGCTGCCGTGGAATCACACGGCGGGCGGCAACCACAATTTCGGCATTGTGCTCTACAATGGCGGCTCGCTCTACATTGATGACGGCGCGCCGACCCCGGCGGGGATCGCCAAGTCCGTGCGCAACCTGACCGAAGTGTCGCCGACCGTCTATTTCAACGTGCCCAAGGGCTACGAGATGCTGGCTGACCGTTTCGAGGCCAATCATGCCCTGCGTGACAGCTTCTTCCGTGATCTCAAGCTGATCCAGTATTCGGGTGCGGGCCTGTCGCAGCATGTCTGGGACATGCTGGAGAGCGCGGCCGTCGCCTCCACCGGCAAGCGGGTGATGATCATCACCGGTTATGGCTCGACCGAGACGGCGCCAGCCTCGGCGACCGCGACCTGGCCGGTGACGCGGCCGGGCGAAGTGGGCCTGCCGATCACCGGCATCACCTACAAGCTTCTGCCCAACGGCGAGAAGATGGAAGTGCGCATGAAGGGCCCGAACATCACGCCGGGCTACTGGCGCCAGCCGGACAAGACCGCAGAGGCCTTTGACGAGGAAGGCTTCTACATCATCCATGACGCGTTGAAATTCGTGGACCCGGACGATGTGAACAAGGGCCTGCTGTTTGATGGCCGCGTGTCGGAGGACTACAAGCTCAACACCGGAACATGGGTCAACATGGCTGGTGTGCGCGGTGCGCTGGTGAAGGGCTTCGCGCCCTATGTGCGCGATGCGGTGCTGACGGGTCTGAACCAGGACTACATCGGCGCGCTGCTGTTCACCGACCACGATGCCGTGCGCAAGATCGCTCCCGAGCTGGCCGATGCCGACGATGCAGCGGTTGCCGCGCATCCCGAGGTGCGCCGGATCTTCCAGGAGCGGCTGGATGCCTGCGCGGCGCAATCGACGGGCAGTTCCACGCTGGTCGCCCGCGCCATCATCCTTGACAGCCCGCCCTCGCTCGATGCCCATGAGGTGACTGACAAGGGATCGATCAACCAGCGTGCCGTCATGGCGGCCCGCGCGGGCTTGGTCGATGACCTCTACACGAACCCGGTGCCGGACCATGTGATGGTGGCCGCGCGCCGCAAGAAGGGCTGATCCGGGCGCACATGCGCCTGCCGGAACGGCCCGGCAGGGGACATGACATGCTGACAAACCGCCGCGACGTGGAAATCGAATGGGGTGACTGCGACGCGGCGGGGATCGTCTTCTTTCCCCGCTATTTCGCCATGTTCGATGCCTCGACCGCCTATCTGATGGAAAAGGCGCTGGGCATGAAGAAAGCTGCCTGGGTGAAGGCGCATGGCATTGTCGGCATTCCCATAGGCGACACCGGCGCGCGGTTCCTCGTCCCATCCAGCTTTGGCGACGTGATCACCATCGAGAGCTGCTTTGCCGCTGTCCGGCGATCCAGCTTCGACATTGATCACAGGGTGTTCAAGGACGGCCGGCTGGCCATCGAGGCACACGAGACCCGCATCTGGGCCGGACGCGATCCGGCTGACCCCTCGCGGATCAAGGCTGTCGAAATTCCCGCTGCCGTCATCGCGGCCATGCGCGGGGCGTGATCAGCCGCCGTCGGCCGCCAAGGCGGCATCATCACCGGACACCACGGCATTGGCCGCACCTTCCGCACCGGGTGCGGTGATCCGCTCCAGCATCTCGATCAGACGGTCGCGCTCGGCCTCGCCGCCGAGCTTGGCAACGAGATAGTCCTCATGCTGGCGCCAGATGCCAAGCATGCGCTCGACGAATTTCTCGCCCTTCTGGGTGAGGTGAAGGGAATGGGAGCGGCGGTCAACGTCGCCCTTGCGGCGCTCGGCCAGCCCGCGCTGTTCCAGTCCGTCCATCAGCGAGACCAGATTGGCAGGCTTCACGCCCAGGGCTTCGGCAATGTCGGACTGCTTCTGGCCGGGGCGTGTGGCCATCAGGGTCAGCGCGGTGAATTCGGCGGGGCGCACCTTGAGACGGGCAAACCGGTCGCCGAAATCCTGGAAGACGGCAAGCTGCGCCTTGCGGAGCGTGAAGCCGATCACCGTGTCGGCGTCGGGAATACCGAGGTCGAGCGGACTGGAGGGCTTGCGTGCGCGGGTCGGGGCGGCAGGTGTTTTCATGCAGAATTTCCTCGGCAGTTCGCGCGGCAGTTAAGCACGCGAACAATCTGCCAAATATATTATTATAAATTCAAACAGTTTCAAGGAAGGTGCATCTGGCCTTTCAGCCCGCGGTTCAGCCGCCGATGAGACGCGCCGCGCGCTGGACCGCCAGCGTGTAGCCCTGAGTGCCGAAGCCTGCGATGACGCCATCGGCGCGCAGGGATACGTAGGAATGATGGCGGAAGCTCTCGCGCTTGTGCACATTGGAAATGTGCACTTCCAGCACCGGACCATCGAAGGCGTTGAGCGCGTCAAGCAGGGCGACCGAGGTGTGGGTGAAGGCGGCGGGATTGATAATGATTGCGGCGGCCTTTTCGCGCGCCTCGTGCACCCAGCCGATCAGTTCGTGCTCGGCGTTGGACTGGTGGAAGCGGACGGCAAGGCCAAGGCCCTCGGCGGTCTTGCGGCAGGCCTGCTCGACATCGGCGAGCGTTTCGCTGCCGTAAATTTCCGGCTGGCGCCTGCCCAGAAGGTTGAGATTGGGTCCATTGAGGATGAAGATGGTGGCCGTCATGACTGGATGTCCCGTGCAGGCGTGGCTTGCGTGTCTGCGGGCTTAGCCCAAGCAGGGCGAAAGGGGAAGTGCCGCACGGGCGTCGTGCGCTTGGGATGCCGGGCCGGACCAGAGCCGGGATTCGGGCGGGTTTTGACCAAAATGTGCATTATAATGCATTCACCCAGACGCCGGATGATGCGCCGCGATATCGATTAACATATTGATTTTCAATATAATAACACCAAAATTGGCAAAAGTTACAAAAAGGACTCGCATTGTGCAGTAAAATGCACTATGTTGCCCGCAACAAGATAACACATGGAGGGTTGCCAAGTGGCAAAGATCATCGATTTCCAGACCGAGCCGTCCCGCTACAACCACTGGCGCATCGAATATGAGGGCGATGTCGCGCGCCTCATCATGGATGTGAATGAGGACAAGGGCCTGTTCGACGGCTACCAGCTCAAGCTCAATTCCTACGATCTCGGCGTTGATATCGAACTGGCGGACGCGATCCAGCGCCTGCGTTTCGAGCACCCGGAAGTCAAGACGGTCGTCATGCAGTCGGGCAAGGACAAGGTCTTCTGCGCGGGTGCCAACATCCGCATGCTGGGCGGTGCCGCCCATGCCCACAAGGTCAACTTCTGCAAGTTTACCAACGAGACACGCAACACCTTCGAAGCGGCCGGCGCAGAAAGCGGCCAGCACTATATCGCCGCCGTGAAGGGCGCTTGCGCCGGTGGCGGCTATGAGCTGGCGCTGGCTTGCGACTACATCATGCTGACCGATGACGGCTCGTCCTCCGTCGCGCTTCCGGAAGTGCCGCTGCTGGCCGTGCTGCCGGGCACCGGCGGCCTGACCCGCGTGACCGACAAGCGCAAGGTGCGCCGTGACCTCGCCGATGTGTTCTGCTCCATCGAGGAAGGCGTGAAGGGCAAGCGCGCCAAGGACTGGCGGCTGGTTGACGAAGTGGTCGCCAATTCGAAGTTCGACGAGGCGGTTGCCGAGCGCGCCAAGGAGTTTGCCGCCCGCTCCGACCGTCCGTCCAATGCCCAGGGCGTAAAGCTCACGCCGCTGTCGCGGACCTTCGCCGAGGACGGCTCGGTCTCCTACTCCACCGTCGAGGTGAATGTGGAGCGCGCCAAGGGTGTCGTCACTGTCACGATCAAGGGTCCGGAAGGCGATGCGCCGGCTTCCATGGAAGCGCTGCAGGCCGAAGGCGCGCAGAGCTGGATCCTGCGCGCTGCCCGCGAACTGGACGATGCCATCCTGCATCTGCGTCTCAACGAGATGGAGCTTGGCGTGCTGGTGTTCCGCACGCAGGGCGACCCGGAAAAGGTGCGTGCCCACGAGAAGCTGGTGCTCGACAATGCCGGTTCCAACTGGCTGGCCCGCGAGATCACACTGTACTGGAAGCGCCTGCTGAAGCGCGTCGACATGACCTCGCGTTCGCTGGTCGCGCTGGTCGAGCCGGGTTCCTGCTATGCCGGTGTGCTGGCCGAGCTGCTGTTCTCCGTCGACCGCTCCTACATGGCCGAGGGTGAATTCGAGGGCGACAACCGCCCGGTGGCGACCGTCACGCTGACGGATGCCAATTTCGGCCCGTTCCCGATGTCGAACGACCTGACCCGTCTCCAGACCCGCTTCCTGGGCGAGCCGGAGCGCGTGGACGGCGCCAAGGCCAAGGCCGGTGAGGCGCTGGAAGCCGAAGAGGCGGCTGAACTCGGCCTTGTGACCTTTGCCCTCGATGACATCGACTGGGACGACGAAGTGCGCATCTTCCTGGAAGAGCGCGCCTCCTTCTCGCCCGATGCGATGACCGCGATGGAAGCCAACCTGCGCTTTGCCGGACCGGAAACCATGGAGACGCGCATTTTCGGCCGCCTGACGGCCTGGCAGAACTGGGTGTTCCAGCGTCCCAACGCTGTCGGACCGAACGGCGCGCTGCAGCGCTACGGAACCGGCCAGCGCGGCGAATACGACATGAAGCGGGTTTGAGAGAGCGAATGCGAGCAGGGAATGCTGCCGGGAAAGCTCTTGCAGGGAGCGAAAGCACACCCGGTCTTTCCCGCTGCTCGCTACTGACCAATTTTCCAAGGAGGATGTGACCAATGACTGACCTGATGAATGTGTCCTATGACACGCTGATCCCCAACAATGTGGGCCTTTCGTCCGACCGCCGCGTCCTCAAGGCGCTGGAAAAGTGGCACCCGGGCTACATCAACTGGTGGAATGACCTGATCCCCCGCAATTTCCAGGAAAGCCTGGTCTATCTGCGCACCGCCGTTTCGGTCGATCCGCAGGGCTGGGCCAAGTTCGACTACGTCAAGATGCCGGAATACCGCTGGGGCGTGCTGCTGGCACCGCAGGTGGAAGGCCGCGTCATCCCCTGCGGGGAGCATTTCGGGGAACCGGCCTGGCAGGAAGTGCCGGGTGAATACCGCTCGCTTCTGCGCCGCCTGATCGTCATCCAGGGCGATACCGAGCCGGCTTCGGTGGAACAGCAGCGCTTCCTTGGCAAGACTGCGCCCTCGCTCTACGACATGCGCAACCTGTTCCAGGTGAACGTTGAAGAGGGCCGTCACCTGTGGGCGATGGTCTATCTGCTGCACAAGTATTTCGGTGCCGACGGCCGCGAAGAGGCCGACGACATGCTGCGCCGCCAGTCGGGTTCGGAAGAGGCTCCGCGCATGCTGGGCGCCTTCAACGAGGAGACGCCGGACTGGTTGTCCTTCTTCATGTTCACCTACTTCACCGACCGCGACGGCAAGATGCAGCTGGAGAGCCTGGCCCAGTCCGGCTTCGATCCGCTGAGCCGGACCTGCCGCTTCATGCTGACGGAAGAAGCCCATCACATGTTCGTCGGCGAGACGGGCGTGGGCCGCACCATCCAGCGCACCTGCGAAGTGATGAACGAACACGGCATCACCGATCCCTATGACATCGAGAAGATCCGCTCGTTCGGCGTGATCGACCTGCCGACCATCCAGAAGAAGCTGAACCTGCACTACACGCTGTCGCTCGACCTGTTTGGCTCGGAAGTGTCGACCAACGCGGCGAACTCGTTCAACTGGGGTCTCAAGGGCCGCTACCGCGAGAACAAGCTGGAGGACGATCACCAGCTCAAGAGCGCGCTCTACCCGGTCGCCGAATTCGACGGCAAGGGCATCACGGTCAAGGACATGCCGGCGATCTCGGCCATCAACATGCGCCTGCGTGACGACTATTCGGAAGATGCTGCCGGTGGCGTGCGCCGCTGGAACCAGATCATCAAGAAGCACAACATCGACTTCGAGATGCGTCTGCCGCATGAAGGCTTCCACCGCAACATCGGCACCTTTGCCGGTGCGCCCATCACGCCGGAAGGCATCGTGATCGGCCGCGAGGAATGGACGTCCCGCCGCGACGAGTGGCTGCCGTCGAAGGCCGATGGCGACTTCATTGCCTCGCTGATGGTTCCGGTGACCGAACCCGGCAAGTATGCCGGCTGGATCTCCGCGCCGAAGGTCGGCATCGACAACAAGCCGGGCGACTTCGAATATGTGAAGCTGCACATGGCGTAAAAGTCAGTAGTGAATAGGGCGTAGTCAGCGGGGGCTGAGGGTGATCCGTCTTCCCTGCTGACTACAAACTATCGACTACCGGCTCAAACAAGCGACGGCCGAAAACAGGCCGCGACCGAGGGATGGACCAATGAACAAGCCGGTCAAACAGCACCTGATCGACCCGGAGCTTTGCATCCGCTGCTACACCTGCGAGGAGGTGTGCCCGATCGATGCAATCACCCATGATGACAACAATGTCGTGGTGGATTTCGACAAGTGCAATTTCTGCATGGATTGCATCGCGCCGTGCCCGACCGGCACCATCGACAACTGGCGTGTCGTCACCACGCCCTACACGCTGGAAGAACAGTGCTCCTGGACCGAACTTCCGGAACAGGAAGACCTCGTCTCGGCGGACGGGTCACAGGCCGGCGGCACCATCGAGGCGCTGGACGACGAGATCGAGCGGCTTCTGAAAGAGGCCCATGCGGGTGCGGGCGGCAAGGTGGTCGCGCCGCCGTCGGCCTCCAAGGCAACCGTCAATCTCTACAATGCGCAGCACACGGCAACAGCCACCGTGCAGGGCAATTACCGGCTCACCGGCGAGACTGCCGATTCCGACGTGCATCACATCATCCTGGATTTCGGCCAGCAATCCATGCCGGTACTGGAAGGCCAGTCGATCGGCATCATTCCGCCGGGAACCGATGCCAACGGCAAGCCGCATATCGCGCGGCTCTACTCCATTTCCAGCCCGCGTGACGGTGAGCGTCCGAACACCAACAACCTGTCGCTGACGATCAAGCGCGAGCCGCATGGAGTGGGTTCCAACTACATGTGCGACCTGAAGAAGGGCGACAAGGTGAATGTGACCGGCCCGTTTGGCGGCACGTTCCTGATGCCGAACGATCCGCAGGCCAACCTGATCATGATCTGCACCGGCACCGGCTCGGCACCCTTCCGCGCCTTCACCATGCGCCGCCAGCGCACGACACCGGGCGGACACGGCGGCATGACGTTGTTCTTCGGTGCCCGTGATCCCGATGCGCTGCCCTACTTCGGACCGCTGAAAAAGGTGCCGGAAACCTTCCTGCGCAAGCTGTTCGCATTTTCCCGCGTGGCGGGCGCGCCGAAGGAATATGTTCAGGACAAGATGCGCGTCGAGGCCGCGTCCGTCGCCGAAGCGCTGAAAAACCCGGGCACCCATGTCTATGTCTGCGGGCTGAAGGCCATGGAAGCCGGTGTCGAGCAGGCCTTCGAGGACATTGCCCGCGGTGCCGGCATGGACTGGCAGACGATCCGTGCGCAGATGCGCGAGCAGGGCCGCTATCACCTGGAAACCTACTGACCCGCCATGGACAAGCCTGTCGAGCGTGACGGGGCATCCGGCCCCGTCTTCCTGCACAGGATGCGGGTGGGCTGGGGTGACTGCGATCCCGCGCTCATCGCCTATACCGGCCGCATCCCGCAATTCGCCCTCGATGCCATCGACGTGTGGTGGAAGGTCCATGCCGGGACGGACTGGTACGAACTGAACATCGACAAGGACATCGGCACGCCCTTCGTCCACCTGTCGGTCGATTTCCGCAAACCGGTCACGCCGCGCCACGAACTCGAATGCCATGTGCGCCTGACCGGGCTCGGCGAAAGCTCGGTGCGCTTTTCGGTCGATGGCTGGCAGGATGGCGCTCTGTGTTTCGAGGGCCGCTTCGTCTGCGTTTTTGTCGCCGCACGCGCCCACAAGCGCATGGCCGCGCCGCCCGATATCCGCGCCCTTCTCGAACCGCTGGTCTGCCGCAAGGCAGACTGATCACCGGCTTTTCCCGGAATTTCGCCGCTTGTGCATGCCCGTTCTGGTGGCATGGATTGCGGCGGAGGGCCGACTGCATTATCCTGCATGAATCGATGATGCATTATATCCGGGGGTGCCATGCTGGGAGAAATGGGGACAGTTGGCGAGGGGGATGCCGACACGGCCACCTTCATCGCCATGGTCGGTGACCGCGTGCGCATGGCGCGCAACCGCAAGGGCATTTCACGGCGCGCGCTTTCAGAGCTGTCGGGCGTCTCGCAGCGCTATCTGGCGCAGCTTGAAGGGGGAGACGGCAATGTCTCGATCGCCCTGTTGCGCAAGATCGCCCGTTCGCTGGACCTGGAGATCGAGTGGCTCGTCGGGCGCGAAGACCCGTGGTCGTCGGACCTGATGACCATGATGCAGCTGTTCCGCCAGGCGACGCGCGACCAGCGTTCCCGCGTGATGGAAGTGCTGGACCCCAACGAGGCCGGAGCGCGGCGCGCCGGGCGGGTGGCGCTGATCGGGCTGCGCGGGGCCGGCAAGTCGACGCTCGGCCGCCTGACGGCCAAGCGCATGGGCGTGCCCTTCCAGGAGCTGAACGTGGTGATCGAGGAAGTGGCCGGCATGCCGGTCGACGAGGTCATCGCGCTCTACGGGCAGGAGGGCTACCGCCGCCTGGAGCGTCAGGCGCTGCAAAATCTCGTGGCGACGCATGAGCAACTGGTGCTGGCGGTCGCGGGCGGCATCGTGTCGGAGCCGGAGACCTTCTCCTACCTTCTGCGCCATTGCCACACGATCTGGCTGAAGGCGGAGCCGGAAGAACACATGGCCCGCGTGCGCGGGCAGGGCGACGAGCGACCGATGGCAGGAAACCCCGCGGCCATGGACGAATTGAAATCGATCCTGACCAGCCGCGAGACGCTCTATGCCAAGGCCGATGCGGTGGTGAACACATCGGGTTCCAGCGTGGAGCAAAGCGTGGACGCGGTGCTGGAGAGCATCCGGGAGAACCATTTCATGCATGCCTGAGGGGCGAAATTCAGCCTCTGCGGACCGTTGACTTTTTCCGGGCTGCATTGAAACATGAGGCTCAAGGGGCGACCATCAGCAGCAGGAGGATTTCCATGCTGTCGCTTTCCCGCCTTGCCCTTCGTTTCGCCTTTCTTGCAACGCTCTCCGGCCTTGTCCTTGCCGCCGCACCCCTGCCGGTTCAGGCGGCGGATGGTACGCGCCGCATCGAGACCATCGAGAAGTCCGACTATTTCGGCTTCGACCTGCGAACCGAAAAAAATGTCGATCTGGAAGGGTGCAAGAAGGTCTGCCTTGCCGATTCAGCCTGCCGCGCCTTCACCTACAATGTGAAGGCGAAGTGGTGCTTCCTGAAATCGGACTATGCGCAGGTCAACGCGGCGGAGGGAGCGGTGGCGGGCCGCGTGGTCGCCGGTTCCCGTGAGGACCTGGGGGCACCGCCCGCGCTGTCCTTCATCACCGAATACCAGACAAGCGAAGCCGCGAAGTACCGCGAGCGCATGGACAAGTCGCTCGACCGCTACAAGGGGCAGGGTGTCTCCGGACTGGTGGCCGACGGGCGTACCGCCTATCAGGAGGGCCGCTTTGCCGACGCTGCCAACGGGCTGTATGCCTCGCTGGTGCTGGACCGGGACAAGCCGCAAATCTGGTCGGAACTGTCGCAGGCGCTCCGCCAATACCCGCCGGACAACAACACCTCGGTCTATCGTCTGCGCCAGGTGGCGGTGTCGGCGGCCATCAATGCCTATCAGGTGGCGCGCACGACCGCTGACCGGGCCACGGCGCTGACCGTGCTGGCCGAAGCGCTGGACTTTGCCGAGGACTGGCGGCCGTCGCTGGAAGCCTACAAGGCAAGCCTTGCGCTGCGGCCTGACGAGACCGTGCAGGCGGCGTTCGAGGACCTGCGCTCGCGCAAAGGGTTCCGCGTCATCGAGCACACGGTGGATGCCGATGCAGCCCAGCCGCGCGTCTGCCTGCAACTGTCGGAACCGCTGGTGAAGACCGGCGTGGATTATGCCCAGTTCGTGCGGCTGAATGGTGGCGAGCCGCAATCCTTCGATGCCCGAGACAAACAGATCTGCGTGGACGGGCTGAAACATGGCGAACGCTACCAGGTAAGCCTGCGCGAGGGACTGCCCTCGGTGGTGGGTGAGAAGCTGGAAAAGCAGATCGACATTTCCGTCTATGTGCGCGACCGCTCGCCCTTTGCGCGGTTCTCGGGCGAAAGCTTCGTGCTGCCGTCGCGCGGCCGCCATGGCATTCCGGTTGTGACCGTGAACACCGAGACGGTGAGCATGGCGCTCTATCGCATTGGTGACCGGGCACTGTCGCAACTGGTGGACAAGGAGCGCTTCCTGGCCCAGCTTTCCGGCTACCAGGCGGAGGATGTGGCGCGCAGCGATGGTGAGCTGGTCTGGAAGGGCAAGCTGGAGACCTCGCGCAAGCTCAACGAGGAGGTGGCGACCAGCTTCCCGGTGGATGAGGCCCTGCCGGAGCGCAAACCCGGCGTCTATGTGCTGGTGGCCGACCCGTCCAACAAGGAAGACCTTGAGGACGATTGGTCGGACCGCGCGACGCAGTGGTTCGTCGTCTCCGACATCGGGCTGTTCACGCAGACCGGAACCGACGGGCTGACGGTCTTCGCGCGCTCGCTCGACAGCGCCAGGCCCATCGAGGCCGTGTCTCTTCAACTGATCGCCAAGAACAATGAAGTGCTGGGCGAGGCGGTGACAGATGCGAGCGGCATGGCGCGCTTCGATGCCGGGCTGACACGCGGGCGCGGCGGGCTGACGCCGGCCGTGCTGATGGCGGAAGGCAAGGACAGCGGCTTTGTCTTCATGGACCTGACGCGGGCGGGTTTCGACCTGTCCGACCGTGGCGTGGAAGGGCGCGAGGCGCCGGGCGCCATCGACGCCTTCGCCTGGACGGAGCGCGGCATCTACCGCGCTGGCGAGACCGTGCATGCCGTTGCGCTGGCGCGCTCGGACGCGGCCGAAGCCATTGACGCGCTTCCGCTCACCTTCGTTTTCCGCCGCCCGGACGGGGTGGAGCATGCGCGCACGGTTTCCAAGGCCCCGCGTGTGGGCGGTCATGTGGTTGATCTCGCGCTGCCCTCCAACGCAATGCGCGGCGCATGGGACATGTTCGTCTATGCCGATCCCAAGGACGCGGCGCTGGTCGAGAAGACCTTCCTGGTGGAAGACTTTGTTCCCGACCGCATCGAGTTCGACCTGAAGGCCGAGGACAATGCCGTCATCGATCCGGAGAGCGGTGCAACGGTGACGGTGGACGGGCGCTTCCTCTATGGCGCGCCTGCCGCCGGGCTGAATCTTGAGGGCGACATGCGCGTGAAGGCGGTGCGCGAACGGCCCGGCTACAAGGGCTATGTCTTTGGCCTTGACGGAACGGATGAGGACGGCTCGACCAGCATTTCGCTGGATGACCTGCCGGTGCTGGACGAAGAGGGCAAGGCGGAGGTGGCGCTTGGCACCGGCCAGTTGCCTTCCACCACCAAGCCGCAGGAGGCGACCGTCACCATCCGCATGCAGGAAGGGTCGGGACGCGCCGTGGAACGCAGCCTGGCGCTGCCGGTCAAGCCGGCGGGCGTGATGATTGGTGTGAAGGGTGATTTCGACGGCTTCCAGACATCGGAGGGTTCGTCGCCGGTCTTTTCCGTTGTCGCGGTCGATCCGGACGGCAAGACGGTGGACCTCGCCGGTGTGAACTGGGAACTGGTGAAGGTGGAGCGGAACTACCAATGGTACCGCGACGGTTCATCCTGGCGCTATGAAGGCGTCGACTTCACCACGCGCGAGGCGGGCGGCACGGTGGACGCCAAGGCCGCCGCGCCGGCCACGATCACGGTGCCGGTCAAGTGGGGCCGCTACCGGCTGGAACTGAAAACGGATGACGAAACCGGCCCGGCGACCTCGATGGAGTTCTATGCCGGCTGGTATGTTGCGCAGACCTCGCTCGACACGCCGGACGGGCTGGAAGTGGCGCTGGACAAGGCGTCCTACAAGCCGGGCGAGGTGGCCCGGCTGAAAGTCAGCCCGCGCTTTGCCGGTGAGCTTCTGATCACCATCGGTGCTGACCGGCTGCTCGCCACCCACACGGCCAGCGTGCCGGCGGAAGGCGCGGAAATCGAAATTCCGGTCGGCGAGGACTGGGGGGCGGGCGCCTATGTGACGGCGACGCTCTACCGCCCCGGCAATGCAGCGGAAAGCCGGATGCCGATGCGCGCGCTCGGCTTGCGCTGGCTGGCGATCGATCCGGCGGAACGCACGCTCGACGTGGCGCTGGAGCCGGTCGCGCAGTCGGTGCCCGGCGCGCCGCTCGCCGTGCCGCTCACCGTCAAGGGAGCCAGGTCCGGCGAGGAGGTCTATGTGACCGTCGCGGCGGTCGATGTCGGCATCCTCAACCTCACCTCCTACCAGCCGCCGAGGCCGCAGGATTACTATTACGGCCAGCGCCGCATGGGGCTGGAAATGCGCGACATCTACGGCCGGCTGATCGACGGTTCTCCGGGCGAGGCCGGAAAGCTCCGGACCGGCGGTGACGGACCGGGCCAGCAATCCAAGGGCAGCCCGCCCACCGGCAAGCTTGTCGCCTTCTTCTCCGGCCCCGTGCAGGTGGATGGCGACGGCAAGGCGCTGGTCAGCTTCGACATTCCGCAGTTCAACGGAACGGTGCGCCTGATGGCGGTGGCGTGGTCGAAGTCGGCCATCGGTTCGGCCAGCAAGGATGTGATCGTGCGCGATCCGGTGGTGGTGCTGGCGGGCGTACCACGCTTCCTTGCCACCGGCGACAATGCGCAGATGCGCCTCGACATTGCCAACACGGACGGGCCCGCCGGTGCGTATGCTGTCACCGTCGCTACGTCCGGTGCCGTCAGCATTCCCGACGGCAAGGACAAGGGCACGGTGACGCTCGACAAGGGCGCGCGTTCGGTACTGACCATTCCGGTCAAGGCGGTGCAACCCGGCGTGGCGGACCTCGACATCCGCCTCGCCCATGCGGACGGCACGAGCGTCACGCACAAGGTGTCGTTCCCGGTGCGGCCCGGTGCCCTGCCGATGACAGTGCGGCGTGAAATCCCGCTCGCGGCCGGCCAATCGCTGAAGCTCGACCGGGAGCTACTCGCCGGAAGCATCCTGCAGGATGCCTCCGTCGCGGTGAACGTCTCCAAGACGGCGGCCTTCGACATTCCGGCGCTGCTGATGAACCTTGACCGCTATCCCTATGGCTGCGCGGAACAGACGACCAGCCGCGCCCTGCCGCTGCTCTATCTCTCCGAACTGGCCGAGCAGGCGGGCATGGCGCCGGAACCGGAGATTGCCGAGCGCATCGACAAGGCGATCACGCGAGTTCTGGCCTACCAGTCTTCGACCGGCTCCTTCGGCCTGTGGTCGCCGGGCTCGGGCGACCTCTGGCTGGATTCCTATGTGACCGACTTCCTGACACGGGCGCGCGAGAAGGGCTTTGCCGTGCCCGCGCTCGGCATGGAACTGGCCTTGCAGAACCTGGAAAACGAACTCGCCTACACCAATGACCTGAAGGAATCCGGCCGTGAGGTGGCCTATGCGCTCTACGTGCTGGCGCGCAATCGCAAGGCTTCGGCCGGTGACCTGCGATACTATGCCGACCAGCAGTTGGAAGCCTTCGACAGCCCGCTGTCGCGCGCCCATCTGGCGGCGAGCCTGGCGCTCTACACCGACGCCGACCGCTCGCGCGAGGTCTTTGCTTCAGCACTGAAGCTGGCGGAGGATGAGAAGAACGCCTCTTCAACCGGGCGAGACGACTACGGCTCACGCCTGCGCGACGGGGCGGCGCTGCTGGCACTGGCCGCCGAGACCAAGCCGCAGCCCGCCAACATGGAAGGGATGATCGGCTTCGTCGAAGACCAGCGCACAAAGCGTGGCTACACCTCGACGCAGGAGGATGCCTGGATGTTGCTGGCGGCGCGCGCGCTGTCCGAGGCGAATGCGGAAATCGCGCTGGATGTGGACGGCACCGCCCACAAGGGTGCCTACGCGGTGCGCAAGGCGGGCATCGAGCTTGCTGACCGTCCGCTGACCCTTGCCAACCGCACGGACAAGCCGCTGACGGCGGTGGTAACGTCGATAGCGGCGCCGCTCGATCCGCTTCCGGCGGGCGGAACCGGCTTCACCATCACGCGCGAGTATTACAATCTCGACGGGTCGCCTGCGACGATCTCGGACGTGAAGCAGAACGAGCGCTTCGTCACGGTGCTGAAGATCCGCGAGGCGAACGCATGGCCGTCGCGCATTGTCGTCACGGACCTGCTTCCGGCGGGCCTGGAAATCGACAATCCGTCGCTGTCCGGTTCTGCGCAGCTTGAGAATTTCGACTGGCTGGGCAATGTCGAACCGGCGCATCTGGAGTTCCTCGACGACCGTTTCGTGGCGGCCTTCGACCGCTCATCCAGCGATGACAGGCTGATCCAGCTTGCCTATGTGGTGCGCGCGGTGACGCCGGGCAGCTATGTGCATCCGGCGGCACAGGTGGAGGACATGTACCGGCCGCAGCTATCGGCGCGCACGGCGGCAGCCTTCATGAAGGTGTCGGCTGCGCAATGATGCGGCTGCTGTCAGCGCTGAAATGGACGGCGGCGGGCGCTGCCGTCCTGCTGGCCGGCCTGTCGGGCCTGCTGGAGGCTGACCGCGCCTTCCCGCCGCCGCTTAACGCGCCTGAAGTCTCGCGCCAGGTGCTGGACCGCGACGGCGTGGTGCTGTCGGCCTTTGCCACGGGCGAGGGGCGCTGGCGGCTTCCCGCCGATCTCGACCGCATCGACCCGGCTTTCGTGTCCATGCTGATCGCCTATGAGGACAAGCGCTTCGACAGCCATGCGGGCATCGATCCCTTCGCCATCGGGCGAGCGGCCTTTCAGCTCGTCACCGAAGGGCGCATCGTATCGGGCGGCTCCACCCTGTCGATGCAGCTGGCCCGCCTGATCGAGCCGCGCGAAAGCCGGTCCTTCGGCGCGAAATTCCGCCAGATGCTGCGGGCGTTGCAGATCGAACGGCGGCTTTCCAAGCGCGAAATCCTGGAACGCTATCTCACTCTTGCGCCCTATGGCGGCAATCTGGAAGGGGTGCGGGCGGCCTCACTCGCCTGGTTCGGCAAGGAGCCGTTGAAACTGCGCCTCTCTGAAGCCGCGCTGCTCGTCGCCCTGCCGCAATTGCCGGAGCGGCGGCGGCCGGACCGCTATCCGCAGGAAGCGCGCATCGCGCGTGACCGTGTGCTGATGCGCATGGCCGAGGCGCGTGTGATTGTGCGCTCCGAGATCGAGCGCGCCTCGCGCCAGCCCTTGCCGCGCGGGCGCATTGCGATGCCGCAACTGGCTCCGCATCTGGCACGCCGCCTTCTGGCCGGCAGCGATGCGCCGGAGATCAGCGCGTCTTTGAGCGCACCGGTGCAGGCCGCGCTGGAACAGGTGGCGGCGGAAGCGGCGCAAAAGCTTGGGCCAAAACTGTCGGTCGCCATGGTGCTGGCGGATGCCCAGACCGGCGAGGTGCTCGCCCATGTGGGCTCTGCCGGGTTCCGTGACGACAGCCGTGCGGGCTGGATCGACATGACGCGGGTGGCGCGCTCGCCGGGATCAGCGTTGAAACCCTTCATCTATGGCCTCGCCTTCGAGGAAGGGCTGGTGGCGCCGGAAACCATCATGGAGGACCGGCCGACCGATTTCGGCGGCTACCGGCCGCAGAATTTCGACATGGGCTACAAGGGCGATGTGAGCGTACGCGAGGCGTTGCAATGGTCGCTGAACGTGCCTGCCGTGCTGCTGCTGGATGCGGTGGGGCCTCAGCGGCTTGCCGCGCGCTTCCGCAAGGCAGGGGTGACGCTGGAACTGCCGCGCGCCGAGACACCCGGGCTGGCGATCGGCCTTGGCGGCGCGGGCATCACGCTGGAAGATCTCGCCGCACTGTATTCCGGGCTGGCCGATGGCGGGCGGGCGGTGCGGCTGCGGTTCCTGAAGCAACCTTCCGAGCGTCCCGTGAAGGCAGAGCTGCTGACGCCGGCTGCCAGCTGGCAGGTGAGTGATATCCTGACCGGTGTAGAGCCGCCGGCGGGCGCCAAGGCGCAGCGTATCGCTTTCAAGACGGGGACGAGCTACGGCTACCGCGATGCCTGGTCGGTCGGGTTTGACGGCCGCCATGTGCTCGCTGTCTGGGTGGGCCGGGCCGACAATGGCGCGGTGCCGGGCATGACCGGCATCAAGGCCGCGGCCCCGGCGCTGTTCGAGGCGTTTGAGCGCAGCGGGCTTGCCGTGCAGCCGATGGCGCTGCGACCGTCGGGTGCCGTGGTGCTGTCACGTGCAGAGCTTCCGGCAGGGTTGCGCCGCTACGCGCCGAGTGTCCGTCTGGCGGCGCGCCAGACCCCGGAAGTGCCGCCGCAAATCGTCTATCCGCCGCAGGGCGCGCGCGTGGCGCTGCATGACGGCGGCCGGGTGCAGCCGCTGGTGCTGAAATTGCAGGGCGGGCGTGCGCCGTTCCGCTGGCTTGCCAACGGCCGCCCGCTGGACGGGCTGGAGCGGCGGCGTGAAAGCCAATGGGCACCGGACGGGCGCGGGACGCAACGCCTGACCGTCATTGATGCGGCGGGGCGCACGGCGAGCGTGGAGCTTGTCATCGATTGACGCGGCCTTGACCGGTCAGCGGATCGAGGCGTGGGTTTCCCAGAAGGTCACGGCGCGCGCATAGGCGTCGCGGTCGATGGCGCGGCCCGAGCCGCCCTCTTCGATACCGAGGCTGTTACGCATCTGGGTGATGGGCGGCATCGGCGGCTCCACCGCTTCCAGTGTTCCGATCACCGAGACGATGCCCCAGTCACATTCTGGCACCGCGTCATCATCAAGACCCGAGGCGGCTTCGGCCAGCAATTGGTCATGGGAGTAGAGGATCACGTCCAGCCATTGCGCGCGCGGCGCTTCCAGCCCCTCGAACCAGCGTTCGAGCACCGGCAATTCGCCATCGCGGCGAGCCTGGTAGCCCGAACGCAGGAGAGGGCGGTTGGCCTCCGTCACGGGGGCGAAGGAGCAGCGTGTCGGCGAGGGGTTCGCCAGGAACAGGTGCTTGCAGAAGGGGGCGTAGCCTTCCACCAGTGACGCGCCGCCCGAAACTTCCGCGTTGCAAAGCGCGACGAGACCGTCCGGCGAAAGCCCTGTGATGCGTTTTGCGCCGGCCGTTTCCGTCCATTGGCGCAGGGCAAACCCGGTGATGGCGATGGTCATGGCCGGGCGCCGCTCAGGCCTTCTTGGGGCGCAGGCGGACGACCACATCGACATGGGCGATTTCCATGCCTTCGGGGGCTTGCGGAAGGTTCGTCACCGAGATGGAACCGCCGGGAATGTCGAGCACCTGACCGCGGCCTTCCACGAAGAAGTGGTGGTGGTCGGAGGTGTTGGTGTCGAAATAGGTCTTGTTGGATTCGATGGCCAGAACGCGGAGCAGGCCGGCTTCGGTGAACTGGTGCAGCGTGTTGTAGACGGTGGCCAGCGAAACGGAGAGTTTCTCGGCGGCAGCTTCGGCGTGGATTTCCTCCGCCGTGACGTGGCGGTCGCCGCGCGTGAAGAGAAGCGTTGCCAGTTGCATGCGCTGGCGGGTGGGGCGCAGGCCGGACTCGCGCATCTGCGTGCGCAACCGCGAGGCCCAGCAGGCCGGGACCGGCCCGGTGGTCTTCCCGTTCTGGTGCGAGGTATCGAGCATGCGTCCGCCTATCCCTTCCGTGGCGCGTCCTCCGGCGTGGCCGCGCGATCAGGCCCTGATCGTTTTATATATAAGCCCTCAAGGCTAATCTACCAACACTGCAAAGCAAGCGGCTTGACCTCGATCAAGGGCAAAACCGGCTGCGGCAAAAACTTTGCCGGAAAAATTACGCACTATCTTGCATAATTTTTCAAGATGATGCATGATAACGCATCAATGGGCTTGAAGCCAGAACAATTCGCGCGCGGTCCCCTGCCGGTCCGAAGCGTGAATGCAACAGACGCGTTGCAGAGACCCGCCGGAGGGGCCAAACTGCCCTTCAAAAAAGCGGAAAGCTGCTTGCGGGAGGAGGGAAGAATGAGCCAATCCACGGCCAATGCCGCATGGTATTTCGTTGATCGTCACCTGAATGACCGGGCGGCAAAGCCGGCCTTCATCGAGTCGCGCCCCGGCGGACGCACGCTGACCTATGCCGGCCTGGCAGAACGCAGCGACCGCATGGCGGCACTGTACGAGCATCATGGCGTTCGGCGCGAGGAACGCGCGGTGATGATCGTGCTCGACACGGCCGATTTCCCGGTGATCTTCTGGGGGTCGCTGAAGGCGGGCGTCGTGCCGATCCCGCTTAACACGCTGCTTGCCGGCGACATCTATGGCGCGATCCTGCGCGACAGCCGTGCGCCGATCCTGTTTGTCTCGCGCGAATTGCTGCCGACCGTGCAGCCGATCCTGGCGGGCCAGCCATTTCTCAAGACCGTGATCGTGGTCGGCGGCGATGCGCCGGAGGGCATGGCCGGCTTCGAGAGCGAGCTGATGGCGTCGGAGCCACGGCCGATGATCGATGTCATCGCCGACGAGACGGCCTTCTGGCTCTATTCCTCCGGATCGACGGGGCGGCCGAAGGGTGTCCGCCATGTTCATGGCAGCCTGCAGGCGACGTCAGAAACCTATGGCGCCAAGGTGCTCGGTATCCGCCAGGACGATCTGGTCTATTCGGTCGCCAAGATGTTCTTCGCCTACGGCCTCGGCAATGCGATGACCTTTCCGCTTTCGGTTGGTGCGACAACGGTGCTGCTGGCCGACCGGCCAACACCGGACAGCGTGTTCGATATCATGAAGCGCTTCAACCCGACCGTCTTCTGCGGCGTGCCGACGCTTTATGCGGCGATGGTGGCCGCAATGAAGGACGGCGCGCCGGACGGTTTCAAGCGGCTGCGCACGGCGATTTCGGCCGGTGAGGCGCTACCCGCTGAAGTGGGCAATCGCTGGAAGGCGCTGACAGGGTGCGACATCCTCGACGGTGTCGGCTCCACCGAAATGCTGCACATCTTCCTCTCCAATGCACCGGGCAGCATCGTCTACGGCACCTCGGGAACGGCGGTGCCAGGTTACGAGCTCCGTCTCGTCGATGACAAGGACGAGGATGTGGGGCCGGGCGGCATCGGCGAGTTGCTGGTCAACGGGCCGTCCTCGGCCTCGGACTATTGGAACCAGCGCGACAAGTACGAACTGCGCGATGACGGCCGGCTGGTCTATTGCGGGCGCACCGACGACATGTTCAAGGTCTCGGGCATCTGGCTGTCGCCCTTCGAGGTGGAGCAGGCGCTTATCACCCATCCGGCCGTGCTGGAAGCCGCCGTGGTGGCTGCCCGCGACGAGGAGGGGCTGGAGAAGCCCAAGGCCTTCGTGGTGCTGAAGGAAGCCGGTGCGGATGCCGCGACGTTGCAGGAGCAGCTCAAGGACCATGTGAAGGAGCGCATCGGCAAGTGGAAGTATCCGCGCTGGGTGGAGATTGTCGAGGAACTGCCCAAGACAGCGACCGGCAAGATCCAGCGTTTCAAGCTGCGCTGATGACGGGCGGGGCGGGTGCGCTGGTGCAGGCGCTGCTCGCCCGCGTGCCGCAGCCGCTACGCGCCGCCATTGATGCTGCGCTGGATGACGGCCTGCCGGAGCAACCCTATCAACCGGGCCGGACCGAACGGCCTCATGCGGGGATTGTCTTCGACCTTTCAGCGCGTGCGCGATCCGTCCCGTCCGTGATGTCTGCGGAGAACGAGGCGCTGGCGGCCGGGCTCTGCCTCATCCATCGCGGATGGTTCTGGGAGGCCCACGAGGTGCTGGAGGCGCTGTGGCAGGGCCTGCCCATGAACAGCGCGGAACGCCATGTGGTGCAGGCGCTGATCCAGCATGCCAATGCCCGGCTGAAGCAAGAGGCGGGGCAGGCGCGGGCGGCTGCGCGGCTTGATGCCATCGCGCAGGACCATCTCGACGAAGCGCAGGCGCGGGGCTGGAAGCCTGATTCAATCCATGATTGTTAACAATGCGATTCAATACGTTAAAATGGTGATTCAGGGGCTTGTGCAACAGATTCCGCTTGTTGTTTCATCGATCTGAAATCATTGGATAAAAGACAGCTTCCGTCAGTCAATGGAATGGCGCCGAAACCGCTCAGGGGATGTCCCTTAACGCTCCCCATTCCCGTGCCGGCGTGATAGTCACAGGCAGGGCATGCCGCGCGACATCGCGGATTGGGGAGGACCGAATGGCGGGGCAACCGGCGCACGGACACGCAACGGGACGGCAGAAATGGCTCGGCCATCTGGCAATGATCCTGTTTGCCGGGCTGATCGCCGGATCGTTTTCGCTCGGGTCCATCATCTCGCCCCACATCGCATCGGCACCGCTCAACGCGATCCGGTTTCTCATTGCCTCCATCCTGATGGGCGCCGCCGGTTTCCTCCTGTTCCGCCATGCCATGCGCTGGCCACGCGAGCCGTGGCGCTTCCTCATCCTGGGCTCGCTGATGGGGGCCTATTTCGTCACCATGTTCATCGGGCTTGCCACGGCCAACCCGGTGTCGATGGGCGCGGTCTTCACGCTCAACCCGCTGCTCTCGGCGGGCTTCGGCTATCTGCTGCTTGGCCAGAAACCGCGGCCGGTGGTGCTGGCAAGCCTGCTGATCGCCGCTGCCGGAGCGGTATGGGTGATCTTCCGGGGCGATCCGGCGCGGCTGGCCGCTTTCGATATCGGACGCGGTGAGCTGATCTATCTTTGCGGTGTCATCTGCCATTCGGCCTATGCGGCGCTGATGCGCAAGTTCTCGCGTGGCGAACCGGTGGTCGTTTCCACCTTCTGGTCGCTGGCTGCCACGTTGCTGAGCATTGCGGCCTACGGATTGTGGACCGGCGACATCGCCTCGACCCGCTGGGGATCGCTGCCTGCTATCGTGTGGTTTGCCATTGCCTATCTCGCCATCTTCACCACGGCGGTCACGCAGTTCCTGCTGCAATTCTCGTCGCTGCGGCTGCCTGCTGCCAAGGTGTTCGCCTACGGCTATCTGACGCCGGCCTTCATCATCGTGCTGGAAGGGCTGCTCGGCCATGGCTGGGCCGGCGCGCTGGTGATGACGGGCGCACTCATCACGGTGATGGGGCTTGTGGTCATGGCGCTCAGCCCGGACAGCTAGAGGTATGATGCATCAATCCGGCCGCAGCCCGTCAAGGA
Source organism: Brucellaceae bacterium (assembly GCA_020637755.1). GTDB lineage: Bacteria > Pseudomonadota > Alphaproteobacteria > Rhizobiales > Rhizobiaceae > Zhengella. The sequence continues at coordinate 22,717 of JACKJW010000015.1, read as the reverse complement.
ACAGCTGCTCCAGGAAACGCGCGGCATCCTCGAAGCGGCCTTCGCCGCCCCGTGGGGCGAGCACGATCTGAACCTGGGTATCGAAATCGGCATAGTGCTGGGTGGTGGCCCAGATGGCGAAGATGAGATGCCACGGATCGGCACGTTTCAGCTTGCCGGCGCGCATCCAACCCTGGATGACCTTGGCCTTCTCGTCGACGAGCGGTTTCAGCTCACCTTCCAGCATGGCGGCAATGCGCGGCGCGCCCTGGATGATCTCGTTGGCAAAAAGGCGGCTTTCCCGCGGGAAGTCGCGGGCCATCTCGATCTTGCGGCGGATGTAGCCGCGCAACTCGGTCACCGGGTCGCCCTCTTCGCTCATGGCGCGCAGCGGGTCGAGCCATGTGTCGAGCAGCGCGTGGATGAGCGTTTCGTAAATTTCTTCCTTGGTGCGGAAGTAATACAGCAGGTTGGGCTTCGACATGCCTGCCGCTTCGGCGATCTGGTCGATGGTGGAACCGCGAAAACCGTTGGCGGACAGGACTTCGAGGGCGGCGGCCAGGATGATTTCGCGCTTTTCGCGCTGGATGCGGGTGCGGGGACGCGGCGCACTCATGGGCGGGGAACCGGAAAAAGTGCCGATGGCGGAAGGCGGCGCATCCGCGCCCTGAAACAGACGTTCATCCCCGACTGACCCCGTTTATTGTTCTTGACCGTGTCTTGGCCAATGGTAGCTTTGTCCACCCGGTCAAAAAATGACTAGCACACGCACCCGCCCCCTAGCAAATCCGGCCGGACATATTTCGGGAGAAACTTCCATGTCGAACCGCCTGAACGTGACACCCAATGACCTTTCCGCCTTCTGGATGCCGTTCACGGCGAACCGCCAGTTCAAGAAGGCGCCGCGCATGCTGGCCGGGGCGAAGGACATGCATTACACGACGACCGACGGGCGGCAGGTGCTGGACGGCACGGCGGGCCTGTGGTGCGTGAATGCCGGGCATTGCCGGCCGAAGATCACCGAGGCGATCCGCGAGCAGGCGGGCGAACTGGACTACGCGCCGGCCTTCCAGATGGGGCACCCCAAGGCCTTTGAACTGGCCAACCGGCTGATTGATATCGCGCCCAAGGGCATGGAGCATGTGCTCTTCACCAATTCCGGCTCGGAGTCGGTGGAGACGGCGCTGAAAGTGGCGCTGGCCTGGCACAGGGCAAGGGGCGAGGGCGCACGCTTCCGGCTGATCGGGCGCGAGCGCGGTTATCACGGCGTCAATTTCGGCGGCATTTCGGTGGGCGGGATCGTCACCAACCGCAAGATGTTCGGCACGCTGCTGACGGGCGTGGACCACATGCCACACACCCATATGCCGGACAAGAACCGCTTCGTGCGCGGCGTGCCCGAGCATGGCGGCGACATAGCCTCCGAACTGGAGCGGATCGTGACGCTGCATGATGCTTCCACGATTGCCGCGGTGATCGTGGAGCCGGTGGCGGGTTCAACCGGCGTGCTGATCCCGCCGAAGGGCTACCTGAAAAAGCTGCGCGAGATCTGCACCAAACACGGCATCCTGCTGATCTTCGACGAGGTGATCACCGGTTTCGGCCGTCTCGGCACGCCGTTTGCTGCCGATTATTTCGACGTGCAGCCCGACATCATCACCACGGCCAAGGGCCTGACCAACGGTGTCATCCCGATGGGCGCGGTGTTCGTGACCAGGGAAATCCATGACACGTTCATGACCGGGCCGGAACACATGATCGAGTTCTTCCACGGCTACACCTATTCCGGCAATCCGATCGCCTCGGCGGCAGGCCTTGCAACGCTCGACACCTACAAGGAAGAAGGCCTGCTGACGCGCGGCGGCGAACTCGCGCCCTATTGGGAAGAGGCCCTGCATTCATTGAAGGATGCGCGCCACGTGATCGATGTGCGCAATATCGGCCTTGTCGGCGCCATCGAACTGGAGCCGCGCGCGGGCGAGCCGACCAAGCGGGCCTTTTCCGCCTTCGTGAGCTGTTTCGAGAAGGGTGTGCTGATCCGCACGACCGGCGACATCATCGCACTGTCGCCGCCGCTGATCGTGGAGAAGCACCATATCGACGAGATCGTTGACACGATCCGAGCGGTTCTGGCCGGGACCGACTGAGGGAACCGGTGGGCGCCTGAAAATTCCTGCAATGAAAAGCGGCCCCTTCAATGCGTTGAAGGGGCCGCATTCGTCTTCTGCGTCAGGCGTGTGCCTCAGTAGGGCAGGCCGACATAGTTCTCGGCGATGACCGTCTGCGCGGCTTCGGAGTTGAAGATATATTCAAGCTCTGCCGACTGCAGCCGCGCATCGTATTCCGACATGTCGGGGAAGCGGTGCAGCAGGGTGGTCAGCCACCAGGAGAAGCGCTGCGTCTTCCAGACGCGGGCCAGTGCCTTGGCTGAATACTCGTCCAGACCTGTCGAGTCACCCTTCTGATAGTGGTCGACCAGCCCGTGGTAGAGATACTGGATATCGGAAGCGGCCGTGTTCAGCCCGCGCGCGCCGGTGGGCGGCACGATATGGGCGGAGTCGCCGGCCAGGAACATGTTGCCATAGCGCATGGGCTCGGCCACGAAGGAGCGCAGCGGCGCGATCGACTTTTCGATCGACGGGCCGGTTTCCATCTGCGCGGCGACGTCAGCCGGCAGGCGTTTCTTCAACTCTGCCCAGAAGGCTTCATCCGACCAATCCTCGACCGTGTCGGTGAGCGGCACCTGGATGTAATACCGGCTGAGGATCTGGCTTCTGAGCGAGCAGAGCGCGAAGCCGCGTTCGTGGTTCGCATAGATCAGTTCGTGATCGGCGGGCTTGGTGCGGGACAGCACGCCCAGCCAGCCAAAGGGATAGACCTTCTCATACTCGCGCAGCACATCCTTGGGGATAGACTTGCGCGAAACGCCGTGAAACCCATCGGCGCCGACAATGAAATCGCAATCGATGCGGCGCACGTCATCACCCTGGCGCCAGGTCACCCAGGGCGCATCGGACTTGATGTCATGCAGCGTCACGTCGGCGGCATCATGGATGACGACGCCGCCCATGGCATCGCGGGCGTCGTAGAGGTCGCGGGTCACTTCGGTCTGGCCATAGACCATGACCGACTGGCCGGAATATTTCTTCAGGTCGACGCGGTCCATCACGCCGTCATGGGCAACGTGGAAGCCGTCGTGGATTTCGCCCTCGGCATCCATGCGTTCGCCGACACCGGCCTCGCGCATCAGTTCGGCAAAGCCATGTTCCAGCACGCCGGCGCGGATGCGCGACAGCACGTGCTCGCGGCTGTGCTTTTCAAGCAGCACGTTGTCGATGCCGCGCTTGTGCAGAAGCTGGGCGAGCAGCAGGCCGGAAGGGCCGCCGCCGATGATGCAGACTTTTGTGCGGGCGGGAATGTCCATGATTGTTTCCTCCATCAATCCTGTCAGCCATCTTACTCCGCAAAGGCCGGGGTGGAATGGACCGGCGGGCCAAATACTTGTACAAATCGAACATGAAAGCGCGCCCCGACCACCACCGCATCCTCAACTTCAACCTGTTCGGCGAAGCCGCCGACATGCCCGATGTCGTCCATTGCGAGACGATCTCGGCGCGCTCACGTCTGCACGAATGGGAGTTTGCCCCGCACCGGCATGCCCGTCTGCACCAGGTGCTGCTGGTGGCTGAAGGCGGTGGCACGGCCAGGCTGGAAGGGCGGGCGGAGCCGCTGCGGCCCATGACGCTGGTGAACGTGCCGGTGGGCGATGTGCACGGCTTCTCGTTCCAGCCCGGCACGGAAGGCTGGGTGGTGACCTTCGCCGCCGAGATGCTGGACGAGGCCTTTTTGCCCGGCGAAGGCGTGGGCGCGGCGCTGGCCGCCTGTTTCGCTCTGCCTGCCGGCGCGCAGGCCACCCGGGTGATGGAGGCGATCTTTGCCGAACATGCGGGCCGCGGCTTTGGGCGGGCACAGATGCTGCGCGCGCTGGGCCTGCAATTGCTGACATTGACGGCGCGCGTGGCGATGGAGGCGGGCGAAGGCGAGGGCGAGGGCAATGCGCCATCGCGGCAGGCGGAGCTGCTGGCGCGCTTCGGCGATCTGCTGGAAAGCCATTTCCGAGACCATTGGGGCGTGGAGGATTATGCCCGCGCGCTGGCCATCACGCCCACCCATCTGACGCGCCTGGCGCGCGGGGCGACCGGGCGGCCCGCCTCCCGGCTGATCGAGGAGCGGCTGGTGCGCGAGGCGCGGCGCAACCTCGTCTTCACCAACCTGCCGGTGACGGCCATTGCCTATGACCTCGGCTTTGCCGACCCCGCCTATTTCTCCCGCGTCTTTGCACGTGTGACGGGGGTGTCGCCGAGCGGATTCAGGGAGCGGGCCGGGGTGTAGGGGGGGTGGGGGTGTGCGGCTTCGGGGTCGTGGACTGACTGCCTGGTTTCATCCGGCAAATTTAATAGCTGCCACATGCTTGCAGTGCGCGCATAAGCGGTTTCGGCCCAAAGCCGACCTCCACGGCGTGCCTCGCCCATGTTCGGTTTCATACTTGTGATTGCGTAAACTTGACGCCGAATCTCGACCATCAGGCGAATTTTTTAGCGGACGACAAGGTTGCTTCTTGTGAACATACCGGCGCATAGTGCGAGGCATTGGACATAGGGCAGCACTCTCACCATGAAAGCTATATCCTTTTTCAACAACAAAGGTGGCGTTGGAAAAACCACGCTGACCGGGAACATTGCCGCGTATCTTGCGCTTGAGAAAAAAAAACGGGTTCTGCTTATCGACTGCGATCCACAATGCAATATTACCCAATTTGTTCTCGGCGACAGCAAGACGATAGATTTGTATTGGCCCGACAAAAATGACCGGGAGGATACGAAATCAAAGACGATCTTGGACTTGGTTTCTCCCATCTTGAGCGGGGATGCAGAGGTTAATTCGCGCATTCGTCCGTTGCGGTCGAGTACAAACCGTTTCGGTGTCGATCTCCTCCCTGGCCATCCCCGGTTTTCAACTTTCGAGGATGAGCTTTCTTCTGCATGGGCCGAATTGCCTACCGGTAAGGCAGGTGGGTTCCGGAAAACGAATTGGCTTTACTCTTATCTGGCGTCGCTCAGAGACGACTACGATCTCGTTTTCGTAGATGTGAGCCCATCTCTCGGTGCGCTCAATAGGTCGGTCCTTCTCTCTTCAGATTACTTCGTCACCCCTCTTGGCGCAGATGCTTTCAGTGTGCTTGGCATTCGCAATATTTCGCGGTGGATGCAGGGATGGATCGAGTACTATGAAGTTGGCCTCGAACAATCGAAGCGGCTGAATCCGGGTGGGCTTGACGACTATGACATCACGACTGAAATAGCAGTAAAAAAAGGATTTCTAGGATACACATTGCAGCAATATATCGCCAAAGTAAAGGCTGGTGTTAAACGCCCGACAAAAGCCTATGAACGCATCATTTCCGATATTCCCACCGAAGTATCAACTTTTCTGAAGAGCTTTGATGCGTCAGAGGATAGAGAACCTCACCTTGGAGATGTTCCGAACCTGTATAGCCTCATCCCACTGGCACAAAGCGTCAATTCTCCAATCATCGCGCTAGAATCGAAAGATGGTCTCGTCGGGAGCCAATATAGCCAAGCGAGGACCTACAAAGGCATCATCGGTAATCTAGCGGAAGCGATTTTGGAAAGGGTGTAGTCTTGGCGACTTGGCCCGCTTCTTTGGTTACAGAGCTTGCCGAACGCCGAGCAGTGGTGTTCTTGGGTGCTGGAGTATCAAAATCCGCGCTGAACACGATGCCATCGTGGGCAGAATTACTCAGAGATATGGGCGCTAACGCAAAGCTCCAGAAAGACAAAAAGCTTATAGATTCCCTAATCCGCTCTGGCAGGCTCTTGGATGCGGCGGAGTTAGCCAACAGCCTGATGATGCCCGCGGATCGGAATGCGCTGCTGGAGAGGCGTTTTCGTCTCCAGCCACCTCCTATCTCGGAGCTATATGCCGATGTATTGGCGCTTGACCCGAAAGTGTGCATTACAACCAACTACGATCAGTTCATTGAAAAGAACTTCGAACATTTCAGCGGGTTCGGCGCTCACCAAGTTCGTACTTACAAATACGAGCATTTGCTTTCTGATCTTCGGTCTCCGGCGCGAATTATTCTGAAGATTCATGGCTGCATTACGGATCCGCCCAGTATCGTCCTGGATCGGAAGTCGTATTTTGATGCGAAGTCGAAACATCCAGGTGTCTATGAGGTGGTCTCAGCTCTTTTGACAGTGAACACAGTTCTTTTTTTAGGATATTCCATGGGAGATCCTGACATTCAAATAGTTCTTGAGGAGGTGAATTCGAAATTGAAGACTGACCACCCTCACTATGCTTTCCTACAGAAATTTGAGCATCCTTCGCTTCGCGACGCCTATAAACACACATATAATATTGAATTTATTGAATATCCGAAAGGTAGGCATGAAGCTTTCCCGGACGCCCTCCATGAATTACGTCTCGCAGTGGAGGCGGTGCGAGCATCGACAGGCATGCGGGTCTAGAAAGTTCGGGAGTAGGATTCGGAGAGCTTCCGAAAATGTAATGGGTATTTTACCCGATCAAAAGACATTCGTTTTATGTCGAAATTGAGAAAGTTCCTCGCAATAATTGATCTTTCAGGATCAAAGACCTGTGCAGCGCAACATTCGGCGTACACCACTTGGCAATTTGCTGCCGTTGATAGGGCATCTGCGATCTTTACAGTTATCGCTGGTCTTCGCTAAACGCGGCGCGTTAAGTGCTGGAGCGAGGCTATTTAGATGTGATTTCGCCTTGTGTCGGACATTTGTGCCAAACGCAGGGAACGACCGCTTACCGCCCTTTTTTGATTTTTATTGCGGTTGAACGAACGGCCGCTATCGGGTGTCGAATTTGATCCGCAAACGTCTAGTGTGACAGCGCTCAACCGCCGCTGAAACCCCATCTTCCACCCTTCGTAGACCCCTCTCTGTCGCCTTCGGCGACATCTCTCCCGCAAGGGGAGAGCGTGAAGCGTAAGCGCTGTTCACCCGACCGGCTTGCCGCGCAATTCGTTATTCCCTATAACAAAAGTCCCTCTTCTCCTGCGGGATTTTCATGAGCAAGGCACAGGGCCGCTTCATCGCCATTTACTGCGGCCTGCTGATGTCGATCGGGGCGTTCTCCATCGACATTTCGCTTCCCGCCATTCCTGGCATGGTGACCGATCTGGCCGCGCCCACGGCCTGGGTGCAGTGGACGGTGACGATCTACATGTTCACCGGCGCCTTCGGGCAGTTGCTGGCCGGGCCTGCCTCGGACCGCTACGGGCGCAAGCCGGTGCTGCTGGCGGGAATCGCGGTCTATTTCGCCGGTGCCGTTCTCTCGGCGCTCGCGCCGGGCGTGGAGTGGCTGCTGGCCGGCCGCGCGTTGCAGGGGTTCGGTGCGGCGGCGCCCATCGTGATGTCGCGGGCGATCATCCGTGACCTGTACGAGGGGCCGGAGCTGGCGCGCAACCTTGCCTTCGCCACCATGTTCTTTGCGCTGGGGCCCATCATCGCGCCCTTTGCCGGTTCCTTCCTTGATGGACACTTCGGCTGGCGGGCGATCTTTGCGGCCCTGGCCATGTGGGCGGTGGCGCTGGCGCTGATGCTGGCCTTCATCCCGGAAACACTGAAGGCCCCGCAGCGTGACGCGCTTTCGCCTGCGGTGTTCGCGGCCAACACGATCCGCCTGCTGAAGCACCCGCAGTCGCGCCGCTTCCTTCTCGTGTCGGTGGCGGCCATGTCGGCCATGCTGCTGATCATCGCGTCCGCCGCGCCGCTCTATGAGCAGAATTTCGGGCTGACCGGCCTTGCCTTCGCGTCCTACTTTGCGCTGCACGGTACCGGCATCGTGATCGGCCAGTGGGCGAACCGCCGGCTCATCCCACGCGCCGGCGTGGTGCGGGCGGCGATGACCGGTGCGGGCGTGCTGACCCTTGCGGCGAGCCTCATCCTGATGGTGGCCGTGGGCGGAACCATGACGCCGGGGCTGCTGACCGGGCTGCTGGTTCTCTATGCGACCAGCTATCTCATCGTCTATTCCAACGCGGCCGCCATGGTGCTGGACCCGCATGGCGACATTGCCGGATTTTCCACCGCGCTGATGGGCTTCATGAGCCAGATCGGCGCGGCCACCATCGTCTCCGTGCTGGTGGTGTTCATCGGCGGCGGCCTGATTGCCTGGGCTGCGGTGCTGACCGTTCTCTGCCTTGTCAACCTGCTGCTGGTCGGTACGTGGCGAGGGTGGTGAGCCTCATCTCCCCAATTCTGCTTGAAGATACGAACGGTCGTGCTATTATTGAAGCATGTCCAAAGGTGAAACCACGCGTGCTGCCATTCTCGACGAGGCTCTGGGCCTGACGGCGCAGACCGGCCTTGAAGCGCTGACCATCGGCACGCTGTCGGAACGGGCGGGGCTTTCCAAGAGCGGGCTCTACGCCCATTTCGGCTCCAAGGAGATGTTGCAGATCGCCGTGCTTGACCATGCGGCGGAGCGGCTGCGCGATGCCGTGATCCTTCCCGCCATGGCCAGGCCGCGCGGGCTGGAACGGCTGAAGACGCTGTTTGCCAACTGGCTCGGCTGGAAGGAAGCGGCGGGGCTGGCCGGATGCCCGTTCAACGCGGCGGCAGCGGATTTCAAGCACAGGCCCGGCCCGGTCCATGACCATCTTTCCGGCCAGATGAACGAAATGCTTGGCTTCTACATGAAGGCCATCGGCCATGCGATCGAGGCTGGGGAGCTCAAGGCTGAAACCGATCCCGGACAGATGGCCTTCGACCTGTGGAGCATCATCCTGGGCTACGAACAGTTTGCCCATATGCTGAAGCGCCCGGACGCGCGGGCCAATGCCATGAAGGCGTTTGAAACACTCATAGACCGCAACAAGAGCTGACATCGCGTGCCACAGGGCATGCAGAACGCGAAGGATCTTGATCATGAATAGCACGACCGTTCGTTTATTTTCCATCGCACTCCGCTCGGCGGAACGGGTTTCGCCGCATCTGTCGGGCCGGATGCTGGCACGCCTTTTCCTGACGCCGCGCCGTCTGAAGCTTCGGGCCGAAGAGCGCGCCGTCATGGAGCGGTCGGCAGCCTTGCCGCTGCGCCTCGACATGGAACGCATGTTCCCCGTCCATCACTGGGGGCCGGATGGCGCCCCGGCGGTGGTTCTGGTTCACGGTTGGAGCGGTCGGGCAGGCCAGATGGGCGCCTTCGTCGCGCCACTGGTCAGCCGTGGCTTCAAGGTGGTGGCCTTTGAGGCTCCGGCGCATGGAGCCGCGGACGGGCGCACGACCGGCCTTGTGGAATTTGCCCGCGCCATCCGCGTCGTGGAGCGCCAGTTCGGACCGCTGCACGGCATCGTTGCCCATTCGATGGGCGGGGCGGCGGCACTGCTCGCCATGGCACAGGGCGCACAGGTGGAACGGGCCGCGCTGATCGGCACACCGGACGCGCCCGGGGGTTACCTGGCCATGATGGCGCGGGCCTTCGGCCTCGGCAAAGACAGCGTCGGCGCGGCGCAGGCACGGATCGAGGCGCGCTTCGGTATCGGGTTTGCACAAATTGCCACGCCGGCAAACGCGCCTTTCATCAGCGTGCCGGTGCTTGTCATCCATGACAGCAAGGACCGTGAGGTGAAGGTGGAGAGCGGACGGCGAATCGCTGAGCAACTACCCGATGCCCGCTTCATGGAGACCGATGGTCTCGGCCATGTCCGCATCCTGAAAGACGCGGGCGTCGTCGATGCCGTCACGCTGTTCATCGGTTCGGCCGGGCCTGTCGCCCAGACCGCGGACCTGATGGAGGCGGCACCGGCGGCATGACCCGCCATCCGCGCCGCCTGCTTCGCGCGGGTCGCCGGCAGCCGGGCGGGGCGGGTGCAGGCCGGACCCCTCCGGCTCGACGTCAGCGGAAATCGTTCAGCCAGCCCGTGTTCTTCTTCACGATGATGCTGCCGGCGTAGATCAGTGTCATGATCACAAGGGCAATGTTCCATGTCATGGACGGGAACTCGCCATGCGCGACATATTCTTGGAGTGCGCTGATCAGGTAAAGCGGCATGAAGACCGCATACCAGCTGGAATGTTCGCGGCGAAGCGTGAAGCGCCAGGAAAATGGCAGAGCCGGCGGCGTCCAGCGGCGCATTGCCGGAAAGAAGGCGTTGGTCCGTGAGGCCCATTCCAGATACTGCTCACCGAACTGGCCCGACAGAAAGCTTTCCTCGGCCATGATGATCGCGCCGTAGTACAGCGTCAGGAACAGGATTGCGGTCAGTGCCAGATAGGCGTCCTGCGGATAGAGAAGGATGCCGACGACCGAGATGCAATTGCCCAGATAGAGGGGATTGCGGGTCAGCGAGTAGAGGCCGGTCGTGTTGAGCGTATCGGCGATCTGCAATTTGGTGTTCCGCCCGGATGTGCGTTGGGGAACATGGCCGATCGTCAGAGCGCGGATGACCTGGCCCAGAACGACAAGTCCGATGCAGACAGCGTTGAACAGGTACTCAACGGTTTCGCCGCCGAACTTGTCCAGCGGCTCACCTTTCCAGATCGCCCACAAGGCGAGCGGGGAAAATCCCAGCAGCACATAAGACCGCCAGCGAAAAAGCGATTGTCCATTCGCTGCAACATACGCTCCAAGTAGCACGACTATTCTCCCCGCCAGGTACAATTCCGGTCTCGTCTAGCGTGCCGCGAATGACAAATCGATGTCAAAATGCCGTTTGCCGGAATTCTTTTCCTTCGCCGGTCACATCGCGTTCATGGTCAGCAGGTCGTAGCTTGCCACCTGCTCGCCGTTCTGGTTGAGGACGGACACGTCCCAGCGGACCTCGCCGTACTCCTTGTTGCGCCGCGTCTTTTGCTTGGCCGTCAGGCGCACATGCAGCGTGTCGCCTGGCGAAACCGGCTTCTGGAAGCGCAGGTTGTCCAGTCCGTAATTGGCCAGCACCGGGCCCGGCGCGGGATCGACGAAAAGGCCGGCGGCAAACGACAGGATCAGGTAGCCGTGGGCGACCCGGCCGGGGAAGAAGGGGTTCGCCTTGGCGGCTTCCTCATCCATGTGGGCATAGAAAGTGTCGCCGGTGAAGTTGGCGAAATGCTCGATGTCCTCCAGCGTCACTGTGCGCGGGGCGGTTTCCAGTGTATGGCCGACTTCCAGCTCGTTGAAGGTGAGGCGGAAGGGGTGGATTTCCTTCGGCTTGGTGGCCGAGCCCTTGATGAAGGTACCGGTGATGCCGGCCATCAGGTTCGGGCTCGCCTGCACGGCGGTGCGCTGCATGTAGTGCATGACACCGCGGATGCCGCCCATTTCCTCGCCGCCGCCGGCCCGGCCCGGTCCGCCATGGACGAGATGGGGCAGGGGCGAGCCGTGGCCGGTCGCCTCCTTGCCGCTGTCACGGTCGGCGAAATAGAGGCGGCCGTGATACGCGCCCGCGGTCAGCACGGCCTGACGCGCGATCTTCGAATCATGGGTGAAGACGGAGGCGACCAGCGAGCCTTCGCCGCGATTGGCAATCGAGAGCGCATGGTCGAGATCCTTGTAGCCCATGACCGTCGAAACCGGGCCGAAGGCTTCCGTGCAATGCAGGGCGGATGCGCTGTCCGGGTCATCGCAGACAAACAGCATGGGCGGCAGGAAGGCGCCGGCCTCGCCATCGGCCTCATGGGGCTTGAAGGTGGCCGGATCGCCAAAGACGCGGCGGGCTTCCGATGCGATGATGCCGGCCTTGGCCATCACGTCGTCGCGCTGGCCGAGCGAGGCGAGTGCACCCATACGTGTGCCCTCGGCGCGGGGGTTGCCGACCAGCGTTTTCGCCAGCTTTTCCGAGATGGCTTCGACAGCGGGCTGGACGAGCGCCTGCGGCACAAGGATGCGGCGCATGGCGGTGCATTTCTGCCCGGCCTTCGCAGTCATCTCGCGGTGGACTTCGCGCACGAAGGTGTCGAATTCCGGCGTGCCGGGCGCGGCGTCAGGGCCAAGGATGGTGGCGTTGAGCGAATCCTGCTCGGCGACGAAGCGCACCGAGTGCTCCACCAGCAGAGGGTTGGTGCGCAGCATCTTGGCCGTGGCTGCCGAGCCGGTGAAGGAGACGACATCCTGGCACATCAACCGGTCCAGCAGGTCGCCGGTGGAACCGGCAATGAACTGCACGGCGCCTTCGGGCAGCAGGCCGCTTTCGATCATCATGCGGAAGGCCGCTTCGGCCAGCCAGGCGGTGGCCGACGCCGGCTTCACGATGGCCGGGACGCCTGCCAGCAAGGTGGGAGCCAGCTTTTCCAGCATGCCCCAGACCGGGAAGTTGAAGGCGTTGATGTGGACGGCGACACCCTGAAGCGGCGTACAGACGTGGGCGCCGAGGAAGTTTCCACCCTTGGACAGTTGCTCGATTTCGCCTTCGACGAGGAGCACGTCATCGGGCAGTTCGCGCGAGCCCTTGGAGGCGAAGACAAACAGAGTGGCAATGCCACCATCAATGTCGATCATCGCGTCGGTCTTGGTGGTGCCGGTATCATAGGACAGCTCGTAGAGCGCGTCCTTGCGTTCGGTGAGGTAGAGCGCGAGACCCTTCAGCATGGCTGCGCGCTGATGGAAGGTCATGGCGCGCAGGGCGGGGCCGCCGACCTCGCGGGCATAGTTGGTCATGCCGGCCATGGAAATGTCGCCGGAACCGATCTCGGCGATCACGTCACCGGTGACAGCGCTTTTGAGCGACTGGACGCGGCCCGAGGGAGCAATCCATTTTCCGGCAGCGTAGGAATTCAGTTTCATCAGGGACATGGGCGGAAACCTCCGGGCTTTGATTTGATTGATTGGCAGGAAGCCATCGCGTCAGCCTCCCAAACGTGCAGGCAGATGCGAAAAGCCGCGAAAGCGCACGCGGCCGGTGCGCTCGGCCTTTCCGGAAATGTGAAAATCCGGGAAGCGTTCGAGGAAGCGCGCGATGGCGATGCGGCCTTCCATGCGGGCCAGCGAAAAGCCGACGCACAGATGCGGGCCGCCGGCAAAGGCAAGGTGCTTGTTGGGCTTGCGCGCCAGGTCCAGCCGGTCAGGTTCCGGGAACTGGCGCGGATCGCGGTTGGCGGCGCCAATGGCCAGATGGATGCGCGTTCCGGCCGGAATCACCTCGCCGTGGAATTCGGCCTCTGCCGTGGTCATCCGGTTGCCCAGCTGGTTGGGTGACTGGAAGCGCAGAAACTCGTCAACAGCGGTGTGGATCAGCGACGGATCGGCGATCAGCCGGTCCCGCTCACCGGGCCATTCATGCAGCAGGTGGAGCGCATTGCCGATCAGGTTGGTCGTCGTCTCGTGACCGGCATTGAGGATGAAGATGCAATTTTGGAGAAGCTCGACTTCGGAGAGGTTTTCCCCACCGACGCCTTCAATCAGGCGGGTGAGCACATCCGTATCGGGATTGCCGGGATTGGCCATGCGGCGGCGCACCAGGTCTTTCATGTAGGCCTTGAACCCGGTGACGGCGCGGTTGCCGCTGTCCAGTTGCCCGGCCGACAGCACCGGTTCCAGTGCACCAAGGATAGCCAGTGACCAGTCGCGCAGCGGCCCGCGCTCTTCATGCGGAATGTCGAAGAGGTTGCCGATGACTTCGACGGGGATGCGTGAGGCGAAATCCTCCACGAGGTCCACGCCGGTCTTGCCGGCAAGCTCATCGACCAGCCGGTCGATCAGATGCACGAGGCCCGGCTCCATGGCGGCGAGCGCCTTGGGGTTCAGCGCGCCGACCATGATCTTGCGCACGCGGGTGTGCAGCGGCGGATCGGAAAAGACGAGGCTTGTGGTATGGTGTTCATAAAGTGGGGTGTCGCCGAATTTCGGGCGAAACTCGACCTTCTTGTCCGATGAAAAGGTTGCCGTGTCGCGATAAACGCGGTCGAGATCGGCCCAGCGCGACAACATGACGGAGCCGTCCGGGAAGTGCTTGACCGGCGCATGCTCCAGCAATGCGCGATAGACCGGAAAGGGGTCTTCGGCAAAGCCTGGCGCAATGGCGCTGATGTCGAAGGCTTCGGCAATGCCTACGCCGTCGCTCCCGGTCATGGTTCCTCCCTGGCGCGCTCTGCACGGGACGGCGCGTCGTGAAAGTATTATTGACCGTCCGGTCGGTTTATGCAAGTCTCAATATCAACCGGCAGGGAGGCCGGACCAAACGGGAGGAGAGGCGATGGGTTTGCCGCCGCAGGAAATCGCTGAAAGAAGCGCCGAGGCCATGTGGGCGCGCGACGATGCCACCAAGTGGATGGGCATGGTGATGGAGGCTGTCGGCCCCGGCACCTGCACCATGAGCATGCCGGTGGAAAAGCATCACACCAACGGCCACGACATCTGCCATGGCGGTTTCATCTTCACGCTGGCCGACAGCGCGTTTGCCTTTGCCTGCAATTCCTACAACCAGATCGTGGTGGCGCAATCCAATGTCATCACCTTCATCGCGCCGGGCAAGCTGGGCGACCGGCTGATAGCTAAAGCGAAGGAAGTGGCCCGCTACGGGCGGTCCGGTATCTATGATGTGACTGTGACGACGCAGGACGGGACCCTGATTGCAGAATTTCGAGGCAACAGCCGCGTGATCAAGGGGCAGCACTTCGCAGAGTGAGTGGCGCGGTGCCCGCCCGCCTTGAGGGCAGGGTGAAGGGGAAGCGCACGGGAGGAAACCAATGAAAGACCTGACACCGAGGCGCGAAGACCTCGATCCGATCGAGATCGCGTCGCGCGACGAAATTGCCGCGCTGCAATTGGACCGCATGAAGTGGTCGCTGAAGCACGCCTATGAGAATGTGCCATTCTACCGCAGGAAATTCGATGCGGCCGGCGTGCACCCGGACGATCTGAAGCAGCTTTCAGACCTGTCGAAATTTCCCTTCACGGTGAAGCAGGACCTGCGTGACAATTACCCGTTCGGCCTGTTTGCCGTACCGCGCGAGAGGATCGCGCGCATCCACGGGTCATCGGGCACGACCGGCAAGCCGACGGTGGTGGGTTATACGGCGAAGGACATCGATACCTGGGCGACCTGCGTGGCGCGCTCGATGCGCGCATCGGGCACCCGGCCGGGCGACGTGGTGCATGTGGCCTATGGCTACGGCCTTTTCACCGGCGGTCTGGGCGCCCACTACGGGGCTGAAAAGCTTGGCTGCACGGTGGTGCCGGTTTCCGGCGGCATGACACAGCGGCAGGTGACGCTGATCGAGGATTTTCGCGCTTCCACCATCATGGTCACGCCGTCCTACATGCTGTCGATCCTGGATGAATACCGCGCACGCGGCATGGACCCGCGGCAAAGCCCGTTGCAGGTCGGCATTTTCGGCGCCGAGCCGTGGACAAACGCCATGCGCCAGGAAATCGAGCAGGCCTTCGACATGCATGCGGTGGACATTTACGGCCTGTCCGAGGTGATGGGGCCGGGCGTGGCGAATGAATGCGTGGAGACCAAGGACGGGCTGCACATCTGGGAAGATCATTTCTATCCGGAGATCATCGATCCGGTAACGGGCGAGGTGCTGCCGGACGGATCGCAGGGCGAACTGGTCTTCACCTCGCTCACCAAGGAAGCCTTTCCGATCGTCCGTTACCGCACGCGTGACCTGACGCGGCTTCTGGCGGGCACGGCGCGGTCGATGCGGCGCATGGAAAAGATCACCGGGCGCTCCGACGACATGATGATCCTGCGCGGTGTCAACGTGTTTCCGACGCAGATCGAAGAGCAGATCCTCAAGGTGCGGGCGCTGGCACCGCATTTCCAGATCGAACTCATCCGCGAAGGGCGCATGGACGAGATGCTGGTGCATGCCGAGGCGCTGCCCGCCCATGCCACCGAGGCGGAGCGCAAGGCTGCTGCCCGCGAGCTGACGCAGCACATCAAGGATGTTGTGGGCGTGACCGCAAGGGTTGACGTCAGCGAGCCGGAGGGGGTAGCCCGAAGCCAGGGCAAGGCGCAGCGCATCGTCGACAACCGCCCGAAGGAGAGCTGATGGCCCGCACCCGCGCCAAGGATCATGACGAAAAGCGGGTGGCGATTGCCAACACGGCGGCAATCGTGTTTGCGGAGGAGGGCTATGACCGGACCTCCATGGCGCGGCTTGCCTTGCGCTGCGGCGTGTCCAAGGCGTTGCTCTACCACTATTACGCCTCCAAGGAGGCGATGCTCTACGACATCATCGCCGCGCATCTGGAAGAGCTGATCGAGGCGGTGGAAGCCGCCGACCAACCCGACGCACCGCCGGAATTGCGCCTGGAGGTGCTGGTGACGGCACTTCTGGAGTGCTACCGCGACGCCGATTCCAAGCACAAGGTGCAGCTTGGCACCATGCGCTTCCTGCCTGAAGAGCAGCAGGTGGAACTGAAGCAGATGGAGCGCCAGCTCGTCTCCGTCTTTGCCGAAACAATCCGCGCGATCAAGCCGGAAGCCTTTGAGGGCAAGCCTCTGCTCAAGCCCGTCACCATGGCCCTGTTCGGCATGGTCAACTGGGCCTACATGTGGTTCCGCGACGGGCGCGACGTCACGCGCGAGGATTATGCCCGTATTGCCTCGGGCATTCTGGTCGCGGGCGTGAAGGCACTCTGACCGCCTTGCCATCCGGCTTTTGCCTGTGCCATGCCTTGGCGCATGGACAAGTCTGCCCCGACATCGCCGCTTGAGGACCGCGTCGCCGCGTTGCATGCGCAACCGCGCCTGCGGGTCTGGTCGCTGGTGGTGACGTTGCTGGGCGATGCCATCGTGCCTCGCGGCGGACTGGCTGGACTGGGGATCATCCAGGCGGTGATGGACCGGATCGGGGTCGATTCCGGTGCGGTGCGCACGGCCATGTCGCGGCTTGCTTCCGACGGATGGGTGACACGCGAACGGGAAGGGCGGCTTGCCTTTTACCGGCTGGCCGCCGACGGGCGCCATGCATTCGACGCGGCGAGCCGGCGCATCTACGCTGCCGGGGCACCCCGATGGGACGGGCAGTGGACCGTTCTTGTCGCGCCTCCCGATCTGGCGGGCCTTCGCGCCGACGCACTTGGAGAGGCCGGTTTCATGCGCATCGCGCCTGGCGTCTTCCTGCGTGCGGATGCTGCCGGTGCCCCGGATGCGGGAGAGGCCGCCGAAGGCATACTTTCCATCACCGGCGCCGGGAGTGAGCTGCCCGGCGCGCTGGCGCAGCAATGGGCCAGCGACGGGTTGGCGGAGGCCTACAGCCGCTTCCTTGCCGGGTGGCAGCCCGTGGCAGATGCGCTGGCTTCGGGCCTGCGCCTGCCGCCACTCGATGCCATGGCTGCGCGCACGCTGCTCATCCATGACTGGCGGCGCTTGGTGCTGCGCGATCCCGGCCTGCCGGAAGCCCTGCTGCCGCCCGATTGGCCTGCGCAGGAGGCCCGCCTGCTGGCCCGGCGCATCTACACGCCGCTGGTGGCGGCCAGTGAGGAGTGGCTGTCTTCTGAGGGCGTTCCGCCACAGCGCGATCCGGCCACGTTTGCGCAGCGGTTCGGCATCCAGCCCGAGGTTTCAGTCTTCATCGAGTGATTCAGGCGCTTGCTGAATTGATTCCGGTCATCCCGCCAATACCCTGATTTCAAAGGGTGTATCTTCAATCCAGATACATGAAGGCGCCGGAAAAACTCACCGACAGCTTGTCCGAACCGGCGGGGCGTATTTCCGCGCGTACATAGGCCATGCGCTTGCCGTTGGCATCGACCGTCACCGAGATGTCCGCGTCTCCGGGTGGCAGCGGCCGCACGAAATGGGTGGTCAGGTCCACCGTGGTCACAGGCCGGAACCGTCCGTTGAGCGCGCAGAGCGTCAGCACCGCGGCGGTGTCTGCTGCGGCGGCAGACGCCTGCCCGCAGATCACGCCGCCTGCATGGACCAGACGGCGGTTGTCCCTCACCACGAAGTCAGCCCCGCCGTCGCGCACGGCGACCGGCTCCAGACCCATTTCCACGATCCAGGGCGCGAAGACCGTCCGCAGCACTTCCGCCACGCCATCCACATCGAGCCGGTTCATTTTTCCTCCAATATGTTACAGGGAATTGCAATCAGACCTATTTTTTGTTACACATTGATGGAGCACAAGGCCCCTGCGGTCAAGTCTGGAGGAAAATACATGTACAGCCAAGGACTTATCGGCGCTGATACGAAGACGCACGAGGATGAGGCGTTTCTGGCGGCCTTCCAGGCGCGCATCGATGCCGAGGAAAAGATCGAGCCGAACGATCCGATGCCGGAAGGCTACCGCAAGACGCTGGTCCGCCAGATCGGCCAGCATGCCCATTCCGAGATTGTCGGCATGCTGCCGGAAGGCAACTGGATCACGCGTGCGCCGAGCCTCAAGCGCAAGGCGGCGCTGCTCGCCAAGGTGCAGGACGAAGGCGGCCACGGGCTCTACCTCTATTCTGCGGCCGAGACGCTGGGCGTCGGGCGCGATGCGATGACCGCGGAACTGCTTGCCGGCAAGGCCAAGTATTCCTCCATCTTCAACTATCCGACGCTGACCTGGGCCGATATCGGCGCCATCGGCTGGCTGGTCGATGGCGCGGCGATCATGAACCAGATTCCGCTGTGCCGCTGCTCCTACGGGCCCTATGCGCGCGCCATGATCCGGGTGTGCAAGGAAGAAAGCTTCCACCAGCGCCAGGGCTACGAGATCATGATGACGCTGATGCGCGGGACCGATGAGCAGAAGGAAATGGCGCAGGATGCGCTGAACCGCTGGTGGTGGCCGTCGCTGATGATGTTCGGCCCGCATGACAGCGACAGTCAGCACGGCGACCAATCGATGAAATGGAAGATCAAGCGCTTCTCGAATGACGAACTGCGCCAGAAATTCGTCGATGCCACGGTGCCGCAGGGCGAGTTCATCGGCCTGACCTTCCCGGATCCGGACCTCAAGTGGAATGCGGACAAGAACGGCGGCAAGGGCGGCTATGACTTTGGCGCCATCGACTGGGACGAGTTCTGGAACGTGGTGAAGGGCAACGGCCCGATGAACCGCGACCGCATCGCGGCCCGGCGCAAGGCCTGGGACGAGGGGGCATGGGTGCGTGAAGCAGCGCTTGCCCACGCAGAAAAGCGCCGTCAGCGCGCGCAAGCCGCGAAAATCGCGGCGGAATAGAATCGGGAGGACATGATGACCGTCAACGAAACGCCCCTGTGGGAAGTCTTCATCCGGCCGCGCAACGGCCTGTCGCACAAGCATTGCGGCTCGGTGCATGCCGCCGACGCGGAACTGGCGCTGCAGGCGGCGCGCGACGTCTATACGCGGCGCGGGGAGGGCACCTCCATCTGGGTGGTGCCTTCGGCTGCGATCACGGCGTCCGATCCGTCGCAGAAGGAGGAGAATTTCGAGCCGACGGCCTCGAAGATCTACCGCCATCCGACCTTCTATGAGATCCCCGAAGACGTCGGGCACATGTGACGCGGCATCAGGAAGGACGGCGCTGAATGGAAATCCTGTTTGCACCGTTTGGGCTGGCGATCGGTTTTCCGGTCCTCATCCTGCTGCCGGCCGCGCTTTTTGCCGCCGGCTGGTGGTTCCGGCGCCGCAGCAAGCTGGTGCTGGCCACCGCGATGGCCTGGCTCGCCTATTTCGGTTGGGAACTGATGATCCATCGCCTGTCGCCCGGTGCCGATATCCGGGTCGATCTCCTGCTGATCGCGCCGCTGCTTCTGGTGCTGTCCGTGATCTCGATTGTCCTGCTCGCCAAGGGAACAAGAAACCAATGACCAAGGAAACGCTTTTCACCCTGCTTCTGCGTCTGGCCGACGATCACCTGATCCTGGGGCACCGCATGTCGGAATGGTGCGGCCATGCGCCGATGCTGGAAGAGGACCTCGCCATGCCCAACATGGCGCTGGACATGATCGGTCAGGCCCGATCGCTCTACCAATATGCGGGCGAAGTGGAAGCCAAGGGCCGTGACGAGGACCAGCTCGCCTACATGCGCCGCGAGCGCGAATACCGCAATTGCCTGCTGGTGGAGCGCCCGAACGGCGATTTTGCCCAGACCATGCTGCGTCAGCTCTATTTCGCAGCTTTCATGGAAGCCTACTGGACGCGCTGCCTGACCTCCACCGACGAGACGCTGCGTGCCATCGCCCAAAAGGCAGTCAAGGAAGTAGCCTATCACATCCGCCACGCCGGCGAATGGGTGATCCGTCTGGGGGACGGCACCGATGAAAGCGCGGTGCGCATGAAGGCTGCGGTCGCGGCCCTGCATCACTATACCGGGGAGCTGTTCGAAACCGACGCGGTGAGCGATGCGGCGGCTGAAGCGGGCATTGCGCCGGACCCGTCCACATTGCAGGACGCGTTCCGGGCGACGCTGCTTCCCATCTTCAAGGCGGCGCTGCTGGACTGGCCCGATGTGCCGCAGGGTCCGCGCGGCGGGCGCTCCGGCATTCATGGCGAGGAAATGGGCCACCTCCTGTCCGAACTCCAGCACATGCAGCGCACCTATCCGGGCGCGACATGGTGAGCGCCGGTCAGAGGGCGCGGGCCTGGGCGGCAGCGTCAGCCGTGCCCGACCCGGAGGTGCCCTGCGTGACACTGGCCGATCTCGGCATCCTGCGTTCGGTGGAGATTGCGCCCGATGGTGCGGCCGTAGCGAAGGTGACGCCGACCTATTCGGGCTGTCCGGCGACGCTTGCCATCGAATTTGCGGTCGAGGCCGCGCTGCGGGAGGCCGGTTTCGAGCCGCGGATCGAACGGGTGCTGTCGCCAGCATGGACGACCGACTGGATCACCCGGGACGGGCGCGAGAAGCTGCGCGCCTATGGCATTGCGCCGCCCAAGAGCGCGTCCAATTCGATCCGCGCGCTGTTCGGCGAGGAGCAGGTGAATTGCCCGCGTTGCGGCTCTGGTGAGACCGAACGCATCTCGGAATTCGGCTCCACGCCCTGCAAGGCGCATTGGCGCTGCCTGGCCTGCCGCGAACCCTTCGACAATTTCAAGTGCATCTGAGGAAACGACCATGAGCCGCTTTCATGACCTGACCGTTGCGCGCATCGACCGTGATACGGATGATTCCGTTGCCATCGCCTTCGACATTCCGGAAGGCCTGCGCGAGCAATTCCACTTCAGCCCGGGCCAGTACCTGACACTGGCCGCCGATGTGGACGGGCAGGAGTTGCGCCGCTCCTATTCCATCTGTTCCGGCCCGGATGACGCCCAGCTTCGCGTCGGCGTGCGCCGCGTCGAGGATGGCCGCTTTACCGGCTATGTGATGGAGCGTCTCAACGCGGGCGACACGATCCGCGTGATGGAGCCGCAGGGCCGGTTCACGCCGGAAATCGGCGGCGCGCATGATTACCTGCTGGTGGCTGCCGGGTCCGGCATCACGCCCATGCTGGCGATTGCCAAGGCGGTGCTGGGCCATGAACCCGGCAGCCGCGTGACGCTGATCTACGGCAACCGGGAGACCTCTTCCATCATGTTCCTTGAGGAGATCGAGGACCTGAAGGACCGCCACATGGGCCGCCTGTCGCTGATCCATGTGCTGTCGCGCGAGAGCCAGGACATCGACGCGCTGAACGGGCGCATCGATGCCGAGCGCATCGGCCTGTTTGCGAAGAACGGGATGATCGACCCGAAGGGCCATGATCTCGCCTTCATCTGCGGGCCGGGCGCAATGATCGACGCCGTGGCCGGCGAACTGGCTGCGCAGGGCATGCCCGAGGGCCGCATCCGATTTGAGCGCTTTACGCTGGACGGCGAGGTGCCGAAGGCGCGGCCGGTTTCCGACGCGGCCCGCAAGGCTGCCGAACAGGGTGTGGCGGTGGAAGTGGTGCATGACGGGGTGCGCAAGCGCTTTGCCGTCACCGATCCCGAGCAGACGGTGCTGGATGCTGCACACAAGGCCGGGCACGAGCTGCCCTGGTCGTGCTCCAACGGCATGTGCTGCACCTGCCGCTGCAAGGTGGTGGAAGGCACATCGGAAATGGCGCTCAACTTCTCGCTGGAGCCATGGGAGGTGGAGGCCGGGTTCACGCTCGCCTGCCAGACCCGCCCGACATCGGACCGGCTTGTGCTGGATTTCGACGCGGTGTGAGCTGCACCGCGCCCCATTGAAAAGCCGTGCGCAGCCATTGAATTGCGCCAGAGGGTGCTTGCGGGGCGCGCCGATCCGGCCGACAAGGGCGGGGGAGGCCGCGCCGCGCGGTGAACGTGCCGGGTGGGGCTGCAATGCTTGAAATCCTGACGATTACCGGACCGATCTATCTGGTCATCCTGACCGGATTCCTGACGGTGCGTTTCGGGCTGTTTGCCGCCGCCGACATGCGGCTGATCGGCAAGTTCGTGCTGTATCTGGCGCTGCCCGCGCTGCTGTTCCGGGCGCTGTCGACACGCTCCTTTTCGGAAATCTTCCTGCCCGGCTACATGCTGGCCTATCTCACCGGTTCGCTGATCATGGTGGCGCTCGGCTATGGATTTTCACGCGGGTTGCTCGGCCAGAAGCCATCGACGGCAGCGGTTTCGGCCATGGGCATGTCGTGCCCCAATTCCGGCTTCGTGGGCTATCCGATTGCGCTTCTTGCCTGGCCGGATTTCGCCGGGATCGGCCTTGGCCTGAACATGCTGGTGGAAAATGTCGTCATCATCCCGCTGCTTCTGGCGCTGGCCGAAAGCGGCAACCGCAACGGTGATCCGTGGTACCGGGTGGTGGCGCAGGTGCTGGGACGGCTGCTGAA